>CAIYPG010000138.1 GCA_903928055.1 uncultured beta proteobacterium | reverse complement strand
CACCCATACGACGGCGGCTTGCGGCTAACTTATGCTTCGCTCGGAGCCTTCCTAAAGTATCCTTGGACCTCTGATCCTGCAGTTAGTGATCAGCGACCCAAAAAGAACAAGTACGGCGTTTATCAATCCGAGCTCGATGTTTTCCACGAAGTAGCTCAAGCGGTCGGTCTTATTCCGCAGGAGGGGAGCAACTGGTATTGCAGACACCCTCTCGTTCACCTCATGGAGATTGCAGACGATTTCTGCTATGGCCTTCTTGATCTCGAAGATGGCATGGACATGGGAATCCTTAATTGGGAAGAAGTTTTTGATGTGCTACGACCACTGTTGGATACCAAGAAGATTGATGGCCTTACACGTGATCTTGAGAAATATCGCCCACTTCGAAGGCCGCCGCTAGTTCGTGGGAAGGTGATTTCCGCATCTGGTTGAAGATGCGGCATCCGCTTTCATATCGCACGAAGATGAATTCTTGCGCGGAGAGCATCACGAGCTACTACCGCTATGTAGCGAGGTAGTCCGAACATGCGTCACGAACGCAAAGCAGTTGGCCAAGCAAAAGGTGTTCGCTCACCCAAGAAAAGTTGAGCTCGAAATTGGCGCTTACAACACCATAGCTACACTTCTGAATGTCATTTGTCATGCAACCGATGAGTTGCTTGGCGCAGGGGCGGCGAGCAACTTTCGAAGTAGCCGTGTTCTCGAACTAATTGGTCCGAATACATTTGACCCACGTATCAGAGATCAAAAAACATGTCCAAACACCCGACGGTACCTAGCGCTCATGCGAGTTCTTGACTTCGTGAGCGGGATGACTGACAACTATGCGACACATCTTGCGCGTCAATTCAGCGGGATGGGCGAAATCCGATAGTAAGTATGACGCCGTGTATCCTGGCCCTAAAAGGGACGCCACTGCTAGTGGCGCGCACCTGTGCTCTGTTTTAAGGTAATTGGACCTTAACTAACCAGTAGTTTCCAGATTTGCCCCGTTCGGGGAGCGGAAAGCTCGAAATGCTAGACTTTCGCAATCGAAAATGTTCTCATGAATTGAGAGCATCAAAAAATGTTCGATAGTCCCCCTCCCATTCCCGCAAAGCGCTTTTTCACCATAGGAGAAGTCAGCGAACTGTGTGGCGTCAAGCCACATGTGCTGCGCTACTGGGAACAGGAATTCACCCAGTTGCATCCGGCAAAACGGCGCGGTAATCAACGCTATTACCAGCACCATGAAATTCTGTTGATTAGGCGGGTCCGCGAACTTCTTTACGAGCAAGGCTTCACTATTTCTGGCGCCAGGAACCGGCTTGACGGAGGAGAAGTGTTCACGCCAATCATGGCTGCCATTGACGCTGAATCTGATGACACTTGTACAAAACCCAATAATCTCTCCCCAATTCCCGCAAAGCGCTTTTTCACCATAGGAGAAGTCAGCGAACTGTGCGGCGTCAAGCCTCACGTGCTGCGCTATTGGGAGCAAGAATTCAGCCAGTTGAATCCGGTGAAACGGCGCGGCAATCGACGCTATTACCAGCACCACGAACTGCTGTTAATCAGGCGGGTCCGTGATCTCCTTTACGAGCAAGGATTCACTATTAGTGGCGCTAGAAACCTGCTCGAGGGAATAATCGCCGAACCCTTACATGTCAAGTTGATTGGCGTTGGGGAGACCTTAGGAGACCAACTTCGAAAGGAGCCCTCTCTCGTCCACCAACTTACGCCTGAACAATTTGAAGAACTCATTTGTGACCGCCTATTCGCAATGGGTTTTGAGCCCCGCCGAATAGGTGCAATCAACAGAAAGGATGGAGGCGTCGACGTCCTGTTTTGGCCGCGTATGAGAAGCTCATTTCCTTTTCTTGGTGCGGCACAAGTCAAACACCATCGCAATCCAAACTCTAAGGAAGGGCCTGCAACGGTGCGAGAATTCTCTGGCACGTTGGCCGGACAGCCGTTTAATGCAGGCTTGCTCGTGACGAACACCTCTTTTTCACCTGACGCCGAGTGGTTCGCGCGTGAACATGCGAAATTGATGAAACTGCGTGACTTCAACGACATTCGTCGCTGGCTGTTAGATAACTTCACTGACGAGGCGGAGTGGCGGGAAATCCCTTCGTCCATTGAACTGTGTCCAGGCGTCGTCATCAAAATTCGGTAGACGCTACGCCAGTTTGACTCTAAGCATCCAGCGGTGCCCAGATTTTCCCCGGTCGGGAAGCCACATAGGGCTCGAACTGACAAAGTGATACAAGCGCGTCAAATGAGCCTTTTATGTGTAGCGAGCAAGGCAGGAAGTAGAATGAGCGCCTCCTCACCATTTCTTTTCAGGAACCTCATGTCCCTCTCCATGTACCAGGCCAGCGCGCCGCGCTTTGTCGCGATGCTCTCCAACCTCTCCGCCATCCTCGACAAGGCGCAGGCTTACGTCGATATGAAGAAAATCAAACCCGAAGCGCTGACCACGTTCCGGCTGTATCCGGACATGCTGCCGTTCACTAGCCAGATCCAGATCGCCTGCGATTCGGCCAAGGGTGCAGTGGCGCGGCTGGCGGGGGTGGAGAACCCGAGGCACGAAGACACCGAGCAGACGCTGGCCGAGCTGAAGGCGCGCATTGCCAAGACGATTGCCTTTATCGAGTCGGTGAAACCCGCCCAGATCGACGGCACCGAGGACAAGGAGATCACGCTGAAGATCGGCGGCAAGGACTTGGTCTTCAAGGGCGCGCAGTACCTGCAGACCTTCGCGATGCCCAACCTGTATTTCCATGTCACTGCCGCCTATCTCATCCTGCGCCACAACGGCGTGGAGATCGGCAAACGGGACTTTCTCGGCGGCTGATGCCATTCGCGGCGGGCGCTGCATTTCCAAGGTGCCGCCCCGCGTCACTGCGACGCATCACGTTTCATAGAGGGCCGCATCATTAAAACCTATTTGATGCGCGTGCCGATCGGCCTTACTGTCTGACCCTGCGGGCTCCGAATGTCGGGGCCCGCTTGCGACTCCGCCAGCACAGAGGCTGTGCGGCGGTTGTGACAGGACACAGGGGGACGGTTTCATGATGGATCTGATTCGTGGATGTATGCGCGCAGCCTTCGCTGCGGTGATTGCTGCAGCGCTGGTTCCTTCTGTCGCGCTGGCCCAGGGTTATCCTTCCAAGCTGGTGCGCATCGTGGTGGCCTTCCCCACCGGTGGCCCCACCGATCCGCCGGCGCGCTGGGTGGCGCAGAAGCTGAGCGAGAATTTCGGCCAGCCGGTGATCGTGGATTTCCGCGGCGGCGCCTCGGGCAATATCGGCACCGACTATGTCGCCAAGTCGCAGCCGGACGGCTACACGCTGCTGTTCATCACCAGTTCGTTCATCCTGTCCTCGGTGACCTCGGCCAACCTGCCCTTTGATCCGATCAAGGACTTCACACCGATCACGCCGGTGACATCGGGGCCGACGCTGCTGGTGGTGAATGCCGGGCTGGGCGTGACGAACGTCAAGGAGTTCATTGCGCTGGCCAAGAGGAATCCGGGCAAGCTGGCCTTCGGCTCTTCGGGGCAGGGCGGTCCGCTGCATCTGTACATGGAGCTGTTCAAGACCATGGCGGGCATAGACATGCTGCACGTGCCCTACAAGGGCGCGGGGCCGGCGGTCACCGACCTGGTGGCCGGTCGCGTGGATGCGATGTTCGTTGCCATGCCGGCCGTGGTGCCGCAGATGAAGGCCGGCAAGGTGGTGGCGATCGGCGTGAGTTCGCTTGAGCGGGCGCAGGCGCTGCCGGACCTGCCTTCGATACATGAACAGGGACTGACCGGTTTTGACGGCGGCTCGCGTTACGGAATCCTTGCCCCGGCGCGCACGCCGGCCGAGGCGGTCAACCGCATCCATGCCGGATTGGTAAAGGTGCTGTTTACGCCGGAGACGAAGAAGGTGTTCGGCGATTTCGGCCTGGAGCCGGTGTCCAGCACGCCGGCGGAATATGCCGCGTGGATCAAATCGCAGATCGAGCGCTGGACGCAGGTGGCCAAGGCGGCGGGCATCAAGCCGGAGTAGCAGTATGGAGACAAGCAAGTGCGATTACTTCAGGGCTTGCGAAAGCGTTAAAACAATTTCTTTCCCTCATCCCCGGCCCTTCTCCCCGAGGGAGAAGGGGGAAAAGCCCCTCTCCCTCGGGGAGAGGGGTTGGGGTGAGGGCTGCTTCAGGATCGCTTTTAGCTTTTGTCTTCCGCCGGAAAGGCGAGGACGCTGAGGTCGATCTCGCGCTCCAGCAGGTCGGCCATGAAGCCGCGCGGAAATTCCAGCGGCTGCGCCACGGTGTCATCGCCATCCACCGACACGCCCACATGCAGTTCGCAGTTGGCGCCGAGAGAAATCAGTTCATGGAACATCTCGGTCTTGGTGTCGAGGAAGTCGGCCAGGTAGGCGAGCGCGTCGGGCCACGCTTCGTGGTTCGGCATGGTGATGTTGAAGCCGGCGTCTTCATGCGGTTGCCCGGTGGCTGGCGACACGTCTCCGACCTGCCACAGGCGTGAGGGCTCGAGTGCCCAGTCATTCAGGATGTGTTCGGGGACATATTCGAGTCCGGCGACTTTGAGCAGCAGAAAGATCATGGCGTGTCCGGCGGGCTGGGTTGATCGATGGTGGATCGGTTGCAGACGCACGATAGCAAACTCGTGGCAATCCGTCGGGCTTTGCAAACATCGGACGAAAAAAAAGACAGGCGAACCTGTCTTTTTCTCCGAAGAGTGCTGCTTACTTCGTGGTGGCTTTTACGTCAGCCTTGCCTTCGGCCTTGACCTTGGCGGTCTCGGACTTGGCGACAGCCTTGTCAGCCTTGGCTTCGGTTTTCACGTCGGCAACCTTGGCGTCAGCCTTGACCGCAGTCGCGGTGGCTTTGGCTTTTGCCTTGGTCTTGACTTCGGTCGCCTTGACTTCGGCCTTTTCAACCTTGGCATCAGCCTTGACGTCAACCTTGGTCTCGGCCTTCACAGCCTTTGCGTCGGCCTTGTCGGCCTTCACTTCGGCTTTTACGGTTGCAGCGGCCTTGGCCGGGGTTGCAGGCGTGGCGGGCGTTGCAGTCTGTGCAAACGCAGAAGCGGAGAACAGTCCGGCAACCAGTACGGCGATGAGCTTGTTCATTTTCGACCTTTCAGTATTTGTGCAGGGAAGTGATCTGTTATTGGCAGACCTGTATCCATTAACGTTGCCCGCAGGGTTTAGTTGACTGATTAAAAAGAGAAAAACTGTCGTCGTTTGGCGACAGTCCCCGGGGTTGCGTTCACCCGTCGCTATAATGGGTCGCATAGCCACAACACAGATGGCAAGGCCAGGAGAAGGTGACCCAATGAATCCAGCATTCGACCGCAGCGCCGAGAATCTTGGCAGCATCGTGCGGTTCGGCCATATGAACGTAAACGTTCCCAACCCCTTCATGGCGCAGACCTTTTATGTCTGCGCACTCGGACTGACGCGTGATCCCTATGCGCAGACCGGCATCGACAACATGTGGATCAATGTCGGGCAAAGCCAGTTCCACCTGCCGACCGGCGATGCCACCCGGCTGCGTGGCCACACCGGCATTGTCATGCCCGATCGGGCGGGATTGCTCAAGCGCCTGGAGCAATACGCAGGACAGTTTGCAGGCACACAGTTCGATTTCAAGGCAGAAGGCGATCATGTGGCGATTCGCTGTCCCTGGGGGAACCGCTTTCGCGTGTATGAACCCTCGCCGCGCTTTGCTCCGATCTGGCTGGGCATCGCCTATCTGGAATTCGAGGTTCCCCATGGTGTGGCGGCGGGCATTGCCCGCTTCTATGAGCGGATGCTGTTCGCCCAGGCAACGCTTGCCGATGAGGGTGGAGCGCGGGTTGCCGTGGTGCAGGCCGGGCAGGGGCAGCAGATGCGCTTCAGGGAATCAGCGGGCGAAGTGCCAGCCTACGACGGCCACCATATCCAGGTTTATGTATCACGCTTTGGCGAGACGCACGCGCTGCTGGAGAAGGCGGGGCTGATCTCGCAGGAGAACACCCGCTTCCTGTATCGCTTCGTAAAAATCACCGATCCGGATGATGGGCGATTGCTGTACGAGATCGAGCACGAGGTCCGCAGCATGACCCATCCGCTGTTCCTGCGGCCGCAGGTGAATCGCAATCCTGCGGTGGGGCAGCGCGAGTATCAGCTTGGCATTCCGGACGATCAGTGGAACGGGCCGCCGCTGCTTCAACCGAAATAGGCTGCGCGTTACGGAGCGGCCTTCTTCATGTCACAGGTCGCATTCATTTTTGGGGAATCACCATGCTCATGCATTTCGCCCGCGTGGCCTGTTCGCTTGTTGCAGTGCTGCTGGTGACTGGACAAGCCACTGCACAAAACTATCCGACCAAACCCGTTGCACTGGTTGTGCCGCTTGCCCCCGGTGGTCCTGCGGACGGCGAGGCGCGCTACTACACCGACAAGCTGCAGGCGAGCCTGGGTCAGCCGTTCGTATTCGATTTCCGGCCCGGTGCCGGCACCACGATCGGCACGGCCTATGTGGCGCGTGCAGTGCCCGATGGACATACGCTGCTGCTGCATAACGGCGGCTTCACGATCCATCCGAATTTCTATCCCGACCTGCCATATGACGTGATCAGGAGTTTTGATCCGGTCACGCTGGTGAGTGATCGCGCCACCATATTGATGGTGAGTCCTGTTGCGCTGCCCGACATACACACCATCGCGGACCTCGCCGCCTATGGCAGGGCGAACCCGGGAAAATTGAACTGCGGTACCGCGGGGCAGGGCGGCATTACGCATATTGTGTGTGCGGCATTGTCCTCGGCGATCAACGTGCCGATCACGGCGGTGCATTACAAAGGGGCCTCCCAGAACCAGATTGACATCATTGCGGGGCGAATTCACCTCGCTTCAGGGACACTTTTTAATGCACTGCCGCAAATCAAAACCGGCAAGCTGCGGCCGATTGCCGCCCTGAATCCGGAGCGCTCAAAACTGCTTCCAGACCTGAAAACCGCGTTCGAACAAGGGGTGGATGTCGAGCATCCGACGTGGTTGGGCATGCTGGCGCCGGCAGGTACACCCCCTGCTATCATCAATAAGCTCAATTCCGAGCTGAAAAAGATCGTTTTTGCACCGGAAAACGTCAAGATGCTGGATAGTCAGGGGATTGTGCCTGTGGTCAGCACGCCCGAGGTGTTCCGCAAACGCATCGTCGCGGAATCGGCCCGATGGAAGAAAATCATCCAGGAAAAGGGCATAACCGGCGGGGAATAGGCGAAATCTGTTGCATCACAGCATATCGCTCCGGAGATTGGTGTATAGAAAATCCATTGTGTCGCCGGAATGGTGATAACATCCCATAACGGATTGATATCAGGGTATTTGTTGCTTAACGGCGTCAACCCGAAGGTCCGGATGTCCAGGAACACATGCATCAAACTCCTAGGGCTGGCTGGTGGGTACGGAGCCCATCCCTTTGTTCTCGCTTGCCAGCTCCCAGGGGTCAGTGAAGGTGTTCGCAGGGCTACATTAAATTTTTTAGATTGGATTAACACGATGGCAACCGGTACTGTTAAGTGGTTCAACGACGCTAAGGGCTTCGGCTTCATTACTCCTGATGGTGGTGGTGAAGATCTGTTCGCTCACTTCTCTGCAATCCAGGGCGGTGGCTTCAAGTCCCTCAAAGAAGGCCAGAAGGTTTCGTTCGACGAAACCCAGGGTCCCAAGGGCAAGCAGGCGTCGAACATTCAGGCTCTTTGATTTAAAGCGCCTTCCAAAAAGCTCGCTCAGGCGGGCTTTTTTTACGCCTGTACGAATCGCATGTCTTCCCCGGACCGAATTGGCGTCGTACACATCCGGCGCGCTACCATGGGAAATCTTCCACGCAGGAGTTGCCTCCATGGGGCTGGACCGAGTTGATACGCAGGACGTTTTCGTTCCTTCCAATGTCGGCTACGAGGAGCTGAAGGGCGGCGCAACCAGCCTTTCTGCAGAGGCGATCGAATTGCTGGTGTTGTTCGACGGCAAGGCCAGCCTGGGCGAAGTGTCGGGCAGAGTGCCCGGACTTTCGTATGCCGATGCGCGCGCTCTGGCCCAGAAGCTCGCCACCGATGGTTACCTCGAACTTGCCCGCCCTGAACTCGATGTCAGCATCGACTTCAGTTATTTCTTCGGCAACCAGCCGGTACTGCCTCCCGCTGAGGGTGCTCTGCTTGCGGCGGGAAAAGAGGCCGAAGGCGGTGTCAAGGCGCTGAGCCTCGACGGCTATTACGTCAGCATTGCGCGGCGAGCGGCAGAAAAGCGCGCGCCTGCAGCGGGTGGCAGCTACGCGGTGCTGGCTGTCGAGGACGATCCCGAACTGCAGCGTGCGCTGAAATTCCTGCTGACCGCCGAGGGCTTCCAGCCGCGCGTTGCCGGCAATCGCGAAGAGATCGTTGCCGCCCTGCGCCAGCTCCCTTCGCCGGATGTCATCCTGCTCGACGTGATGCTGCCTGACACGAACGGCTTCGACATCCTCGTGAAACTGCGCAGCCATCCTGCGCTGAAGTCGGTTCCCGTCATCATGCTGACCGTCAAGGCCACGCGCGAGGACGTGATGCGCGGGCTGGCTGGTGGCGCAGCCGGCTACATTACGAAGCCTTTTGATCCCGAGATTCTGATCCGTGGAGTGCAGGCGGTGCTGGGGCTGGCCTAGCGGGTGATTTGTCCGTCAGTCCAGTCCGAGCAGGGTCGCGGCAGTGCCGCCGAGCAAGCTGCGCACCACATCATCTGCGAGGCCAAGCTTCTCGATGGCAGCCACCTGCGCGTCGTCGCCCATGTCTGCGGGATAGTCCGAGCCCAGCATCACATGACCCGGACCGGCTTCGCTGATCAGAAAGCGCAGCGATGTCGGACTGTGGCTCAGTGAGTCGAAGTAAATCCTCTTGCACAGCTCCGCCACCGGCGTGGTGGTCCTGACGTTTGCTTCCTTGCGCACGGTCTGCCCGTGGGCCCAACGACCCCAGATATACGGTGCTGACCCGCCGGCATGTGCAAAGCAAACCTTCAGCTTCGGACAGGCATCAAGAACTCCACCGAAGATCAGGCTGGCAATGGCCACAGCGGTATCGGTGACATTGCCGATGAAATTGCGCAGGTAGTAATCCTTCAAGCGGTCCGAGCCGATGATGCCGTTCGGGGTGGGGTGGATGAATACCAGCGTGCCGAGGCGTTCCGCGGCCTTGAAGAACGGCAGCAGGGCGGGATCGTCAAGGTTGCGGCCATTGACGTTCGA
This sequence comes from uncultured beta proteobacterium, assembly GCA_903928055.1. Classification (GTDB taxonomy): domain Bacteria; phylum Pseudomonadota; class Gammaproteobacteria; order Burkholderiales; family SG8-39; genus CAIYPG01. The sequence goes on along the minus strand of CAIYPG010000138.1, from coordinate 23,093 downwards.
GCCGATCTGCACGGCGGGAAAACGCCTTGCTTCCAGTTCAGCGATCGCAGCCGGCACGTCCTGCAGTGGAACATGTCCCATGGCAAGCAGGCGCCCGCCATTGTCCCTGACGATCTCGGCGAGGCCGTCGTTGATCAAGGTGCAGATGCGTTTCGCCACCTCGATGGGTTCCCCGTAGGAAAAAAACGGCGGCAGGATGGACAGCACGGCGACGTCCACGCGGCCCTTGTCCATGTCTGCGAGGCGGAGTTTGGGTTCGCGCTGGCGGGGATCCCAGCGGAATTTCATGCCCGAGCGGAGGTGGAAGTGCTGGCCTTCCAGCTTTGCACCATACGTTTCCGGGTCTGACCGTACCGCATCAAAGTAGCCTTCCGGCACGAAGTGCTGGTGGATGTCGATGTTCAATGGCGTGCTGCGACTCATGTGTGCTGTCCTGTCTATTCGGCTTTGATGTTTGATGTCTTGATCACCCTCGACCATTTGGCCGACTCCTGCTGGATGAATGCGGCGAACTCGGCCGGCGAGTTTCCGATGGCATCCGCACCTTCACGAGCAAGGCTTTCACGCATTTCCTGGCTGCGCAGCGCCTTCACGGCGATCTGGTTGGTCCGGGTGATGATGCCCCCGGGGAGGCCTGCAGGCGCAAAGAAGCCCCACCAGGTGGTGACTTCGAATCCGGGCACGCCGGCCTCTTCAGAAGTGGGCACATCCGGCAATTGTGGTGCGCGCTTGGGCGAGGCCACGGCGAGGGCCCGCACCTTGCCTGCCTTGATCTGGCCAAGGGCGGTCGGCAGGGAAACAATCATCAGGTCGCCACGACCTGCAATGACATCCAGCAGGGCCGGCGCCGCGCTCTTGTAGGGGACGTGCACCAGATTGTCGATGTGGGCCGCCGCCCCGAACAATTCCGCAGCCAAGTGGGGGGTCGAGCCGATTCCCGAGGTTACGTAATTCAGTCCGCCTGGTTTGGAGCGTGCCCATGTGATCAGTTCGCGCACGTTTGTGGCGGGAGAGTTGGGGTTGATGAGCATGACGTTAGCGCCCGAACCGATCAGCGTGATCGGCGCAAGTTCCTTGAGCGGGTCATACGCGAGCTTTTCATACAGATAGGGGCTGGTCACAATCGGGCCCGGGCTGCTGATCAGCATGTTGTAGCCATCAGGTGCGGCCTTGGCGATCGCCTCTGCGGCAAGGTTGCCGCCGGCGCCAGCACGGTTGTCGACCAGTACCGCCTGGCCCCATGCTTCGCTCATTTTCTGGGCTAGGGCGCGCGCTGCGGCGTCGGCGCCTCCACCGGGCGCAAAGCCGACAATGAATCGTACCGGTCGTTGCGGAAATTCCTGGGCCGCGGCAAGGCCGCTGGCAGAAAGCAGCAATGCCAGCACCGCAATATTCCTGCGCATGATTTCTCTCCTCATTTTTTGGATTTTGCGGCGAGTGCAGAGCCACATTCGTTGCAAGGGATGATCGACGTACCTTTTTTATGGATGTGATGCACGGAACGCTTTGTCCGCTGCCGGAGAATACCCGAAAATAATTCTCTTTCCGAAAGGAAGATGAGCGTTGATTTGAGTCTGCAATTGTTTCGCCGCATCTGGTTTGATGAAGAAGTAATTCAGTTTTGATGCGGCGGTAAGACGGGGCGTGCCGTCGATGTGGCACAATTTCGCCAGAAGAAAAACAAGGAAAGAAACGTTGAAATCCTCCAGCGCCCGACCCATACGCCGCATCGTCACTGGCACAGACAAGCAGGGTCGCTCAATGATCCTCAAGGATGGTCCGGCACCCAACGACCATCAGAATCTCGGCATCAGCCGCTATTTCACCGATATCTGGGTCTGGAACGAAAGCCCCGCACCGCTCTCGGTGAGCGGCGATGATGGTGATGGTCCCTATGATTTTCCCGGTCCGCCGCAAGGCGGACATTTGCGGGTTGTCGAGTGGCCGGCGCGTCCACGGGACTTTGATCCGCTGACCGACCCGGAACGCGTGGCGGTCCACGAGCCCAAAATCCGTCCTCCGGGCAGGACATGGGATCGAGGCGGGAACGGCGCCTATTCCTCGGCCATTCACAAAACCGAAACCATCGACTACGGCATCGTCCTTGCAGGTGAGCGCGAATTGCTCCTTGAGGACCGGGAACTGGTCATGAAGCCGGGCGACACCATCATCCAGGTGGCGTCATGGCATCAGTGGCGCTGGACGCATCCGACATCGCACGGCCTCATGATGTTTGACCTGATTGCATCGCGCTTCGACAACGTCAGGCCGGGCGCGCGTCCAAAGCCTGCGTCCCCACCGGTGTTGCCCGAAGGGGTGAAGGAAGCGCGGCGCATCGTCATCATGGATGGCGAACCGGGTGAGCCCAATTATGTCTGCGATACGCCGTCCCATGATGTGCGCACCGATCCGGCGCGCCCCGGGTTTGCGTCGACGCGCATGTGGGTGACGGATTCGACGCCGGCAAAAATCGAGTTTGAGACGCTGCATCTGCCGCATGCACTGGAGCCTCCGGCCAATGGGTCGGTGCTGCGCATCGTCACCTTCCCGCCGGATGCATCCTGGAAGTCCAGGGTTGGTCCTATCGAGGTGCGGGCCCATTTCGAGGCCATGGGCTCGCCCGGGGCATCCACCGGGTCTCCAACGGCCCGCCACCCGTATATGCAACGGACGAACACGCTGGATTTCTGCATTGTGCTCGAGGGTGAAATCGTTCTGGTGCTCGACGCGGAGGAAACCGTGGTGAAGGCCGGCGAAATCGTGATTCAGCGGGGAACGAGCCACGCATGGAGCAACCGCACGAACAAGCCGGCGGTCGTGGCCATTGCCTCACACGCGGGCAAGGCATGACGTTTGATCCGTGTGGCGCCGTATAATTCCTGCACGAAAATGAGCCGGGGCACATAACCCGGTGGAACGCGAAAGCCGCAGCGGGTGATTTCGCGACAGCCAGTCCTTCAACAAGGAGAGCACGATGATTCTTTCAATCCCCAGCATGTTTCCACGCGAAGACCGCATCCATGTGGTCCGTGACAATGAGACGGAAACCTGGCGCAGTGATTTTACCGACAGAAAAGCCGATGTTCCGCAATTGCTGCTGGTTGAACAGCAGGTTCCCGGTTCGCAGATCCTTCCGCATTTCCATGGCATCGACCAGTTTCAGGTCTTCATGGACGGCGATGGCAAACTGGGCAGGCACGAGATCGCGCCCATTTCCATCCATTACACCAATGCATGGACCGGCTATGGTCCCATCGTCGCAGGCGACAGGGGCATGTCCTATTACGTGATGCGCCCGGGGTTTGACGTTCTGGGATCACAGTATCTGCATGTGCCCGAATCGCGCAAATACCTGACGCGCGGGGGCAAGCGCTTTCTTCTGGCAGAGAACATCGTGCGCAAATCGAAGGACGAGCTGCGCAAGCTGGCTGCTGTCCAGACCGAACGCGTCATTGATGTCGGAGCCGACGACCCGGATGCCGGCGTGTTCGCGCATGTCGTGAGCATGGGGCCGGGGGTTTCTTTTACCGGACCTGATCCAAGGCTGGGCGGAGGCCAGGTCCTGCTGGTCCTGGAGGGAAGCATGCTGTACGAGGGCCGGGAGTTGGGCCTGCGCGGGGCGGTTGCGGTAACCAATGAAGAAGGCCCGGTGACCGTGCTATCCGGCGCGAACGGCGTCCAGATTCTGCACCTGCAATACGCCCTGCGGAAAAAAGCGGCGCAAGAAGCGCACTGAACGCCTCGCCGTCAAATCCCGCTCCCTGATTTGACGGGGACTGCGGGCCTGCTTCAGGTGCGCTTGCGTATCCGCGTCGCGGTGAGCGGCCGGGGTGGGAGGGCATGCACCTTCTCCGGTTTCAGGGCATCGCGCATTTCTTCAAATGTGCTCTTGGGAAGCACCGGCGATTTTCCGGAGAAAAGCGCGAGCACACGGGCGATCAGCATGCGCAACATTCGTGCTCAGCATCTGTTGCCGGCGTGTTCAAGAGTGCCGGGCATTCTTCGGCCAGCCACGATTTCCGTGCCTGCTTCATTTCTTGCGGCTCTTCAGGCGTTTGGCATTGGCGGTGACACGTTTCTGCACCGGACGCATGCCCGCCTTCATCACGCTCAGCGCGGCATTGGCATTGCCAATTGCGCCTTGGGTGGCCTGGGTGCCCATGTCGGCATAGCCCGCACTGTTGGGCATGAACATGTTCGACCAGATTTTCCATCCCAATGCCGGTCCCAGTTGCGTGGACTTTGCGATCATTGCCGTCCACATTTCCGTTGCGGCGACGCTCTTCTCGCTCACCATCCGGTCAAAGTCCGGATCGAGCACGTTGGCCGATCCGGGAAAGGCGTACAGCAGGCCGCGACGGGCGATCACCTCGCCGGAAGACCAGAAGAGGTGCGATGCCCTCATGCAGTAGATTCCCCAGGCCTGCAGGGACCGGGCATGGCTCTTTGCGGAATGAGTCTGTGCTGATGGGGTCATGGGAGCTTTCATTGAAGGTGGCGTTGCCTGACACGCAGGTGTTCAGTTTGACGCATTCGGACCGGAATGACGCAGGTATTTGCAATGGTCCGAAAAAAAAGGCCGCCCTTGCGGGGCGGCCTGAACACAGAGACTACAAGGTGCCCGGTTGCCGCCTCAGTTCACGCGGCGTTCAATGGTGATCTGTTCGACTTCAACGCGACGATTCGGCGCGAGGCATTCGATCAGTGCAGTGCGATTCTTGTCAGTGCAGGTCACGACGGGGCTGGCTTCGCCGCGGCCTTCGGCGCGCAGGCGGCTTGCCGCGACGCCCTTGCCGACCAGATAGTTCTTCACGCTGTCAGCGCGTTGCTGCGAGAGCTTCTTGTTGTACGCGTTGCTCCCTAGCCGGTCGGTGTAGCCGACAACGTCGATGTTGCTGAGCCGCATGTTGCCGTTGAGTGCGGCTGCCACATCATCCAGTTTGGGCTGTGGCTGGAGCAGGGTGGCGCTGTCGAAGCCGAACAACTCTGTTGCCGAGAGCGTGACGCGCTCAAAGCGCGGTACGGGGGGCGGGGCGACGACAACGGGCCGTGGTTCGGGCGCGGGAGCGACATAGACCGGCGCGGGCGGCGGTACATAGGCAGGCGCCGCGCGCTGGGCAACGACTGGGGCGGGTGCGGCCGGCTTGTCGAAGGTATAGGTCAGGCCGACGGTGAGGTAATTGTTGTCGCTGCGGTTGAAGCCGAAGGTATTGTCGCGCAGGTAGCCATGGACGCGGCGCAAATCAACCTGAGCGGACCACTGGTCGTTGAAGCTCAGCTGGGCTCCGAAGCCGGCCTCAATGAAGGGCGAAGTCTTGGACCTGTTGCCGATGTTGCCGCTGAGCTTGTCGCGCTCAGCGCCCGCACCGATCAGGAGGAACGGGCGGATATTGCTGCGTGAAAACATGTAAAGCGCATCTGCGCCCAGCGTGAATTGTGAATAGCTTGATCCATTCTGGGTGGCGCGGGCATATGCTCCGCCGAGCTGGATGTCCCAATCTGGTGAAGTGGGCTTTCCGAAACGCAGGCCCAGTCCTTCGCCGCGCTTGTCCACGCCGAAGGCTGAGTCCGGATCCATCAGATTCAGACTGGGTGAAACATACCAGGATGGGTTGTAGCTTCCCGGATTGCTGTAAGACTGCGCATAGGCATTGCCGCAGCCCAGCAGGGCGATGGCGAGGGAAACGGCTTTTTTGCTTTTCATGATCATCCTAAAGTTGGCGGGCGTGTCATGTGGTGACATGAACAAACGCTCCATTGATGCGCGATTCGATCCGGCAGCTCGTGATCCGCGCATCAGCTCCTCCATCAACTTCCTGAACACGTTGCGGCGATTTTCCATTGGGAGCACCGTCATCTCTGTACGCCAACGTACATATCGGCTGGATTTCCGATGGTGGCCATGACCTTTCTTCGCGCGCCAGCAGGGACGGTTTTTCGATTGAGCTGGATCAAAAGCCGCGCTTTGTGATGCACGCGGAGGCCTCCGATGTAGTTAAATGGCGGGCACCGGCCGTATATCGGTCAGGAATGTCCTGTTTCGATTGAAGCCGGCGCCATCAGGAGGAGTTTTCATGTTTCTGGATTTTGTGCGGTTCACCTTTGCGGCGCTGGTTCTGGCGTTGCCCGTTGCCTCGCATGCGCAGTCCTATCCCGCCAAGCCGCTGCGGCTGATCGTGCCGTTTGCGCCGGGTGGCGGCAATGACACGATTGCCCGGGCGATTGCAGCCCAGATGAGCGGCTCCATGGGCCAGCAGGTCGTCGTGGATAACCGCGCGGGCGCGGGCGGGGTGATCGGCGCAGAGGCCGCGGCGCGCGCGCCGGCTGACGGCTATACGCTGTTTCTCGGTGGTGTGGGCAGCCATGCCGTCAATCCCACACTCATGCCCAATCTGCCGTACGACGCGGTGAAGGATTTTTCACCCGTGTCGCTGATTGCTTCGGCGCCGTCGGTGCTGGTAGTCAACCCTGGCGTCAATGCGCGCACCGTGGCCGAGCTGACGGCGATCGCCAAGGCCAGCCCGGGAAAGCTGAACTACGCCACGAATGGCAATGGAAGTTCCTCGCATCTGGCTACGCTGTTGTATGAATCGATGGCCGGCATACAGATGACGCATGTTCCGTACAAGGGATTTGCACCGGCATTGACCGACATTCTTGGCGGGCAGGTGCAGTTGATGATGAACAGCATCGTCGCGCTGGCCCCGCAGATAAAGGCGGGCAAGGTGCGGGCACTGGCGGTATCCAGCAAGACGCGTTCATCAGTGCTGCCGGATGTGCCCACCATGTCTGAAGCCGGCGTGACCGGATACGAAGCGGGCTCCTGGTACGGCATCCTGGTGCCGGCCGGTACGCCGCGCGATATCGTGCAGCGTCTGAATGCCGAGATTGTGCGTGCGGTGAAGCAACCCGATGTGCGCGAACGGCTCGCCGCCGAAGGTGCCGACCCCATCGGCAGCACACCGGAGGAATTTGCCGCGCACATCAAAATCGAGATGGCACGCCTTGGCAAGGTGATTCGTGAAGCGAAGCTGAAGCCCGAATGATGCCGAGAGGTTGTTGCGTGCCAGCCGGTCCTGTCGCCAAATGTGCGGTTCAGGCCGGCAGCGGCGCCAGCACCGAAGTGGTGACATCCGGCTGTGGCAGATCGTTCGCACCGATCATCAGCGCGCACAGCACGTAGTAGCCGATCATCGCAGAGAGGTCCACGGCGCCGGCGATGCCCCAGGTGTCCTTCACGGCGGCGTGTGTGGCCTCGGTCAGGGCTTTTTTCTCCAGCAACTCCGTGCAGAAACCCCAGATCTTCATCTGGTCGATATCGAAGTTTTCAGGCGTCTTCCCGAGGCGGATGCTTTCCATGATGTCGGCGCGCAGCCCGGCCTTCTCGGATAGCGGGAAGTGAACGGCCCACATGTACTGGCAGTTCATGAAGCGGCAGGTCTGCATGACGGCAATGGCGGCGAGATCCTTCGGGATGGAGGCTTGTGCGCGGATGGCATCGCCGAAATGTCCCCAGGTTTCACCGAGCAGGGGGCGGTGCATGGCGGCCAGCAGCGGGCCCTGCACCGGACCGCGACGGCTCATGATGCCGCGGTAGATGCGGCGCTGTTCCTCGGACATCGTTTCCAGCGTGAGGGTGGGAATGCGTGTCATGTCATCTCTCCTGGATCATTCGTCGGGCTTGATGTCCGCATCGCGGATGATCTTGCCCCATTTCGTGATGTCGCCCTTGATCAAGGCTGCAAACTCCTCGGGCGTGCTGCTCGCCGGATCGTTGCCGGTCGTGACGTAGGTGTTCCTCAGTTCCGGTGTCTTGAGCGCGGCATTGATCGAGCCGCCCAGCTTGTCGATGATGGGACGCGGAGTTTTTGCCGGCGCGAGCACACCCCAGAAGGTAATGGCTTCGTAGCCCGGCAATCCGGCTTCATTCAGGGTGGGCACGTCGGGAAGGACGTCCGAGCGCTTCGGGCCGGTTACGGCGAGGGCGCGCAGCTTGCCTGCCTTGATGTGCGGCACCAGCGAGGCCAGTCCGGGAAAGGCGAGTTCGACGCGACCGGCCAGCAGATCGGTGGTCATGGGACCTGCGCCTTTGTACGGCACATGGGTCATCTTGACCTTGGCAAGACTGTCGAAGAGTTCGGCGGCCAGGTGACCGACATTACCCGTACCTGCTGATCCGAAACGCAGCGAATCGGGTTTGGCGCCGGCCAATGCAATCAGCTGCCTGACGCTGGTCGCCTGCACTGAGGGATGCACGACCAGCACGAATTGCGAGGTGGCGACGAGGCCGATGGGAGCGAAGTCGCGTACCGCATCGTAGGGAATGTTGCCGAAATTCGGGGAAATGGTGAGGGCGCCGCTGCTGCCGAGGAGCAGGGTATAGCCGTCAGCCGCGGACTGTGCCACCGCCGCGGCGCCAACCACTCCACCGGCACCACCGCGATTGTCCACTACGATGCTTTGTCCGAGTTGTTCGCTCAGCTTCTGTGCCAGTGGCCGGCCGATGATGTCGGCGGTGCCGCCCGGTGCAAAGGGCAGCACCAGGCGCACCGGATGATTGGGGTAACCCTGCGCCAGGGCGAGCTGGGACGCGAGTGCCATCGCGAGTGCGCCAATGCAACGGTACGGACGCATGTTCAAATCTCCTTTTGCTGTTTTGCATTCTGGTGAGCGACAGGCCAGCCTGTCGTGCGGCTGTGCGGGTTACTGTGGGTTGCGTGATCGGTCTTTTCGACCGCTAGCCGGTGCTCCACAAATACACCGCAGCATGGCCGCGGTACGGCTGCCACGCTTCGGCCGCCTTGAGCAATTCGGCCGGCGATTCCGTGCCTGCGCCGCGGATCAGGCCAAGGTCGGTGTGCGGAAAGGCGTTTGCGTCGCGCCCGAGGCGGATAGCCAGATAGCTGCGTGTCCACGGGCCGAAGCCGGGCAGGGTGCGCAGCACGTCGTCGATCTGGATCCAGGACGCGGTGTCCAGGTCCAGGCCATTCGTTGCAGCGACGGCCAGTGACTGCATCGCCAGCACGCGCCGGGCGGGCATGCCGATTTCGCTGAAGTCGGCGCTGGCAACGGCGTGCGGCGTGACGAGCGTTGCACGGTCTATCACCCGCCGGAACAACGTGCCGGCTGCGGTGACGCTGACCTGCTGGCCGAGGATGGTGCGTACGCACAGTTCGAAAGGCGACCATGCGCCGGGCGGACGCATTCCTGGGGCGCGGGCGACGGCGGGCGCGAGCACCGCGGATTTTTCGAGGTGTGCAACGACGGGTGCGGCGTCAAATGCAGGGTCGAACAGGCGGGCGGCGCGCATCAGCGCATCATCGCCGTCGACGGTTCCGGTGGCAGTGAGCTCCAGGCATCCGGCATCGCGGTTGAACGCAACCGTGACTTCGCCGGATTTGCCTTTTGAAGTGACGCTGCGCACGTAGCAGCCGGCGTCGATGCGCTCAACGCCCGGCGTCATGCGCGGGGCGAGGTAGGCAAGCAATGCATCCCAGGGAAAGGGCTCGCAGACGGCAAGCGAGCCGATGGTCTTGTTCCGCATCAGTATCCGTTCAGCCTCGTGTTTGTGACCTGGCCTGGGATGTCGTCTGCGCTGCGCGCTCCTGTGCTATCAGGGCGCGCTTGCGCTCCAGTCCCCAGCGATAGCCGCCCATGCCGCCGTCACCACGTATCACGCGGTGGCAGGGAATGACGATGGCGAGCCGGTTGCGTGCGCAGGCACTTGCCACGGCGCGCGCAGCCGACGGCCTGCCGATGGCGCGCGCAACTTCGGAATAAGAGCGCACTTCACCAGCGGGAATCTGCATCAGGTAGCGCCACACGTTCATTTGAAAGGCCGTTCCTTGTATGTCCAGCGGCAGGTCAAGTCGTAATGATACGCTGCCTCGCAGTTCTACCAAATGTTCCTTTAGTGCATGCATCCATGCTGAGAATTGCCCGCGGGATTTTTTGTCCGTGCGGTGGTGCATCTGTTTGATCGATGCGTTGGGAAATTCAAGCGCCAGTTGCGCGACGAGTTCCGAGTGTCCATCGCCCAGTTGCACCGAGCACAGGCCGCGATCGGTGGCAGCCATCATCAGTAGGCCGAGTGCCGTCCTGGTAGTGGCATACGAGATCGACACACCTTCTCCGCCACGGCGATACTGTTTCGGCGTCATGCCCAGATGCTTGCTGGCGCGCTCATATACGCGGCTGCTCGAGCCGAAGCCGGCGTCATGAATGGCATGCGTGACGGATGGCGCCTTGCGCAGGCCGCCCTTCAATGCTTTCAGCCGGCAGGCTTCGACGTACTCCCGCGGAGTCACGCCGACCACCGCCTTGAAGGTTCGTTGCAGATGAAACGGACTCGCATCCGCGCGCCGGCCCAGTTCGGCAAGGCTCAACGGCTCATCGGCGTGGGTTTCAATGTACCGACAGAGGTCGTGCATCCTGTCGCGGAGTGCGGCAGCCACGGCTGTGGTGGCGGATCGTTGGCGGGCCATGACGGATTTTCGCTCACATTGGCAAGATGACGCATCCACTGTGCCTTGCCGGCATTTGCAAAACTATCCGTTCCTTGCGACATGCGGTGGAAATTGCGGCCGACCATGTAAAATCCGGGACCATGAAACTCAAGCTTGCTCGCCGTTTCCTCATCAGCATGGGGATGATGCTCGCATCCCTGGTCGTCATCCTGATTGTCGCATCCCTGTCCGGACTGGATTTCTCCGGCCCCATTGCCATTGTCGGCATGCTGGCCAGCCTGGCCTGCGCGTCCGGCCTGTTGTGGTCGGTGCGCAAATACCAGGTGACTGAACTGGGTGAAGCCGGCGTTTCGCAGCTTACCCTGAACGGCCGGATTTTCGTGCCATGGAACGATGTCTCCGAAGTCACCATGTATTCGGGGGCCTTCATCCTTGTCAGCCCGCTCGGGAAGGTGATGATCTACCCCAAGGCCTACGAACAGCCCGAAGACGTGTCCGAATACGTCGTCACGCACATGCGCAAGGTGATGCAGGAGCGCGGCGCCCAGGTTGCCGCGCAGCCCACCACGTTCTCTTAGCGCCCGCGGCGGCTTCGAATCAATGAACCAGTGCCCGATCATGCAGGGTCCGCTTTCACAGGGGCGCCTCCGGGCGGATGTCGCGTGAGCACGCCCTTGCCGCGGTCAGCCGCGAAACCATGGAACCGGATCCGCCTGCCGCGGCGCGCGCTGCTCGAATGGGTGGTGCTCGCCGTTCTGCTTTCGACGCTGGCGCTTTACCTGGGCGCGCAGGTCGGACTGGGGCGCATCGACCGCCAGCTCTATGACATCGCGCAGTCGATGCGCAGCCGGCCGGTGACCTCGGACATCGTCATTGTCACCATCGACGACGAAAGCATTGCCGCCATCGGGCGCTGGCCGTGGCGGCGTGCGGTGCTGGCAACGCTTCTGGATCGCATCGGCAAGGCGCAGCCCAAGGCTGTCGGCGTGGACGTGATCCTGTCGGAACTGGACGACCGCGATCCTTCCGGCGACGCTGCGCTGGCGAAGGCAATGAAGTCCGTGCCGGGCCTGGTGTTGTCGGTGGTGGCAGTGGGGCGCGACGGCGCGGCGCCAGAGGTGCTGGGGCCGGCGGAACCGTTTGCCGCCAGCGGCGCGATGCTGGCGCACACGCATATGGAGCCGGATCCCGACGGCGTGGTGCGCAGCCTGTTCCTGAGTGAGGGCCTGGACAAGCAGCAGTGGCCGGCGATGAGCCTGGCGATGGGTCAGGCCGCCGCAAGGGTGACGGGCGGTCAGGCCTTCCCTTTTACCGGACTTCCCGGTGACCGCCGGCCGCAGGAGCTGAACGGACCCGGGAGCTGGTTGCGCGATTACTGGGTGCACATCGACTTCGCCGGCCCGCCGGGCACGGTGACGCGCATTCCGGCCATCAAGGTGCTGACCGGCGAGGCCGGTGCCAGGGAGCTGGCCGGCAAGTATGTGTTCATCGGTGCGACCGCGACGGGCCTGGGCGATGCCTATCCCACGCCCACCACCGGAAATACCGAGCTCATGCCCGGGGTGGAGGTCCACGCGCAGAACCTGGGCGCCATGCTGCAAGGGCGCGCCACGCGTTTTGCTTCGCCCACAGCCAGTGCGCTGTTCACGCTGTTTCCGGTGGCCGTCGCGCTGGCCGCCTTTGTGCTGTTGTCTCCGCGCCTGGTACTGCTGCTGGTGACGATGCTGATTGCCAACATGCTTGCGGCGGCGGCAATGATCCTTGCCTCGGCACAGGTGTGGTTTCCGCCCGGTGCCGTGCTGCTCATCCTTCTGGTTGCATTTCCCTTGTGGAGCTGGCGCCGGCTGGAGGCGGTGGTGAGTTTCCTTGGCAGCCAGTTCGAGCGCATGGAGGAGGAGCCGGCCATCGTGCCAGGTCGGGCGGCGACGCTGGGTTCGCGCTTCTCGGACGTGCTGGGCAGGAAGCTCGGTTCGCTTCGGGTCGCGGCAGAGCGCCTGCGCGAGGCGCGACGTTTCATATCCGACAGCCTGAACAGCCTGCCGGTGGCCACACTGGTGGCGGGTACCGACGAGCGCGTGCTGATCGCCAATCGGCTGGCGGCGCAACTCCTTGGGGCGGCGAGTGTGGAACAACTGCGCGGGCAGTCCATTGAGGCGCTGATGCAGTCTCTGGCGCCCGACCGGACCGGCCTGTGGCTGGAGGCGCGGCTCCTGCCTGACGCCGGGAGCCATGCAGAAATCGAATTTCAGGACCGCACCGGGCGCAACATCCTGCTGGATTGCGCGCCCTGCGTGGACATTGAAGGCGGGCGCACCGGGCTGCTGGTCACGCTGGTGGATATCTCGGCCATCCGTGAAGCGCAGCGCAAGCGTGACGAGACACTGGCCTTTCTCAGTCACGATATCCGCTCGCCACAGGCGTCCATCCTGGCTGCGCTGGAACTGTATGAACTGGACCCGGTAAGGTTTCCCGCGGATCAGATCATCCGCCAGGTGCAGGGTCAGGCGCGCGCCACCATACAGCTCGCCGACCAGTTCATTGAGGTGTCGCGTGCCGAGACGCAGGTTTTGCAATTGCTGGATTGCGATCTCGCAGAGGTCGCCCGCGAAGCAGTGGGTGCAGTGCAGGCGCAGGCCCTTGCCAAATCGATACGGGTGGAATATTCAGGCGAGGACGCGGTGCCGGTGCGCGCCGACAAGGCGTTGCTTGTTCGTACGCTGGTGAATCTCATCAATAACGCGGTGAAGTACAGCCCGGCGGATACTGTGGTGACGGTCGCGGTCGCGATGGAAGGCGGGAGGGCGCACTGCACGGTACGCGACCAGGGCTATGGCATCAGCGAAGCGAACCAGAAGCGGCTGTTTGAGCGCTTTGCCAGATTCTCCACGCCGGGCCAGCCGGTCGAAAAGGGTGTGGGCCTGGGACTTTCCTTCGTCAAAATGGTCATCGACCGGCATCACGGGGAAATGCGTGTCAGCAGCCAGCCCGGAGCGGGCTCTGAATTCGGGTTTGTCATTCCGACCGCATCAGAGCAGGCGACGCATCGTGAGTGATGATGCATCCCATTGTCATTGTTCGTGAATATTCCATGTGGTGCCAAGGGATGCCACTGTAGAATTTGCCGGTTGATTCATTCACTGGAGCACGCATGCAACACCCCGCAGTCGCGCTGACCAACAAGCGCCAATCCCGGATCGCGCCGGCGGCAGGTCTCTTGCAAGCCATGCGTGCCGGTACTTTTGCCATGCTGTTGTGCCTGCTGGCGATGCTGGTCTTTGGCGCGCACAGTGTGCATGCCGCTGATGGCGACGATGGCGATTTCGAGCTGACGCTGCAGCGCACCGATACGCTGATTGCCATTGGCAAGCGCCTGCTGATTGATCCGAATCGCTGGCCGGACCTGCAAAAGCGCAACAACATTGCAGATCCGCTGCGTCTGGTGCCCGGCAGCATTCTGGTGATTCCCAAGGCTCTGCTGCGCGTGGATCCGGCAGAGGTTGTGGTACGCAGCGTTGTCGGTCCGGTCAGCAGGGCCGATGGCACGCCACTGTCAGCCAACGAACGCCTGGCCGAGGGCGCAGGCGTCAAGACCGCCGACAACGGCTACGTCACCCTGCAACTGGTCGACGGTTCGACCCTGCGCCTGCAGCCGCGCAGCGATTTGAAGGTCGAGCGTGCGCGGCGCGTGCCCGGCAGCCAGGTCACCGATACGCAGATTGAAATGACTTCGGGGAAAGCCGAGGTTCAGGTCAAGCCGGCTGCACGCAGGGCCTCGCGTTTCGAGATTCGCACGGGGTTTGCTTCGGCGGCGGTGCGCGGCACCGAGTTTCGCGTTACTGCGGAAGCGCGCGGCACGCGCAGTGAAGTGGTCGAGGGCACAATCGCCTTTGCGGGCATTCCGCCTGGCACCAGCCAACCCTCGGCTGCGGACGTGGTGGCAGTCAGCGAAGGCTTTGGCTCCTTCGTCGATGACACTCGCAAGCCCATCCCGCCGGTGCAACTGCTGCCGGCGCCATTCCTGCCGAAGCCGCAGGTGATGCAGCTCGCGCCCAACTTCAGGCTGCGCATCCCGCCGATTGCCGGCGCTGCACGCTACCGCGTCACTTTGGCCACTGATGCGTCCATGCAGCAGGTGCGCCGTGAACAGTATTTCGATCAGTCCGACATCAGTCTTGCCAATGTCGAGCCGGGCAACTATGTCCTGCAGGTGCGAGCCATCGACAAGTTCGGGCTGGAAGGACGCGATGCCCGCGTGCCGCTCACCATGGTTGCGGGCAAACCGGCGCCGGCAGCGCCGGGGCAGTAGTTCCCGCGTCGACGTTCAGCCGGCGGGCAGGGCCTGCGGCCGTTCACCCAGGGTTTCGGCGACGGCATCCAGCAGCATCTGGTGTTGCAGCGGTTTGGTCAGGAACCGGGCAGCGCCGGCCTCGATGGCTTCCTGCTCGGCCTTTGCGTCGGTTCTGGCCGTGAGGATGATTGTGGGTATGCCGGCCGTTTTCGCATCCGTGCGCATGGCCTCCAGCAATGCCAGACCGTCCAGGTAAGGCATCCCGATGTCGAGCACGAGCAGATCGGGCGGTTCGGCCAGCATGGCATGGCCGCCCTCGACGGCATCGGCGTAGCCGCGCGCCGCGTAGCCGCCCTGCTGCAGATGAAGGCAGATCAGATCCAGCATGAGCAGATTGTCTTCGAGAACGTAGATCAGCGGCTTTTTGGGAGGCATGGGCGGGGTTGTGGACGATGGCCTGATTGCTGGAGACATTGTAGTCGGCGGCGCAGCGGGCACGGCTGTTTTTTCGCCGGCAGGAATGACAGGCCGGCTATCGCTTCGGGCAATTCCCGCCTCAGGTCAGCTTCACGACCTGCTTGCCGAAATTCTCGCCCTTCAGCATACCGATGAAGGCGGACGGTGCACTGTCCAGGCCCTGGGCGACGCTTTCGCGATATTTCAGTTTGCCGTCTTTCACCCATTGCGTGATTTCGGCGATGGCCTGCGGCCAGGCCGCCTTGCGGTCGGACACGATGAAGCCCTGCAGCAGGATGCGATTGACGAGGAAGGAGCGGAAATTGCGGATGCCATGGGAATCGGCCTTGTCGTACTGCGAGATGGTGCCGCACAGCGGAATGCGCGAATGCGGGTTCATTCGCGTCAGCACGGCATCGAGGATTTCGCCGCCGACATTGTCGAAGTACACATCCACGCCCTGCGGCGTGGCTTCCTGCAGGTCTTCCAGCAGCCGGCCGGCCTTGTAATCCACACAGGCGTCGAAACCCAGTTCGCTGAAGCAGTAGCCGCATTTGGCCGCACCGCCGGCGATGCCGACCACGCGACAGCCGCGCAGCTTCGCCAACTGGCCGACGACACTGCCCACCGCACCCGATGCAGCCGATACCGCCACCGTCTCCCCAGCCTTGGCCTTGCCGATGTCGATCAGCCCCACCCATGCGGTAACGCCGGGCATGCCGAGGATGCCGAGGTAATGTGACAGCGGTGCAACGCGGGTGTCGACGCGGGTCAGTCCGCGACCGTCGGATACCGAGTAAAGCTGCCAGCCCTGCGCGCCGATGACGCAGTCGCCCACCTTGAACTTCGGATTCCTGGATTCCGCCACTTCGCCGGCAATGCCGCCGACCATGACCTCGCCCAGTGCGGCGTTCTGGGCGTAGCTCCTGGCATCGTCCATCCGTCCGCGCATGTAGGGATCGAGGGACAGCCAGTGATGGCGCAGCAGCACCTGGCCTTCGCCGGGCTTGGGAAGTGGCGCATCGACGATGCAGAAATTTTCCGGCCTAACCGCGCCGCTCGGACGGCTGGCCAGCAGTACCTGCCTGTTCTGTGTCATGGTATTCCTGCGGTTGTGTCAAATGGTTCGTGTGATGGAGCAAGACTACGCCGGAAAGGCGTAAGCTGGCAGCCGCAGGAAAAAAAGCGGTAGCCCGCCATCGAAAGGCGAACCTGCATAGGAGAGTGTCATGCCCATGCGCAATTCCGTGTCGACAGTGGTTTTTGCCGTGCTGGTCGCACTGCAGGCTGCGCCCGCCTTCGGTCAGGGCGACTATCCGGCCAAACCGGTGACGCTGATATCGCCGTTCGGCGCCGGCGGATCGGTGGAACAGGAGTTCCGCCTCTACACCCAGCACATCCTCGAAAACACCGGCAAGCGCTTCCTCATCGATGCCAGGGTGGGGGCGGGCGGCACGGTGGGCGCGAACTACGTGGCCAAGGCGACGCCGGACGGCTACACGCTGCTGGCAGTGAGCTCGGCCTTTGCCATCACGCCTTCGGTGTATCCCAACCTTCCGTACGACAACAACCGCGATTTCGCGCCGGTGTCCCTGCTGACCAAGCATGTCTATCTGCTGGTGGTAAATCCCAATTCACCTTTCAGGAACGCTGCCGATTATGTCGCTGCAGCGCGCGCCCGTCCGGGCGAACTGAACTTCGGCACGGCGGGCATCGGTGGCGCCACGCACCTGCCGGGAGAGCTGCTGCACTACCTGACCAAAACCCGCGTGACGTTCGTGCATTACAAGACGCCACCACAGCGCGTCCTCGACCTGGTCGCCGGGCGCATCGATGCCGCCATGGGGAGCTTCACGCTGATGCTGCCGCAGGTGCGCACGGGCAAGCTGCGCGCCGCGGGCGTGAGCAGCAATCAGCGCGTGCCGCTCCTGGCAGACCTGCCCACGCTGGAAGAGCAGGGCGCGCCGGGGTATGACTTTTCCAGTTGGGTGGGACTGATCGCGCCGGCGAAGACGCCACCCGCCGTCGTAAGCCGCCTCAATGCCCTGTTCGCCGCGGCGGCGCGCGATCCCGAAGTGTTCAGAAAACTGGAGGCCGACGGCACCATTGCCGTGGCCGGTTCGCCCGAGCAGTTCCGCCAATTCATTGCGGTCGAGACGGAGCGATGGCGCAAGCTGTTCGCCGATACGGGGTTGAGGCTGGAGCAGGAATAAAAGCCACTGACAGAAGAGGTTTTACCCACAACAAGAGGACACGAGGAGGCAACCGATGAAGATTGGACACGGCACGATCCGCATGCAGTGCATGCGTCTGCTGGGTGTATTGGGCATGCTTGCATGCGGCATCGCCGCGGCGCAGACGCTCTTTCCCGTGCGACCCATCACCGGCATCATCCCCTTCGGAACGGGCGGTCCCTCGGACATCATTTCTCGCATAGTCGGCACGGCCATGAGCCATGACCTGGGACAGGCCATCATCATGCAGAACAAGCCCGGTGTCGGCGGCAACCTGGGCATTGCCGCGGTGGCAGCCTCCAAGCCCGATGGCTATACGCTGCTGTTCTGTTCCATCGCCACGACGCAGAACCCGGCGATATTCCGCACGCTGCCGTACGATCCGCGTGAACTGGTTGCAGTGGCGATTTTCGGCGAATCGCCCTACCTCGTCGGTGTCAGCGCCACAAAGATACCTTCCAGAACGCTGGCCGAGTTCATTGACCTGTTGAAACAGAGTCCAGGCAAGTACAACATCGCCGGCGCCGGAGGGCAGCGCATGACCATGGAGAAATTCATGCTGCAATTCGGCGTCAAGCTGGAGGTCATCAACTTCAAGAGCGCGGGTGACGCCACCGCCGCGCTCATGGGTGGCCAGGTCGATCTCCAGCTCAACAATGTCAGCACGCTGGCCCCGGGCGCCAGGGGCGGCACCATACGCCTGCTGGCGGTGGCGGGCGACAGCCGCCTCAAGGCGATTCCGACGGTGCCCACGACCCGCGAAGCCGGCTTTCCCGATTATGTGGACAAGGGCTACGTGGGCCTGTACCTGCGGACGGGCACGCCCGCCGACATCGTGGCGCGGCTGCACGAGTCGGCGCGACGGGCGCTGGCCTCCCCGGAGGTGCTGCAGCGCTTCGAGTCACTAGACTATGTGCCTACGCAGATGACCCAGCCCCAGGCCGACGCCTTCTATCGCAGCGAGATCGCGCGCTGGAAGGAGGTTGTCCGCATCGCCAATATCCCGCAGGTGGACGAGTGACGCCTCCGGTCAACGACCATCCGGAACAACACAATATGGAGCAAGGATCGACATGCCATCACTGACCTGTCTGTGCCGCACCGCCACTACTTTCGGCAAGAATGGCGAGCTCGACGAGGAGGCCTTCCGCCGGTTCCTGCAGCGTTTCGTCGACGCCAAACTGGGTGTCTATCTCGCCAGCGCCGGTTCCGGTGAAGGCCACGCGCTGAAGTGGGAGGAAATCAGGCGCGTGTACGAGATCGGCGTGGAGGTGTGCAAGGGGAAGGTGCAGGTCAATGCGAATCCGCCGGAGCAGAATACCGCGCGCATGTCACGCGAGCACACCCTGCTTGCGATCGCGGCCGGGGTTGATGTCGTCAATGTGTATGGGCCCGCGTCCTGGCACGGTTTCAAGCCGAACGAACTGGAATTCAAGTCCTACTACGACGATGTGCTGCGCGGTATCAGTCATCCGATTGCAATCGCGCCCAACCCGGTGATGGGCTACACCCCGTCACCGGCGTGGATCGCCGACGTTGCGCGCAAGCACACGCAGGTCGTGTCGGTGAACCTGAGTGGCGTGGGGACGGACTACTTTATCGAACTGAAGCAGCGCCTGACGCGCAGCGACGTGGAGATCTACGTACCCTTCCCGGACTCGTTCAACATGCTGCAACTGGGCGGCACCGGCCTGGTGTCCATGGAAGGCAACATTTTGCCGCGGACCTTCCGCCGCTACATCGACCTGTACGAGCAGGGTCAATACCATGAGCAGTCCCTGATCTACGCAGACGTGAACCGTTTCATCCGCTATACGCGCCCCTGGCATTCCTCCGCGCCGCGCTGGCTGAAGATGGCCATGCGCACGCTGAAAATCCCGGGCTGGGAGGGCGGGCTGCGCGAACCCTACCGCATGCCGCCGGAAGAGGAGGTGCGCAAGTTCGCCGATGGCCTGTTGCGCCTTGGGCTGCCGGAGATTGAAGAGCAGGCGAGGGCGGCGGGGGTGCCGATTCCCGCACCTTGAACGCCGGCGTGCATCCCTTCATGAGGGTGGCTTTTTGTCTCTGGATCGTGATAACAAAAAGTTCCATAGTTCTCTTATATAAAAGAGAAATTTTCATAACTGATAATAATTCTGCGTCCCGAAAGGGCGGCACGGATCAGTTCGGCAGCACCGCATGCGCATGCAGCATGCGCAGGTTGAGGTTTTCCTTTTCACGCTCCCTCACATCGTCCGGATAGCGCTTCCAAAGCGCTGCGGCCTGTTCGCGCCGATCCTGTGCCAGGTAGCCGGCCATGCCTGCCGCGATGAGGTATTGGCGGTGTCCGGAAGGAAGGTCACTGTGCTGCGAGAGCAGCATTTCGGCCATCTGCGCCATGCGGGCGGCATCGCGGCTGCCGACGGCCTTGAACAGTTCCACCCAGCGGCGCTGCTCCGTGCTCAGCGCGTGAAGGCAGGGCGAGCGTTCGATGTATTCCCATAGCGTCCGGGCATCGTCCGCCGACAGCATCGGGTTGGCATCATAGGCGAGCTGATAGAGCGAATGGAACCAGATGTCATATCGCAGCGGATCGCGGCATTCGATCAGCCGGAGCTTGACAATGTCCAGGTCCTTTTGCAGCGCGCGCGGGATGTTCACCGGCTCCGGCGGTTTGGCCTTCATCAGGAAATCGCGCACGTATTGCGCCTTGCGCAGCAGGCCGATCCTTTCGAAGTAATCCTCGCCC
This sequence comes from uncultured beta proteobacterium, assembly GCA_903928055.1. Classification (GTDB taxonomy): domain Bacteria; phylum Pseudomonadota; class Gammaproteobacteria; order Burkholderiales; family SG8-39; genus CAIYPG01. Next base: position 2,921 of record CAIYPG010000138.1, on the reverse strand, counting down.
TGGTAGGAAGTCGCACCGCGGCGCGAGCCGTCGCGGCCCTCGATCAAGTCGATGACCGGGACGCCGGCATTGCCGATTGCGGTGAAGTCACCGGCCGAGCGGTGCATGAAGCGGTAGCGTGCCGCGTTCAGGTCGAGGTAGGGCGCGAAGTCCGAATTGGCCGGCACGTCATAGCTGGCAAAGAACGGCGCAAGGGAGCGCTTGCCGCCGATGCGGCGCAATTCGACGTCGCCGAGTGAAAACACCTGCAGACGTGACAGTTCCTTCGACACGCCGGGAATGTCAGTGATGTCTGCAAGGGGCCGCGCCAGTGTCCTGGCATCGCCGGCGACAATGAGCAGGTCGCCATCGGTGGAGGCATAGATGGCGTAATCCGGGAAGTTGTCGCCCAGCGCGCGCAGCACCGAGGCGACCAGCGACAGGTCGATTTCGTAGAGCTGGATCCACTGCACCATCACGCCGCCCGGCTGCAGGTAGCGCTTGACGATGCGGTAGAACTCGCCGGTGAACAGGCTGGAAACGCCGCTGACCCACGGGTTCGACGGTTCGGAGATGATCAGATCATAGAGCCGGTTCTGCGTGGAGAAGTAGGTCTTGGCGTCATCGAACACGATGTTGCTGCGCGGATCGGCGAAAGTGTTGGCGTTGATCGGCGCAAACAGGCGTGAAGCCTCTGCCATGGCCGGTTCGATCTCGATGGTGTCAACGCGCTCGATGCCGGCATTGGCCAGTAGCGTGTGTGTGGTGAGTCCGGTGCCGACGCCGATGACGGCAGCAGTTTTGGCGTCCGGGCGGAAGGCCTGGGGCAGAGCGCCGGTGAGCGTCATCGTCACTTCGTCGGAAATGGGCTCCCTACCGGTCATGTCGATGGCGCCGTCGGACTTGCCGTTGGTGCGCAGGCTGCGGCCCTCGGCAAAATCGATCAGGCTGACCGAAGTGGTCTTGCCGTCCCTGTAATAGATCAGCTTGCCGTCCTTCTCCGAATACAGCGCGCCGCGGCGAAACACGCCCGAGGCCATGTGGTAGAGATCGAGTTGCACCGTGAAGAGGACGCCGGCGAAGGCGGCGGCCGAGAGCGCGGTGGCAAACACCGACAACGTCAGGCTGCGTGTCAGCAGCCACAGGATCGCGAGCCCGAGCCCGACGTCGATCGCGGCTCCGGCGGAGATGAGGCCTTTCAATCCGAGCAGCGGCATGCCGAGATGGGCGGCGGCGAATACGCCGAGGATTGCGCCCAGCGTGTTTGCGCCATAGACCGCGCCAATGGCCTTCTCGCCGTGGCCGCCGCGCAGCAGCACATAGGTGATGAGTGGCAGCGTCATGCCGGCACAGAAGCTGGCCGGGAACATCACAAGCAGTGCAATGCCGTGGCTGGCGAGGAGAAACATCGAGTAGCCGGTGTCGGTCTGCGCCAGTCCCTCGATGACTTTCTGCATCAGCGGGAACATCTGGCCGTACAGCGGCAACGTGGCAAGCGCGAGCAGTCCCATGGCCACCTGTACCAGCGCGAGGAAGCGCACCGGATCGGCGATGCGATCGATGCGCCGCTTCACCCAGTAGCCGCCAAACGCGAGGCCGAGGATGAATGAGGAGAGCATCAGCTCGAACGAATGGGTGGATGCGCCCAGTACCAGCGACAGCATGCGTATCCAGCCGATTTCATACATGAAGGACGCGGCGCCAGTGAGCAGCGCGATGACCAGCATCAGTCCATAAGGCGCGTCGGCCAGGGTTGCGCCGTCGTGTTCGCGCCGCGGGGTCTGCAGCGCGGGCGGCGCGGGGTCGTCGCCCGGCGAGAGCAGCCACACGATGGCGGCGAGCAGGAGGTTGATGATGCCTGCGCCCTGCATGGTGCCAGGCAGCCCGAGGTGGTCGATCATCAGGAAGCCGCTGGCGAGCACGCCGACTGCGGCGCCCATGCTGTTCGTGAAATACAGCATGGCGAGCGTTTCGCCGGGCGCCTCCGGGTGGCGGCGGATGATGCCTGCACTCATCAGCGGGAAGGTCATGCCAAGCAGGATGGATTGCGGCAGGATGAGTGCGCCGGCCAGCAGCCATTTCAGGAGTGCAGTGGCGAACTCACTGCCGGTGGCGGTGTGCAGTCCGGGCAGCCAGCTGTCGTAGGCGGCGCCGGTGGTGGCAATGAACATCGGATGGAACACCAATGCCGCCAGTCCGATGACCGCTTCGGCAATGGCGTAGCCGCGCAGCAGGTTGCGCCAGCGCCCTGACAGGCGGCTGCAGATCACCGAGCCGATTGCCATGCCGCCCATGAACAGGGCGAGCACCAGTGTCTGCGCGTAGGCGGCATGCCCGAGGAAGAGCTTGAGGTAATGGCTCCAGATCGATTCGTAAATGAGCCCTGCGAATCCGGAGACGGTGAACAGCAGGAAGAAGGCACTGCGCGGCAAGGTATGGCCGGCAGGACGCAGCTGATCTGTGGCTGGCAAGGGCGGTTCCGTTCTTGTGGGTTCGGTTTGTGGTGCGGCGGCCTGCCGGCGTGTTCTTACTTTATAGGTGTTCTTTTGTGCCTGGGGCGGTCGCGGGCGCAATGGTAGCATCCGCGCTTCCCCGGTTGCGTAGCTGCGTGTTGCAAGTACTTTGCTGTCCTGTAGTTTTTCCGTTGTTTGTCCGTGCCTACAGCGCCAGGTCTGAAACCCATCCATGTCGTCCGTGAATCGCATTCCCTATTTCCGCCTGTCCGCGTTCTATCTGGCGTACTTCTCGTTCGTCGGCGCGTTCTCGCCTTATTTCAGCCTCTACCTGCAGTCACTGGGTCATTCAGCGGCAGCCATCGGTGTGCTGCTGGCGGGCATGCAGGTAATGCGCCTGGTTGCGCCCACGCTCTGGGCGGGGCTGGCCGACCGCAGCGGGCTGCATGCCTTGCTGCTGCGGTCGGCTCTGGGTGTGGTGGTGCTGGT
>CAIYPG010000137.1 GCA_903928055.1 uncultured beta proteobacterium | reverse complement strand
GATCCTTCGACGGGCTCAGGCTCAGGACGAACGGTATTTTCAAGCGGAGTTGAACGTCAGTTACATCGTTATTTGTTGATAACAATGATTATGTAAATCCGCTTTAATAATTAAATAAAACGTGATATTGATATTAATTATAAAAAGGAGAGGCACATGAGGCTCAAGGAATTCGACGAGAAAGACCTGAACGCGGAACAGCTCAAGGTCTACAAGGCCATCGCCAGCGGGCCGCGCGGCGGTGTGCGCGGGCCGTTCAATGTGCTGCTGCGCTGCCCCGACCTGGCCAACCGTGTGCAGCACCTCGGCGAGTACTGCCGCTTCGGCAGTTCGCTGTCGGCGCGCATCACCGAATTCGCCATCATCATCACCGGCCGCTACTGGTTTTCCCAGATCGAATGGGCAGCGCACCTGAAGCTGGCGCTGGAAGCGGGACTGAACAAGGATGTTTCCGACCAACTCGCCCTCGGCAAGCGGCCCACCGGCATGCAGGCGGATGAGGCAGCGGCCTTCGACTTCTGCAACGAGCTGCACCACAACCACGAAGTCAGCGACGCCACCTATGCCGAGGCAGTGAAGGTGTTTGGTGAGAATGGCGTGGTGGACCTGATGGCGGTGTCCGGCTACTACACGCTGGTGGCCATGATCCTCAGGGTGAGCCAGAAGCCGCTGCCCGGTGGCGGGCCGGATCCGCTGAAGGCCATTCCGCCCGGCCCGTTCAAATAACGGCGGACAGGGTCGCTGCAACTCTCGTTGCACATCTGAACATCATGGAATGGGAGCTCGCAGCGATCCTCGCGCTCGGCCTGCTGGTCTGGTTCTGGTACGACAGCATGCGCTCGCACGAGCATGCGCTGGCGGCCGCGGAGCGGGCCTGCGAGCGCGACGGCCTGCAGTTCCTCGATGGTGCGGCAGCGTGCGTTGCACTGCGGCCGGCGCGCAATGAGGCGGGGCAGGTGACGCTGCGCCGCACCTATCGTTTCGAATTCTCCGATGACCGTTACCACCGCCGTGCCGGAACGATCACGCTGCTGGGCAGCGAAGTCGAGGCGCTTGAGCTGGAGCCGTTTTTACTGCAGTGAGGAAAATTTGTCATTCCCGCGGAAGCGGGAATCCAGTTTTTGTAGTTGTGCAATCCGCTGGATTCCCGCCTTCGCGGGAATGACGATTTGAAGAATGCCGGGTAATGACGGTTTGAAGAATGCCGGGTAATGACGGTTTGAAAGATTCTGGGCAATGACGGTTTGAATAATGTACGGAATGAAAACGTAGAACCCCATGCCCGCCAAAGCCCCCGCCGGCACGCAAAGCATCGTGCGCACCTTCGAGCTGCTGAAGGCGCTGAGCACGCGCCGCACCATCGGCTGGCGCCTCACCGACCTGGCGGCGCATTGCGGCCTGAACCACAGCACCGCACACCGCATCATGGCCTGCCTGCTGGCGATGCGCCTGGTGCGGCAGCGCGCCGATGACAAGCGCTACGTGCCGGGGCCGATGCTGTACGAATACGCGCTGGCCACCCCATCCTATTTCCGCTTCCAGGCGGCCTGCGAGAAGAACCTCGCGCGCGTGGCGAAAAAAACCGGCTGGGTGGGCTTCATGTATCTGCGCTCCGATGAAGAATCGGTGTGCACGAACCGCGTGGGCACCTATCCCGGACGCCAGAGCTTCAATGATGTCGGCAGCCGCCTGCCGCTGGCCGGTTTGGCATTGGGCATCGCGATCCTGCTGGCGCTGCCGCGCACGGAGCAGGAGGCCGTGCTCGCGGCGAACTGGAAAGCGCTGTACAGCAACGCCGCCCATCGCAAGCGCGCCTATCGCGAAATGTGGCAGCGCTCGAAAGCCCAGGGCCTGGGCGTCAACCTCGGCGATGTCGTGCCGGGCATTGGCTCCCTCGGCGTGGCGATTCTTGATGCGCAGGGCAGGCCGGTGGCCGCGATCGGCGCATCCGGACCGCTGGAGGGCGTGGGCGAGCGGCGCCTCGCGGAAATCCGCCGCCTCCTGCAGGACGAGGCAAAGGTGCTCATGCGCGAACAGGCGGCGCTGATTGCGGACATTTCCGTTTAAGAGGGGCGAGATGCGGAGTTTCCGTTCATGGTCCGATTATTCGACCGGTTCAGGATCACTGCGGACGGAGGCACGGCAAACGGCATTACCGCCGCGCCGTTCGTCCTGAGCGTGTCGAAGGATGAATGGCGCGATGCGTGGACTCGCGGATTGGCAGGAAAATTGTTCATATTATGAACAAATGGGCGGCCCCATCGGAGCCTGCCTGTAACCAGCCGGGCGGCCATCTGTCATGATCTGCGGACTGTGCGGACCAGAGGTGGCAAGAGCAGCCGGCGAATACAGCCGGCCCGGTACACCCCGGGTCCGCACCCCGCGTTCAAAAGGAGAACACCATGGCTGCTCTGAGGATTGCCCGAATCCTGTCCTGCCTGCTCGTGCCCGCAACATCACTGTCAGTGGCGCATGCCCAGACCTATCCCAACAAGCCGGTGCGCGTCATCAGCGCCTACGCAGCCGGTGGCACGAATGAACTGGCCGCGCGGCCCATCATCAATTACCTGTCGACCGCACTCGGGCAGCAGTTCCTGCTCGAGGCCAAGCCCGGTGCCAATGGCAACATCGGCGCCATGGATGTGGTGAAGGCCGCGCCCGACGGCTATACGCTGCTGTTCAACACCTCCAGCCAGGTGACGATCAACCCGGCGCTGTACAAGATGCCCTTCGATGCGGTGAAGGACCTCACGCCCATCATCATGGTGTCGGCGAACTCGCTGGCGCTGATCGTCAGTTCCAGCGTGCCGGTGTCGAACTTCAAGGAATTCCTGGCCTACGCCAAGGCGAATCCGGGCAAGCTTGCCTATTCCTCGGCCGGCAACGGCAGCATCAACCACCTGTCGGGCGAACTGCTCGCCATGCAGACCAAGACCGAATTGCTGCACGTGCCCTATGGCGGTGGCGGACCGGCGCTGACTGCGGTGGTCGCCGGCGACGTGGCCTTCATCGTGCAAAGCGCGGGGGGGCTGGTGTTCCCGCACATCAAGTCGGGCAAGGTGCGCATCCTCGGCATCAGTTCTCCGAAGCGCCTGCAGCAGATTCCCGATGTGCCCACGTTCGCGGAACTGGGCCTGCCGGATTACAAGGTGCGCTCGGGCACGGGCTTCATGGGACCGGCCGGCATGCCGCGCGCCATCGTCACGAAGATCAATGGCGAGATCAACAAGTATCTCAATTCGCCGGAAGGCCAGAAGCAATACGATGCGCTCGGCGTGGAACTGGCCAATGGCACGCCGGAGGACATGGGGCAGAACATCCGCGAGGAACTCGCGCGCTGGTCTGCCGTGGTGAAAAACGCCGGGATCAAGCTGGAGTAGCGGAAACCATGGCTGATCTGAAAGGGAAGGTTGCACTGATCACCGGTGCGGGCGGCATGAAGGGCACGGGGCGCGCCATCGCACTGAAACTGGCCGGAGAAGGCGCAGACATTGTGCTCACCGACGTGCCGCGTCCGCCGGACAACCTGCCGCCGCAGGAAGTGAAGGCCGGCTGGCGCAGCATCGAGAGTGTGGCCGAAGAGGTGCGCGCCCTTGGGCGACGCTGCCTGCCGGTATGGTGCGACCTCACCGTGAGCAGCGACATCCGCCGGCTTGTGGAGCAGGCCGTCGAGCATTTCGGCCGCCTCGACATCCTGGTGAACAATGCGCGTGCGCTGATGGGGCAGGATCGCGACCCGGTCACGTCATTGCGCGAAGAGGTGTGGAGCCGGTTCCTCGCGATCAACACCACGGCGCCCTTCCTGACCATCAAGCATGCCGCGCAGGTGATGCAGAAGCAGGGCGGAGGGCGCATCATCAACGTCGCTTCGGAGGCCTCCAAGCGCGGCCGGGCGCTGACTGCGGCCTACACGACCTCGAAGTTCGGACTGATCGGACTGACGCAGTGCGCAGCGCTGGAACTGGCGCCGCATGCCATCACGGTGAACGCGGTGTGTCCGGGCGCGATCAATTCCGACCGCTTCAACTACGCCGAGCAGGCCGAGGCCACGGCGAAGGGCATGACCATCGAGGAATACCGCGCGAGCTATGTCGCGAACTACGCGAAGAACATCCCGCTGGGCCGCATTGCCGAGCCCGCGGACGTGGCGAACCTGGTGGCTTTTCTCGCCTCGGATGAAGCGAGCTTCATCACCGGACAGGCCTACAACCTCAATGGCGGTACGACATTCCACTGAGGGCGTGCCGGGCGGGCTGATTCCGTTCATTGTTTGACAGGCTCACCACGAACGGAATCAATTGTTGTCGTTCGATCAACAACCGTTCGTCCTGAGCCTGTCGAAGGACGAATTTCACGGGCGCGGTCTTCAGTGACCGTCTTTCTGATCGCTGACGCTAAACCCTCTGCGTGAAGCGCGTTCCCGGCGGCGGCGGATCGCGGGGCGGACCGGCGAAACACTGCGCCAGTGACATCCACAGCTTCGCCGTATTCCCTGCAACGCGGAGTTCGGTATCGGCGATGTTGCGCACCTGGGTGACGACCTGGCAGAACTCGACTGCGCTGCCTTCGATGAGATCAACGCTGCCTCCGGCTGGCGGCTCCGCTTCCCAGGTCCAGGTTGTGCCCGAGGGGGCGAGCAGGCTGACGCGCGGCCGCTGCAGGGGCGGTTTGGTCCCGCGGTTCGTGAAGGTCCAGCCGAAGGTGTTGATGCCCAGCGTGGCGATGTTGCGGATGTCGTCGGTGCTGCTGCGCCGGACGCTGAGAAGGTCGTAAATCTCCTGTCCATGCGCCCAGGTCTCCATGAGGCGCGCGCTGATGCTGGAGCGCGCGCTCATCTCGCGGCCGGCCCAGGGCACGCGCTTGCGGGGATCGGCCACGGCAAAGTCATCCGCAAGCCGGTGGCTGGCGGCATGCCATTCGGCCAGCAGCGCGCGGCCGTTGAGGCCGTCCATCCAGCGGTGCGTCATCTGCAGGTTGGTCAGGTTCTGTGCTTCGGCAGTCCGTTTCCATTCCTGCTTCATGCGCGCGTGGGCCGCAGCATCATTCAGCGACAGATCGGCGGAGTGGTTGCCGGCGTGCAGATGGGCGATGACGTCGTTGATCGTCCAGCCCTTGAACTGCGTGGGGCGCTGCCAATCGGCGTCGGTCAGCGGCGCGAGCAGCGCATGGAGCGCGTCGCACTCCGCTCTGAATGCGCCGGACTCCGCTTTCATCGTGCGGCTATTTCCCCGGCCCGAGGATGTCGAGGAAGACGCGGTTGAATGCCTCCGGCTGCTCGTAGGCGCACCAGTGGCCGGCATCGTGGACAATGCCGTAGCGCGAGCCGGGGCGGTGGCCTTCCAGCCACGCCGGGCGCTCGGCCATGTACTCGCCGATGGTCGAGTCGCGATCGGCCCAGATTGCCGCGACTTCGCACGGGATCTGCTTGATGCGTGTCTTCGTCGAGGCTGCCTCGCCGATGATGGCGCTGCGCAGCCGCGCCTGCCCGGCATTGGTGGACTGGATGTGCACCGCCAGTGCATCGACGCGCGAGGGCTCGGCGATCATGATGATTTCAAGGTTGCGGCGATGCGCCGCCTCGCGCTCCTCGTGGGTCTTCATCTCGCGCCATTTGACGAAGGCTGCGTGCTTGCCGCGGGTCATGCCGGTGTTGCGTCCCGAGGAGATCCACACAAGCTTGCGCACCTTTTCGCCGAGCACGTAGGCCAGTTCCGATGAAACTGCGCCGCCGAAGGAGAAGCCGGCAAGGTAGATCTGCTCGTCGCCGCTGATGGCGCGGATGCCGGCGGCCATCACGTCGGCCAGGCTCTGCGCGCTGTAGGGTTTGGTCGGCTCGGCGGATTCGCCGAAGCCGGGAATGTCCACGGCGACGGTGCGGTAGTGCCTGCCCAGCGCCTCGACGTTGCGTATCCAGTGCTTCCACGAGCCGAAGTTGCCGTGCAGCAGGAACAGCCAGGGGCCGCTGTTGCCCCATTGCCGCCAGACGATGGTGCCGTCGCCGCAGGGCGTGTCGATGCGTTTGCCGGTGGCCTCGACGCGGGCAATGGTTTCAGCGGGAGACTCGGTGGCGGATGGAGACAATTGCGCGTTCATGCGTTCAGCCTTTTCATGAGACTTGATGTTGGGTCGACTGTTCGGTCAACCGTTGCGTCAATCGATGTGCCGGAATCCGGCGACCGCGGGTGTAACTGCGGCTTCATGCAAGCTGCTGAACTGCCCTGGACTGCCTGGGTGTTGCGGCCGGACTCTGGCGCTCGATGGCGCGCTGGCGGCTTTTTTATTGTCATGACAATTGTACCGGTTTGTTGCGGCGCCGCGAAATGGCAAATCGTGGCACATCGTGGCACGCCGGACTGGCCCGCGGGGCCGGATGTTGGTAGGGTAGGGCCCCCCGCAATCTGGTCCGTGAGAAAGCCCGCGTTGAAACTGAAACCCCTGCACCTGCTGATCCTCATCGTGTCGACAAACCATGTCGTGATGCGCGGTACCACGCTGTGCGTCCTGCTCACGGCCGTGCAACTGGGCGCCTCGCCGGCGATGGTGGGGCTGCTCGCTGCGCTGTTCAATGCGCCGGTGGTGTTCACCTCCGTGGCCATGGGACGCTGGTTCGATCGCAGCGATGCGCGCATCCCGCTGTTGTGCGCGGCGCTGGTGATGAGTGCGGGTACGGCCACGGCCTTCCTGTGGAACGGCATTGGCGCACTGTTCGTGGTGAGCCTGGCGGTGGGTGTGGGATACAACGTGTTCGTGGTGGGCGGGCATCAGCAGGTGGGCCGCTACGGCGGGCCCGGCGACAAGGTGGCGAACTTCAGCATGTCGATGCAGGCCAATTCGCTGGCCAATTTCATCGCGCCGCTGATTACCGGCTTTGCCATCGACGGCATCGGCCATGCCAACACCTTCCTGCTGCTTGCCTTTCTGCCCATGCTCTCGGTCGTGGCGCTGGCCTCGGGCTGGCTGAAGCTGGTTCCGCCCGGTGCAGGCGGCGGACATGGCGCGAAGCGCGGCAACTCCCTCGAGCTGCTGCGCCCGCCGCTGATGCGCCGCATCTTCGCCGGCGCGGTGCTGTCCTTCGTGGCGCTGAACTTCTATTACTTCCTGACGCCCGTGTATGGCGTGCAGGTCGGCCTGTCGGCCTCGCAGATCGGCATGATGGTGAGCGCCCTCGGGGTGGCGATGGTGGTGGTGCGCGGGGCGGCGCCGATGGTGACGCGGCGGGTGCGCCCCTGGCAGATGATGATTGCCTCGGTCGCGGCCACCGGCGTGGGGATGATGCTGCTGCCGCTGTTCTCGCAGATGGCCACGCTGCTGGCGATCAGTTTTACGCTGGGCCTGGCGCTCGGCGCCGGGGCGCCGCTGGCGCTGGCGCTGATGAACGAAGCCTCACCCGAAGGCCGGGCGGGGGAGGTGATGGGTCTGCGCCTGTCCATCCTCAACGGCATGCAGACCATCGTGCCGCTGGGCGCGGGTGCGCTGGGCGGCGTGGTCGGCGTGGGTCCGGTGTTCGCCGGACTCGGCGTAATGCTGATTGCCGGCGCGTACTACATGCGTCCGCAGTGGAATGAAGGGCACGAGAAATCCGAAACAGCACCCGGTTGAACCCCTGGTGCACCGGCTGTGGCGATTCAGGTTGTTTGCCGCAGGCCGGTGGCAATTCGAGTCACATGTCGCATCAATCTCCGGCAAATACGGGCTTTTGCTTCGCCACGAACGCGTTATAGGCGCGCTCAAAATCGTGCGTCTGCATGCAGATGGCCTGGGCCTGGGCTTCCGCCTCAATGGCCTCGTCCACGCCCATGTTCCATTCCTGATGCAGGCAGCGTTTGGTCATGGCATGGGCGAAGGTCGGGCCGGAGGCAATGGATTCGGCCAGTGCCAGCGTATCGGCGAGCAGGGCTTCCGGTTCGCATACCTTGTTGTAGAAGCCCCAGCGTTCGGCCTCGGTGCCGTCCATGGAACGGCCGGTATAGAGCAGTTCCGAGGCGCGTCCTGAACCGATGATGCGCGGCAGGATGGCGCAGGCACCCATGTCGGCGCCGGCGAGGCCCACGCGCACGAACAGGAAGGCAACCTTGCTGCGTGCGGTGCCATAACGCATGTCGGAGGCCATCGAGACGATGGCGCCTGCGCCGGCGCAGATGCCGTCAACCGCGGAGATGATGGTCTGGGGGCAGGCACGCATGGCCTTGACCAGGTCGCCGGTCATGCGCGTGAAACCGAGCAGGCCCTGCATGTCATCCTTCTTCTGCATCTGCACCAGCGGGCCGATGATCTCGTGAACGTCGCCGCCCGAGCAGAAGTTGCCGCCGGCACCGGTAATGACCACGACCTTCACGTCGTCCGAGTGAATGAGTGCATAGAACATGTCGCGCAGTTCGGCATAGGACTCGAAGGTCAGCGGGTTCTTGCGGTCCGGGCGGTTCAGCGTCACGGTCGCGACCTTGCCCTGCAGCGTCCACAAAAAATGCTTCGGCTGGTAGGTCTTGAAGTCGACAGGGGCCGAGTGGAAGCGGCTTGCGGAAGTGCTCATGTTGTCTCCAGGCTGGATTGATGAATGATTGAATCTGATTCGGGGCAACGTTGCCGGGGCCGGCATTCAGCGCACACTCAGGGCATGAAAAAGCCGCCAGTGATGTCGATGATGGTTCCGGTGATGAAGGCCGACTCCTCTGACGCGAGGAAGGAAACCGCACCGGCGACGTCGCCGGGCATGCCCACCTTGCGCATGGGCGTCCTGGCGATGTAAAGCTGGTCGACGGCATCGGCATTCGCGAAAGTCGCGGCCATTGCGGTCTTGATGCGGCCCGGGGAGACACAGTTGACAGTAATGCCGTGAGGCCCGACTTCGCCGGCCATGACGCGCGAGAAGCCGACCAGTCCGGCCTTGGAGGCTGCGTAATAGGCGCTGCCGAAGCCGGTATCCATGCGTCCGGCCTGCGAGGCCATGTTGATGATGCGGCCCCACCCGCGTTCCTTCATCAGCGGAATGGCGGCGCGCGAAGTGAAGAAGGCGCCAGTCAGGTTGACCGCCAGGGTGCGTTCCCACATGTCCGTTGGCGTGCTTTCTACGGGGGCCTTGCGACCATCGACCCGCAACGCCACGCCGGCATTGTTGACCAGTACATCGAGCCTGCCGTAGCGTGAGCGGATCTCGTCAAACAGCCCGAGCACGGCTTTTTCGCTGGAGACGTCGGCTGGCAGGGCGATGGCCTCTGCGCCGGCCGCAACCAGTGCCTCGGCCGCTTTTTCTGCGGCATCGGAACGCTGGCCGTTGACAATGACGATCATGCCGTCCCTGGCGAGGCGCTCTGCGATGCTCCAGCCGATGCCCTGGCTGGCGCCGGTTATCAGGGCCACTTTGCGGTCATTGCTGCTGGTCTGGGTCATTGTTCAGTATCCGGAGTCATTCAAACGAGGTGATTTAATGGTCATTTAATGACTGTTAAATTAACTGCAAGACTATGGCATTATCGGGGGACGCGTCAACCCGCCGCACGCATTCCGCGAGCGGCGGTGTGATCCGGGCAGGGGAGTCGTGCTCCCCACATTCGAAGAATCGGAAAAGAGGACAGGCAGCATGGAAATCGTCGGGCTGGGCTATCACTTCGAGGACCTTCCGGTCGGCCGGAAATTCAGCACAATCGGCCGGACCATCACCGAAGGGGACATCCTCAATTACGTGAACTGTACCGGGCTGACCGAAGTCATGTTCACCGACCTGGAGTTCCTGAAGGAAGGGTCTGCCATCAAGGGCCGGGTTGGTCCCGCCATGCTGGCCTATGCCATGTGCGAGGGGTTGCTGGTGCAGGCCACCATGCAGCACACGGCGCTTGCCTTTCTGCACATGGAACTGGACATCCACAATCCGGTCTTTGCCGGGGACACCGTGCACGTCGAGGTGGAGGTCACCGAAGCTCGAATCAGCCGCAGCAATCCTTCGCGGGGGCTGGTGCGCAGCCGCAATGAGGTGAAAAAGCATGACGGCACTCCGGTCCTGACCTACACGCCGCTGCGCATGGTGAAGTGCCGGGGCGCCGCGAAATGAGCGTGGCTGCTTCCGGTGGTGCCCTGGCCGGGCTGCGTGTCCTTGACCTGACGCAGTTCATCCTGGGTCCTGTGGCCACGCAGATCCTCGGCGACAACGGTGCCGACGTCATCAAGATCGAATCTCCCGGGGGTGATCTCAACCGCAAGATCGGGCCTTCGCGCCATCCGGACATGGCGGCGATGTTCCTGGGCATGAACCGCAACAAGCGCAGCGTGGTGCTGGACCTGAAGCGGCCCGAGGCGCTGGAGGCGCTGCGCGCCATGATCCGCGATGCCGACGTGCTTGTGCACAGCACGCGCCAGCAATCGGCTGAGCGGCTTGGCGTGGGTTACGCCGCGGTGGCGGCGATCAATCCGCGCATTGTCTATGCGTTTGCGCCGGGGTACCGCCAGGACGGACCGTATCGTGACCGGCCGGCCTACGACGACGTGATCCAGGGCGAAAGCGGCATTGCCGGCATCAACGAGCTTGCGCTGGGCGAGCCGCGCTATTTTCCGATGGTCATCGCCGACAAGTTCTGCGGTTACGTGCTCGCTTCGGCCATCAGCATGGCGCTGGTGCATCGCGAACGCACCGGCGAGGGGCAGGAGGTTCAGGTGCCGATGCTCGAGACCATGATGTCGTTCAACCTGATCGAGCATCTGTGGGGCGGTGCGTTTGACGAGCCCATGGGGGAACTGGGATATGACCGCGCGCTGATGTCCTACCGCCGCCCGTTCGCCACGAAGGACGGGCATGTATGCCTGATGGCCACCAGCGACGACCAGTGGCAGCGCCTGTTCACCGCATTCGGGCAGCCGCAACTCGCGCAGGACCCGCGTTTTTCCACGCTCAACGAACGGTCGAAGCGCTTTCCGGAGTTGTACAAGCTGGTGGGCGTGGAACTGGCGAAACGCACGACGGCCGAATGGCGGTCGCTGTTCGAGGCGGCGGACATTCCGCATGGCGTCGCCCGCGCGCTGCGTGACCTTCCGACCGATCCTTATCTGGTGGAGACCGGATTCTTCCACCGCTATGCACACCCGCAGGCCGGTCCCATGGTCACGCCGTCAATCCCGGTGTCCTTTTCGAAATCGCCTGCATCGATCCGCCGTACGCCGCCCACGCTGGGTGAACACACCGACGAGGTATTGTCGGCAATGGGTTACAGCGCGGACCGGATACGGGTGATGAGCGGTCGATAGTCGGGCTGCATTGCGAATGCAATAATGGGCGCACGAAAAACCGCATCGAAGAACATGGCCACAAAGAAATCAGTGAAGACGGCAGGTGGCGTGCTTCCGGCCGCTGAGTCATCCGGGCAGGAGCCGAAATCCCGCAAGGTGGCCAAGGTGGCAAAGGCGCTCAAAGTGCCCGCAGGGCGCAAGGCAAAAGGCGCCGGCGGGCGGCCTCGCGGCGAGGCCAGTGGCAGCGATCGTGACGAGGCCGTGCGGCGACGCATCATTCGCGCCGCAGCGGAGATCTATCGCGAGTTTGGCTATGAGCGCGCCGGCATGATCGACATTGCCCGACGCCTTGGCATGACGGCACCGGCACTGTACTGGTATTTCCGCTCCAAGGAGGACATCCTGGTGGCCTTTCTGGAGCACACCATTGCCGACCTGCTGCAGTTCGTGCGCAGTCTGCTGCGCTCGACTGAGCCGCGGCAGCGGCTCTGGGAGTTCATGTATGCCTACGTGTTATGGCAATTGCAGCAGCAGGAGTTGTCCGCCGCCTACGAGCGCATCTATGCGCTCGGGCATTTGCGCAACAGCCTGCCGGAAAAGCAGCGCCAGCGCGTGAAGGCGCTGGAACGCGAGTTTTTCGGCATCTGCCGGGACCTGGTTGCCGAGGTTCACGGCAAGAGTCTGCGCGCCAGCGAAGTGGCGCCCGTGGCTTTTTCACTGATTGGCATGGTGGAGCACCTGATTACCTGGTTCCGCCCCAGTGGCGCGATTTCGGTGAAGCAGATCGCCACCCTGTATGCAGACCTGACCGTATCCATGGCCCCACCCAGGCCGGCGGCGAAGGGCGCGGGTCGTTAGTGCTTCCCCAGCAGCTGGGTTGAGATGATGATCTTCTGGATTTCGCTGGTGCCTTCGTAAATCCTGAGCGGCCGGATTTCACGGTACAGGCGCTCAACGACCGAGCCAACGGTCACGCCCATGCCGCCGAACAACTGCACAGCGGAGTCGATCACGCGCTGGGCAGACTCCGTCGCCTGCATCTTCGCCATGGCGCTCTCCAGCGTCACGCGCCGTTCCATGCAGTCCTTGGCCCAGGCGGCGCGATAGACCAGCAACGCGGCGGAGTCCACATCGACCGCCATGTCGGCGATGCGCATCTGCGTGGCCTGGAACTGTGCGAGGAGCTGGCCGAACACCTTCCGTTCGCCGACCCGGGTGATGGTTTCGCGCAATGCGCGGCGTGCCATGCCCAGCGCTGCGGCACCCACCGTTGGCCGGAAGATATCCAGCGTGGACATGGCAATCTTGAAGCCGTCACCTGGCCGGCCCAGCAGATTGGCTGCGGGCACGCGGCAGTCCTCGAAGGCCAGGCTGCCGATGGAGTGCGGGGCAATGATGTCCAGCGACTCGCTGACCCGTGCGCCGGGTGTGCCGGCATCGACGACAAAGGCGGACAGGCCCTTGGCGCCCGGCGCGTCGCCGCTGCGCGCGAACACGATGTAGTGGGTGGCAATGGGGGCGTTGGAAATCCAGGTCTTGACACCATTGAGCACGAATCCGTCGCCGTCGGCGCGCGCTGTCGTGGTCAGGGCGGATACGTCCGAGCCAGTCTCGGGTTCCGAGAGGCCGAAGGCCCCGTATCGCTCACCGGCAAAAATGCCGGGGAGATACCGGCGCTGCAGCGCATCCGATCCGAACAGGCTGATCGGAACGCTGCCCAGGCCCTGAATGGCGAAAGCGCAGTCGGCAATGCCGGAGTGCGATGCCAGCATTTCACGAATCAGGCACAGGCTGCGCACGTCGATGGCCGGCGAGGGGCCTCCCCAGGCGCTGGTTGCCAGCAGATTCAGCCATCCGGAGCTGCCGAGCAGCGCGGCGACCTTGCGTGTGGCCGAATCAACATCGCCACTGCTCCCGGCACCGCCCTCGGGGTGTTCCAGCGCGTCGGCGTTTGCGCCGGCCCATGTGTCCAGGCGTTCGGCCAGGTTGCGATGCCTGTCCTCGAAGAAAGGCCATTCCAGGTGTGTTGCAATCATGTCGATCTCGTTTGTCTTCGTTGGTCTTCGCTGTGCCGGTCGGGACGGCCACGCTGCAGGCATGTTCCCGCGCAGTGGGTTTGACAAGGCGGCAGGTGCAATGTTACTAATTTAACAGTTATTTAATGAAAATCAGAAGGCCTGAATCCACGCATGTTAAATCAAGATCCGGAGAACGGTGTTGCAACCCTTGTGCTTGATTTTCCGCCGGCCAATGCCATCGGCCCGGCGCAGATCGACCAGCTGGATGCGGCGCTTTCGGCTGCGGCAGAAAATCGCTGCCGGGCACTGGTCGTGCTCGCGACAGGCCGGTTTTTCTGTGCCGGCGCCGACATTCGCATCATGCAGGGCGACGATTCCGCAGCCCAGCGCGCGGAACATCTGGCGGCATTTGCTGCGCGCCTGCAGGAACTGTTTGCCCGGATCGAGGACTTTCCCGCGCCCACCATTGCCGCGATCGACGGCATTGCCACGGGAGGCGGGCTGGAACTGGCGCTGGCCTGTGATTTCCGCATTGCCTCAGAAACGGCGCAGCTCGGCCTGCCCGAGACGAAGCTGGGCCTGATTCCCGCAGCGGGCGGAACGCAGCGCATGGTTGCCGTGGTCGGCCGGGCGAATGCGCTTGACCTGATCCTGCGTGGGCGCCTGATTGCCGGCGCTGAAGCCTGGCGCATCGGGCTGGTGCATGAGGCGGTATCCGGAAGTACCGATGCCAGACCGGCCGCGCAGCGGGCCATGGCCCTGGCTGCCGAACTGGCCGCCCAGCCGCAGGCTGCATTGCGGGAGGCCAGGCGCTGCATCGCGCTGGCTGGCGATCCGGCCGGCTTCGAGGCGGAAATTGCCGCGACGCGCAGCCTGCACACCGAAGCGGAAACGATGCAGCGCATTGCCGCGTTCCTGGCCCGCAGCAGCAAGGCGCGCACCTGAGCTCAAGACTGCCTGCACATCGGGCGGGCTGGACTTGTTACTTAATAGTCATTAAATTTACTGCTTTTCGGAGGCGGTCAACATGAAGCTGGATGGGAAGATTGCATTTGTTGCAGGCGGGGCATCCGGCATCGGCCTGGCGACGGCTGCCGTATTTGTTCAGGCGGGTGCCGTGGTGTACATCGCCGACGTCAACAAGGTTGCGGGCGAGGCGGCTGCAGCGGACCTCGGCAAGCAGGGCGGTACGGTGAAGTTCGTGCATGTGGACATCACCAGCCAGGCAGCGGTGGATGCCGCGCGGGACGCACTCGTGGCGGCGCATGGCGGAGCCGACATCCTGGTGATTGCCGCCGGGTGGAGCAGCATTGCGCCTTTCATTGATACCAAGCCGGAGCTGTGGCAGAAGCTGATTGACCTCAACTACGTCGGCACGCTGCGACTGACCCAGGCGTTCCTGCCGTCGATGCGTGAGCGCGGCCACGGCAAGATCGTCCTTGTGGCCAGCGATGCCGGACGCGTGGGCAGCGGCGGCGAGGCCGTGTATTCCGGAGCGAAGGGGGCGGTGATTGCATTCACCAAGGCTCTGGCGCGCGAATCGGCACGCTATTCCATCAACGTGAATTGTGTCTGCCCCGGACCGACCGACACGCCGCTGCTGGCCTCGGTGCCGGAGAAGCACCGTGAGGCGCTGGTCAAGGCCATTCCGTTCCGGCGGTTTGCCAAACCCTCCGAAGTGGCTGACGCCATCCTGTTCTTTTCCAGCAGCCGGTCTGACTACCTGACCGGACAGGTATTGAGCGTCAGCGGCGGATTGACGATGGCGGACTGATGCTGGCTGGTTGATCGCCGGTTTCACGGCGCGGATTCCAGGTGCTCCCTGCTGGGCAAGGCCATCCTGACCCGGGACGGAGTTGTCGTTACGCCGGCCTGGGCCACCGTGAAAAGGAGTTCACGGAGCGAATCGCATGATGCCAATCATTCCGCAGACCTGCTTTAATCAGCCAGGGTATCTGCGGAATTGATATCAATCGGTATCAGGCTACAAAGCGTGCCGTTGCACGCCCCAGCCGCGTGAACGAGGCCTCGACGTAGTCGCCCGGTGCCACCGGCGTGAGGCCGGTGACCGTGCCGGTCATGATGACCATGCCGGCCTTCAGGCCTTCGCCGTACTTCGACATCATGTTCGCGACTTCGGCCACGGCATTGAGCGGGTTGCCCATGATGTTGATGCCGGTGCCGGCGGCCTTGGGTTCGCCATTGACGCTCATCATCGCCGCTTCCATTGCAAGGTCAATGCCGTGCGGCGAGGAGAGCGGTGTGCCGAGCACGATGCCGCCGCTGAATTTCGTGGCGAGGGCGCGCGCCTGGGCGCTGGCCTTGGGGCCACCTGTCTGCGGCACGATTTCAATCGCAGGGAAATAGCCCTCGACGGCGGCCAGCACTTCGCGCTGCGTGAGACCCGGTCCCATCAGGTCTTTTTTCAGCATCACGGCGATTTCCGCCTCGACGATGACCTTGGGCGAACCGGCAAACGAATAGGTATCGGGCGGATACACCAGGCCCGAGCGCATCAGCGGGCCGACGGTGGGGCTGGGCGGTTCCGCACCGGCCACCTTGATGCCACTGCCGCCGCCGGCAATCTTGTAGCCGACATGCACATCGCCCTTGGCGACGCGGCGGGCCAGCAGCTTGACGCGCAGCCGGTAGGCGTCGTCCAGCGTGAGTTCCGGCGCATGTTTGGCGATGTCGATGCCGGTGGGCTTGCCGAACAGCTCGTTGTCGATCCAGTCCAGCAGTGCCAGTTCCTTTGCTGCGTCCATGTCCGTCCTCCGGGAAGATGTGCGCGGCTGAAGCCGCTTGTATGTTGGTGGGTGATCGGAGCGAGATTAGCACGGGTGCTGTCTGTGTCCAGGTACGGCCTCTGGACATTGCCATTCCCGTTGCTTTTCCGTGGCCCACGCTGCCTGCAACGGGGAGTGCAGCAGCACGGAACACGGCAAGTAGGGGGTACAAGCTGCTGGCGGCGCGTGACGTGCCAGGCGCCTGGCATTTCCGGTATCTTCTACGTCAGTCGGAGCGGTCATGTCGTAATTCACTTAAAGTGACATAAGAGGGAAGAATTTCCACTTTCGTTCCAGTTTCAGAACGGGGAAAATGATTTTCCGGTCACAACAATCACCAGATGCGGGGAGGAGCCGGCAGGGATGCGCGCCCGGTGCTGCATCCGGACAGATCAATCGGGGGGGCATCATGAATTGGTCCAGATTTGCACTGTCTGCATCCGTCGTGTTTTTTTCCGGCGCGTTATCTGCCCAGGGCATCACCGGTAGTTCTGCAGGTGGAGGCGCTGGTGTGGCGAATTTCCCCTCGAAGCCCGTCACCATCGTCCTGCCTTACACGCCCGGCGCAAATGCCGACCTTGAGGCACGCGTCTATCAGGAAGGCATGCAGCCGCTCCTGAAGCAGCCGGTGTTGATCGACTACAAGCCGGGCGGCAGCGGCGTCATCGCCAACGGTTATGTGGCCAAGGCAGTGCCGGATGGGCATACGTTGTTGTTCATCAATTCGTCGTCGACCCTGCTGCCGGCACTGCGCAAGGACCTGTCCTACGACCTGGTCAGGGACTTTTCACCCATCACAATGACGACGGAGAACATCACGCTGCTGCTGGTCACACCGTCGTTTCCAGCGCGCACCTTTGAGGAGTACGTGGCCTACGCCAAGGCCCATCCGGGAGAGGTGACTTGGAGCACGGTAGGATCCGGCGGTGGATTCCATGTTGGCGGCGTATGGCTGGCCAGCGAACTGGGCATCCAGTTGACCTTCGTACATTACAAGGGCGGCGCGTCAGCCGAGGTTGACCTGATGGCCGGACGTATCCATTCCTCGCCCAAGCAACTGGCCGCCAGCCTGTCGCTGCTCAAGTCGGGTAAGGCGCGTGTTCTGGCGATTCTCTCGAAAGACCGCACGCCCCTGCTGCCCGGAGTGAGGAGCGTTGCCGAAATGGGCGCGCCCGATTTTGCCTATCCGAACTGGATCGGTCTGCTCGCGCCTGCCGGGACGCCGCCGGCCATCGTCGACAGGCTGAGCGTGGAAACCGTCAAGGCCATCAGGTCTCCCCAGGCGATGAAGCGCTGGGAGGCACAGGGCTCGCAGGTGCTGGGCTCGGGGCCGGAGGTGTTCCGCAAGCGACTTGTCGCGGAGATTGCCACGTGGGACAGGCTGGTCAGGGAAAAGAACATCAAGGAAGAGTGAGCGGGAGGTCGACATGCGATCGTTTATGAAGTGCAGTCAGGGTTTGTTTCCCGCAGTCGTGATTGCGATTTCCTGCGCGTTGCCGGCAGCTGCCGCAGAAGTCTATCCGGTCAGACCGGTGCGCCTGGTGGTGAGTTATGCGGCAGGCAACATCACCGACATCCTGGCGCGGGTGATAACGCCAAAACTGAGCGAGCGCCTGAAGCAGCCGGTTCTGGTTGAAAACCGGCCGGGGCAGGGCGGCAGCATTGGTGCCCTGCTGGTTTCCAAGGCTGAACCCGACGGCTACACGCTGCTGTTCTCGGCCCTGGCTGCAATGGCGGTGAATCCGCATCTGTATTCCAACCTCGGCTACTCGCCACTCACCGACTTTTCGCCCATCGTGATGGTCGGCAGTCCCGGTGGCGGCGTTATCTATGTCCACCCCTCGGTGAAAGCCAACACGCTGCCGGAACTGATCGCCTACTCGAAGGCCAACCCCGATGCCATGATGTATGGCACCTCGGGAAACGGCACCATGCCACACCTCAATGTCGAAACCCTGAAGCTGCAGACCGGACTTGCCATTACCCATGTACCTCACAAGGGTTCCGCACAAGTGATCAGCGAAGTGATATCCGGTCGTGTGCAGCTTGGTTACGAATCGACGGGCATCGTGCCGTATGTCAATGCCGGCAAGTTGAAGCCCATTGTTTCGTTCTCGCGTCAGCGCAAACCGGACCTGCCCAATGTCCCGGCGGTCTCCGAAGTTCTTCCAGGCTTTGAGCCCGTGCGGGCATGGCTGGGAATCCTGGGGCCGGCGGGACTGCCACCTGCACTGGTAGAGCAACTCTACAAGGAAGCTGCCGCAGTGCTGCTGCTGGCCGATGTAATTGAAAAACTGCAGGCAGCCGGCATCGAAGTCGCCGGCCTGCCGCCAGCGGAATTTCGCAAGCTCATTGCATTCGACTATGAACGCCTCGGGAAACTGGTGCGTGCAATCAACCTGAAGGCGGACTGATGAATATGGCGCAAACAGAAGCAAAGCAGGAACGTCCCGCGCCATTGAAGGGCGTGCGCATCATTGACTTTACTTCGGTACTGAGCGGCCCGTACTGCACCTACCAGATGGCGCTGCTGGGCGCGGACATCATCAAGGTGGAGCGACCGGGAATTGGCGACAACACCCGCCGCGGGGCCGACCTGCCCGGCGTGCCCGGGCTGGCTGCCGTGTTTGTGTCGCAGAACGGCTCCAAGCGCTCAATCCAGATCGACATGAAAAAGCCGGAAGGCCTGGCGCTGGTGAAAAAGATCGTTGCCAGTTGCGATGCCATGGTTGAGAACTACACCCCGGGCGTGGCCGACCGTCTTGGCATCGGCTACGATGCGATGCGCGAGATCAATCCGGACATGGTGTATTTCTCGCTGTCGGGTTACGGCCAGGACGGACCCTACAGCCGGCGTTCCGCCTACGATCACGTGATACAGGGCATCTCCGGAATCACCATGCTCACCGGTACGGCCGAGACGGTGCCGAACCGCATCGGGCCGCCGCTGTTCGATTACCTTGCCGGCATCTATGGCGCCTTTGCGCTGCTGGCCGCCCTCAAGGAGCGCGATCGCACTGGCAAGGGGCAGCGTGTCGACATCGCCATGCTGGACGCGGCTCTGGTGGCGATGGCCTCGTTTTCCTCCATCTACCTCAATACTGGCAAGGCGCCCGAGGCCAATGGCAATACGGCGGCGAGCGGCAGCCCGGCTGCCAACATTTTTCCGACAAAAGATGGTTTCCTTTCGCTGGCGGCCAATGGCGACCACCATGTCGTGCGGCTATGTGCGGCGCTGGGTGAGCCAGACCTGCTCACAGACCCGCGCTTTGCCAGCAAGGCCTTGCGCCTGCAGCATTTCAAGGAGTTTGGCGCTGCGCTGACCGAGCGGCTGGCCACGCGCAGCGCGTCCGAATGGGAGGTGGTGCTTTCCGAAGCGCGCGTTCCGGCGGTGAAGATACGCACGTTGCCCGAAATCCTCCATGACCCGCACATCGTTGCGCGCGGCGTTCAACAGCAAATGATCGATCCGGTATCGGGGAAGATGGTGTTCGTGCCCACGGCCGGTTTCAAATGGAATGGCCAGGTGCTGGGCCCCGAGCGCATACCGTCGCGGCTGGGTGCGGACACCGATGAGTTGCTCAGGGAGTTCGGGTTCGGCGATGCGGAAATTGCCGGTTTGAGACAGCGCAGCGTCGTCTGATAACGGTCCGATGCGCCGTGCCTGCCACACAGTCACACTCCTCATCACGCTGCGTGATGGCGCAATCATTAAATAGCATTTCACCCGGGCTGGCGTTCCGGGTTACCTTCCCGCGGCAATAGAGCAAGGGACGCATCGGTACCGCATCGGCACCCATTGCCTGTCCCTGCCTGCAGGAGGAGTTTCATGCGTCGTTCCCAAACATTGATGATTGCCGCGGGCATGGCTTTGGCCGTGCTCTGTGCGCCGGTCCTGGGCCAGAGCGCTTATCCGTCGCGGCCCGTGGTGGTGGTCGCGCCGATTGCGCCCGGCGGTCCCATCGACCTCGAAGCCCGGGTGCACACCAAGAAAATGACCGAGCTGACGGGCCAGCCCTTCATCATCGATTTCAAGCCCGGCGCCGGCGGATCCATCGGCAATGGCTATGTGGCCAAGGCGGCGCCGGATGGCTACACGCTGCTCGTGCAGTCCGCCGGCTTCACGGTGACGCCAGCGTTTTTCAAGAACCTGCCCTATGACGTGATCCGGGATTTTGCGCCGATTACCATGATCAGCCAGCGCATCTCCATATTCCTCGTGCGTCCGTCCTTCCCGGCGAAGACTTTCGCCGAATACCTGGCCTATACGAAGGCCAATCCGGGCAAGGTGAATTACGGCACAACGGGCGTTGGCGGTGTGGGCCACCTGGCCGGTGCGTGGATCGAAAAGGACACCGGCACGAAGGTGACCTTCATCCACTACAAGGGCGCAGCACCGGAACTGCTTGACCTGATTGCCGACCGCCTTGACGCGGCTTCAACGAATCTCATTTCAGGCCTGCCGCTGATCCGCACCGGCAAGGCGCGCGCACTGGCGGTGATGAGCGACAAGCGTTCGGCGCTGCTGCCCGACCTGCCCACCGTGGCCGAGCAGGGCATCCCCGGGTACAACTACTCCAGCTGGCTGGGCTTTCTTGCGCCAGCCGGCACGCCGGCAAATATCGTCAACCAGTTGAGCGATAATTTCGTCCGGGGCGTGAAATCGCCCGAAGTGATCGAGGCACTGGAAAAGGACGGCATCCTTCCCGCAGGCAGCACACCGGCGCAGTTCAGGCAGCTCATCATCGCCGAAACGGAACGCTGGGGCAGGCTGGTGCGGGAGACCGGTGTGAAGCTCGAAGAGTGATCAAGGGGCGGGCGTAAAATCCGGCATGACAGCGGTGCATCCGCGCGAAGCCATCTCCGATGGCATGAGCGGGCTTCTTCAGGAAATTCCTGGGCATCTCCGCCGGACGGGCGGAAGAATTTTTCGGAAAACATTTCAACTGAACGGGTAAACATGGCGAGCGTTGCGGCTTTGGAAGGTGTGCGGGTCATTGATTTCGGGCAATACATTGCCGGTCCGATGGTGGGCATGATGCTCGCCGACTTTGGTGCGGACGTGATCCGCATCGATCCGCCCACCGGGCCGCGCTTTGATACGGCGGCCAATGCCACCTGGAACCGCGGCAAGCGCAGCATCGCCCTCGACCTGAAGAACCCCGCGGACCTGAAGATCGCGCGTGACCTGGTCGCCACCGCCGATGTGGTGATCGAGAATTTCCGGCCCGGCGTGATGAAGCGCCTCGGCCTCGACCCCGAAGCCCTGCTGAAGGCGAATCCGCGCCAGGTGTTCTGCTCCATTCCGGGCTTCGCTGCCGACGACACGCGCGCCGCCGTGCGGGCATGGGAGGGCGTCGTGGGTGCGGCCACCGGCTGCTACATCCCACACAATATGACCGGGCGCGACCATCCGATCTACAACTGCATTCCGTTCTCGTCGGTGTACGGCGCTTATCTGTCGGCGGTGTGCATCGGGTTTGCACTCAACGCACGGGCGCGTTCCGGCCAGGGGCAGATCATCGAGGTGCCGCTCTTCGGTGCCACCTTCAGTGCCTTCAGTGGCAAGGCCTTGAAGGTGCACGGCCAGCCCGAAGTCGATCCGATGACGAGCTGGAAGTACATGCGCTGCAAGGACGGGCGCTGGTTCATCTACGTGCCGCGCGACACCGATGCCACGCTGCTGAAGGAGCACGGCCTGCCGCCGAAGCCGGATGAAAAGCACAGCGCCGAATTCCTGAAAAAGCGGCTTGAGGAGATTTTTCTCGATCGCACTTCCGCCGAATGGGAGGACTATTGCGCCGAGAAGGGCGTCGAAGGCGGCACCTGCAAGACCACCGCGGAGTGGATGGAGTATTCGCTGGCACGCGAATCGAAGATCATCGAGGACTTCGATGATCCGCTGCTCGGCCGTTTCTCCGGGCCCGGGATTTACACGCGCCTGTCGGAGACGCCGGGGGTGGTGCGCGCACCGCGACCGAGGCTGGATGCGCATCGTGCAGAAATCCTGGCCGGGAAACGCGCGGTGCCGGCTGCACCTGCGGCCACCGAGACGCTGCGCAGCGCGTTGCAGGGCGTGAAGGTGCTCGACCTGGGCATCATCCTGGCGATTCCCAGTTGCGGACGCACGCTGGCGGAGTTTGGCGCCGATGTCATCAAGATCGACAGCCCGCACCGCAATCCCATCAGCTGGCACAACGACATCAATCGCGCCAAGCGCAGCATCCTGCTCGACCTGAAGGCGAAGGAGGGGCTGGAGATCTTCTGGAAGCTGCTCGATGAAGCCGATGTCGTGCTGGAGAACTTCCGCACGGGCGTCGCCGACAAGCTGGGCGTCGGTTACGAAGCGGTGCGCGCGCGCCGGCCCGACATCATCTACTGCTCGGTGAATGCCTTCGGACAGACCGGCGACTTTGCCACGCGTCCCGGTCGCGAGGTGCTGATACAGGCCATCACCGGTATGGAAATGCGTTTTGGCGGAGACGAACCGGCACAGAACCCGTTCAATTCCAATGACTACGCGACCGGTCTCGCATCGGCATACGGGATTGGGATGGCGATGATGCACCGCCGCCGCACCGGGCTGGGCCAGCGCATCCACAGCGCGCTGATCTATTCGGCAACCATGCTGCAATCGGCCTTCATGCAGGAGTACAAGGGTCGGGTGTGGAACGAACCCGGTGGTCTGGACTGCAAGGGCAGCAGCCCGCTGTCGCGCATGTACCAGGCATCGGATGGCTGGGTGTTCATGGCGGCGCAGCCCGGCGATCTGGCGGGTTGCCCGGCGCTTGCCGATCTCGGCGGCGCAGCCGTGGATGCGGTGCTGGAGAAAACGCTCGAAGCACGCTTCAAGGAGCGCACGGTCCAGGCCTGGGTCGAACTGCTCACGGCGGCCGGCATTGGCGCCCATCGCGTCATAGAGCAGTTCACCGAAATGATGGAAGACCCGCAGGTTATCCGGCAGGGCCTGAGCATCACGCGCGAACACCAGGGGCAGGGCCTCATCACCACGAACGGCCCGGCGCCGCGCCTGTCGCGCACGCCCATGGTCCCCGGCTGTCCCGCACCCAAGCCGGGTGCGGATGCGGCCAGCATCCTCGGTGAAATCGGCATGGCTGGTGATCTGGAGAGACTGATTGCCGCGGGCGTCGTCAGGGTCGACGGCGTGGTGCCGGGTGGTGCGTCGTAGAACCCACCTGAAGAACATCGCTCACCCCAACCCCTCTCCCCGAGGGAGATGGGCTTTTCTCCCTTCTCCCTCGGGGAGAAGGGCCGGGGATGAGGGAAAGAATCGGACCGAGCATCCCAAAAGTATTTTGGAGTCGCGTCATTTGACCTTCCACTGCGCGCGCGCCATCCAGGCGGCGCCCAGTTGCACGGCGGCAATCAGCCAGAACACCGGCGCCACGCCGAACAGCGCGCTGGCTGATCCGGCGGCCAGCGGTAATGCCACCTGGCAGGTCTTGCCGATCGAGGTGCGCAGTCCCATCGCCTCGGCCACGCGCTCCGGTGGTGAAGCGTCATAGAGCAGGGCGTTCAGCGTGGGATTGGCGAGGCCCTGGCCGAGGCCCATTGCGAACGCGCAGCCGATCAGCAGCGGCAGGCTCTCCACCAGTCCGAAGCCGAGGCACCCCAGTCCCGCGCCTGACAGGCAGAGCAGCAGCAACTGCCGCGAGGTGAACTGCTTTGCGGCATGCCCCGCGGCCATGCGCACCAGGAACATGGCCACTGAAAATGTGCCGACCACGACGCCGATCTGCGAGGCGGACAGGCCCAGCCGCGCGCCATGGATGGGCGTGAGGAACAGGAACATGTCCCATGACACCGTGAACAGGATGCTGAAGGTGTAGAGCCGGAACAGGTCGGGATTGCGCACCAGTTCCATGGCGCCCGAGGTTTTCGGCGCATTCGCATGGTTCGCATGGTTTGCAGTGCTGCCTGCGCTCGGGGCAACGGCGCGCTCCGCCGGCCCCAGCATGGGCAGCTTGTCAAAGGCGATCAGCAGCATCGACACGAACGGCAGAACCGCCATGCCGAAGAAGGTGATGCGAAAGCCGATATGGTCGATCAGCAGGCCGGACAGCATCGGCACCAGGGCGAGCGACACGGCAAAGGCGGTGCTGAGCGTCGAGTAGTTGCCGACGCGCTCCTCCGCACTGCCGTAGCGTCCCACCAGTTGCTGGCCGGCGATGAGGATGGTGATGTAGGCGCCGCCGGCCAGTGCCGTGACTGCAAACAGCGTGTTCACCGAGGGCCACAGTGCCGCCAGCAGGTTCGCGCACCCCAGCACGCCGGCGGCGACCAGCATGGGCAGGCGCATGCCCTTGCGGTCGATCAGCCGGCCGAGATGGACCGAGCCGACCATGGGCAGCACCGAAAACAGTGCAACGATGGCGCCCACGACGCCGGGGGCGGCGCCCAGATGAATGGCGTACAGCGATACGGCCAGCCGCATTCCCGTGAAGGGGATGTGGTTGAGCAGGATGAACAGCAGCGCGAGGTGCAGCGGTCGCGGCGGTCCGAACGGTTTCACGGAGGTGGTCCAGGGAGTGACGGAGTGCGGCGTGCCGGCGGACGTCACGTCATGGTCAGTGCTGCCCATCCGCCGCCTGCCAGCGGTACGACGGATGTATTCAGATCAAAATTGTTATTGGAATCGTCTCAAAGCTCTCCCTCACCCCAACCCCTCTCTCTCCCCGAGGGAGAGGGGCCTTTCTCACTTCTCCCTCGGGGAGAAGGGCCGGGGATGAGGGAAAGAAAAAACCGAGAACATCATTTTTGAGATGCGCTCTACACAATGCCTTCGCTGCGCAGGCGGGCGATGTCTTCCTTGCTGTAACCCAGCTCGGTGAGCACTGCGTCGGTGTGCTGGCCGAAGCGCGGGGGCGGCGAATGGATGTGCGCGCCGGTTTCCGACAACTGATAGGAGGCTTTGGGCACGGCGACGCTGAAACCGAGGTCCGGGTCGTGCGGGAAGCGGTGGATCAGGCCGCGATGCACGATCTGGGGATTGGCGACGGCCTGGTAGAGGTCGCGCACCGCCATGGCGGCGACGCCGGCGTCGGAGACGATTTCCTCCCACTCGATCGCGGTCTTCGCGGCCAGGGTCTTTTCGATTTCCACCTTCATCTCGGGGTAGCTTTCGCGCAGCACGGTCTCCGGGTCCTTGAAGCGCGGATTGTTGTAGATGTCCAGACGATCCAGCGACTTGAAGAAACGCTGCCGGCGCGAGTCGGTGGTGGCCGAGACCGACAGGGCCCCTTCCTTGCACTTGAACACGGCCGAGATGTAGCGGCCGTCGCCATTGCCGCGCAACTGGCGGTAGTTGCCGGTGGTGGCTGCCTCGCACACATCGGCGCCGGCCATGGTCATTGCGGTGTCCAGCATGGCGGTGTCGATATACTGGCCGCGGCCGGTGCGCTCTCGGTAATACAGCGCGGAGACAATGCCCAGCGCTGCGGCATAGCCGGTGGCATAGTCGGCCAGCAGGTGGCCGGCTTTCAGCGGGCCGGTTTCCGGCGTGCCGGTGAGGCTCATCAGGCCGGCGGCGGCCTGCACTGCACCGTCGATGGCGGCGCGATTGGAGTTCGGGCCGTCCTGGCCGTAGCCGGTGACCGAGCAGTACACCAGGCGCGGATTGATTTCCTTCAGGTGGGCGTAACTCAGGCCGTAGCGGCCCATGGCGCCTGCGACCAGGTTCTCGACCACGACGTCGGCTTCCCTGGCCATGCGCTTGAAGATGTCCTGGCCTTCGGGCGAGGCGATGTTCAGGGTCATGGATCGCTTGTTCGAACCCTGTGCCATGAAACTGTGGCTCATCAGCTTCTTGCCCAGGGGATTGCCCGGAGCGCCGAGCACTGCGCGCATGCTGTCCGGTTCCCTGGGGTTTTCAACTTTCAGGACGTCGGCACCATGCAGCGCCAGTTGGTAGCTTGCGAAAGGGGCGGCGACCTGCCGCACCATGGCGATGACCTTGATGCCGTCAAAAAGCTTTTTCGGTTCCACGTGCCTGCTCCGTATGCTGATACTGCCGGGATGAATGTTGTACTGCGCCGCAAAGGGTTCGATCGGCGGCGCGCCTCCTCTGTCGTGCGCCCCTTCGTCCTTGTCCGCGTCTGCCTTGACGGGGGCGCCGGGGCGTATTTTCTCATTCTCTGCGCATGCTGCCCACTTCGTTGAGCACTGCCTGCGGCGTTTGCGGTCATCCGCGTTCCGAATGTCTTCATTACCCATGCGCATGGTGGGGGCGGAATCGGGCTATTCAGCCATCCGCAAGCCCGTGCTGTGATAGGATTCCCGTCCAGTAGAAGAGAGCCGGGCTTCGGCGATCCGTTGGGAAAACGCCCTTGTTTTCGCGACATCGCCAGGTATTCACCGCGAGGCACCGGCCGGTGGGTCAGGCAGTACATAGTGAGCGGTTCAGGCAAGAGGTTCATTTCCCCATTTGTTGGATCGAGAGGAGTGCGTCATGGATTCATCCCGTCTGCCGCTGACCGGCGTCAAAGTCATAGAGTTGTGCCTGGCCCGTGCGGGCCCCACCGCCATCCGCCACCTGGCTGACTGGGGTGCCGATGTCATCAAGGTCGAATCGCTTGATGCTGCTGCCGAAGATGTCACCGGCAAGCGCGAGGATTTCGATTTCCAGAACCTGCATCGCAACAAGCGCACCATCCGCCTGAACCTGAAGTCACCGGAAGGCCATGCCGCCTTCATGAAGCTGGTGCAACAGGCCGACGTCATGATGGAAAACATGCGCGCCACGGTGAAGTACAAGCTCAAGGTGTCCTGGGAGGATGTGCACAAGGTCAATCCGAAGCTGGTGATGGGCAGCCTGTCGGGCTTCGGCCAGACCGGGCCCTACAGCACCCGCGGCGGCGTTGACCAGATCGCACAGGGCATGTCCGGCCTGATGTCGGTGACCGGCATGCCGGGGCAGGGTCCGATGCGCGTGGGCATTGCGGTGGGCGACATGACCGCAGGCAACCTGCTGGCGCTGGGCGTGATGATGGCCTTGTTCGACCGGACCCGCACCGGTGAAGGACGCTGGGTGCACACCAGCCTGCTCGAGTCGCTGATTTTCATGCTCGATTTCCAGGCGACGCGCTGGCTGATGAACAAGGAAGTCCCAGGCCAGGCGGGCAACCACCACCCGACCGGCATTCCGACCGGCGTGTTTCCGTCCAGCGATGGGTTTTTCAACCTCGCGGGCAGTTCCACGCGCCTGTGGCTGCGCAGTTGCGAAGTGCTCGGCCATCCGGAATGGAAGGAAAAGGCGGAGTGGCTCACACAGGGTGGACGTCAGAAGGACCGCAACAACATCAATGACAGCATCGTTGCGGTCACGAAGACCAAGCCGACCGAGCACTGGATGAAGGCGTTCGAGGAGGCCGGCATTCCCTGCGGTCCGATCTACACCATCGACCAGGTGTTCAACGACCCGCAGGTCAAGCACCTTGGCATGGCATCGCCGGTGGTGCATCCGCGGCTGGGCACGATCGAGCTGGTCGGTTCGCCGATCAACTTCTTCGGTGTGGAGAAGAAGATCCGCACCGCGACCCCGGACGGCGGGCAGCATACCGATGAAATCATGGCCGACCTTGGCTACTCGACTGCGCAGGTTGCGCAGATGAAGAAGGATGGCGTGGTGATGTAAGCGGTTCCGGCCGAACGAAAAAGGAAGGGCTTGCCCTTCCTTTTTTTTCGCCCTTCGACAGGCTCAGGGCGAACGTGGTTGATTCAAGGCTGGCCCGTTGACTTCGTTCTTGGCGAGCTTGTCGAACCATGAACGAAATCACCCCGTTGTTCCCGCGGATTTCCTGCGCATCGGGCCGGGTTTTGTCCTGATGTTGCCCATATGGTTGCCCATATTATAAGTAACATATACAATATCTCACGCTTATCAATTGGTGATGGTCGTGAAAATGGCGACGACGGGAAGGGAAAGCCTGGGATTTCTGCTGGCGGATGTGTCGCGGTTGATGCGGCGCGCCTATCTGGCGCACGTCGATTGCGGCGAGCTCACGCTGGCGCAGGCGCGCGCGCTGCTGCGCATCTCGCGGCAGGCGGGCATGCGCCAGATCGACCTCGCAGAGCAGATGGAAATCCAGCCCATCACCCTGGCCCGGCTGATTGACCAGCTGGAGAAGGCCGGCCATGTCGAGCGCCGGCCCGACCCGGATGACCGGCGGGCCTACCGGCTGCACCTGACACGCAAGGCCGCCGCGCCGCTGGCCGCGATCAACAAGGTTGCCGCGGAAGTTCAGTTAGCCGCCATGAAGAACCTCGACAAGGCAGAAGTCGAGGCCCTGTTTCGCGCGATGGAGAAGATGCGCGGCAATCTCTCGGAACGTTTTTAAGACCGGTAAGCCGGCACTCCTCTCCACTCGTTCCCCATGTTCAATATGTTCCATTGCCAGATCAGACAACGCAGCCAGCCATGAGCCAATCCACCGATTCCGACGTTTCAGACACAGCCGATACCGCCCCCGTGACCCAGGCACCGCCGGTTGCCCGGCGCCTGATTTCAGGCCGCGCCCTGCTGCTGTACGTTGTTCCCCTGGTTGCCGGCCTGATCGGCCTGGCCCTCTATCTGCACGGCGGCCGCGTGGTCGAGACCGACAACGCCTATGTCAAGGCGGACAAGGTGCCGATGAGCAGCGAAGTCTCCGGCATGGTCACCGAAGTGTTCGTTCGCGAGAACGAAGCGGTGGCCGCCGGCCAGCGACTGTTCCGCCTGGATCCCGCGCCATTCCAGGTGGCGGTGGCAAAGGCGGAGGCGAAACTCGCGCAGGTGCGCATCGACCTCGCTGCGCTCAAGGCCAGCTATCGCCAGAAGCAGGCGGCCATCGCGCTGGCCCACACCCGCAGCAACTTTGCCGTCCGCGATCAGCAGCGGCAGGCCGACCTGGCCGCGCGCAATTTCATTTCCGCATCCAAGCTCGATGAGGCGAAGCAGACCAGCGCGCTGTCGAGCCAGGAAATCACGGCCGAAGAGCTCGACCTGAACCGCATCGCACAGAGCCTTGGTGGCAGCGTGGATGCGCCGGTTGAGCGTCATCCGAGTTACCTGGCCGCGTTGGCCGAGCTGGAGCAGGCGAAACTCGACCTGTCCCATGTCGAGGTGCGGGCCTCGCTTCCCGGCACGGTGAGCAAACCGCCCAAGCCCGGCCAGCATATTGCCGCCGGAACCGTGGCATTGGCGCTGGTGGTGAGCGGCAATCTGTGGGTGGAGGCGAATTTCACTGAAACCGACCTCACCTATGTGCGTCCCGGGCAGCCTGCCACGGTGACGGTGGACACCTATCCCGGCGTGGAGTGGAAGGCCACGGTGGAAAGCCTCAGTCCGGCGACCGGTTCGGAGTTCTCGTTG
The DNA here is from genome assembly GCA_903928055.1 of uncultured beta proteobacterium. Lineage (GTDB taxonomy): Bacteria > Pseudomonadota > Gammaproteobacteria > Burkholderiales > SG8-39 > CAIYPG01. The sequence goes on along the minus strand of CAIYPG010000137.1, from coordinate 8,769 downwards.
CTGCCGGCCCAGAACGCCACCGGCAACTGGGTGAAGATCACGCAGCGGGTGCCGTTGCGAATCAGCCTGGAACCGGCCGCGGGCGCGCCGGAATTGCGCGCCGGCCTGAGCTGCATCGTCGCCATCGACACCGGCCATCGACGCCATATTTTCGGCGCATCCCTCTGAGAGGGGTACGGGAGCGGAACAGGCCATGAGCACGGCTGCATTGCCGGCTGAACGCAGCCAGGCATCCCATCGCATGCTCATCACCGTGTCGGTGATGCTGGCCACGATCATGCAGGCGCTGGACACGACGATCGCCAACGTCGCGCTGCCGCACATGCAGGGGGCGATGAGCGCAACGCAGGACCAGATTTCCTGGGTGCTCACGTCCTACATCGTGGCAGCGGCGATCTGCATGCCGCTGACGGGCTTTCTTTCGGCGCGTTTCGGCCGGCAGCGTGTATTCATCTGGTCGGTGGTGGGCTTCACGCTCGCCTCCATGCTGTGCGGCGCGGCGCAGAGCCTGGAGCAGATCGTGCTGTTCCGTTTCCTGCAGGGCGTGTTCGGCGCGAGCCTGGTACCGCTGTCACAGGCGGTGATGCTCGATACCTATCCCCCTTCGCAGCGCGGGTCGGCCATGGCGCTGTGGGGCGTGGGCGTGATGGTGGGGCCCATCCTCGGACCCACGCTGGGCGGCTGGCTCACCGAGTACTACAGCTGGCGCTGGGTGTTCTACATCAACCTGCCGTTCGGACTGCTTGCCTGGTTCGGCCTTGTGGCCTATGTGCGCGAAACGCCGCTGGACCATTCGCGCAAGTTCGATTTTCTCGGGTTCGCCTTCCTCAGCATTGCCATCGGCGCGCTGCAGATGATGCTGGACCGCGGCGAGTCGATGAACTGGTTCGACAGCCGCGAGGTCGTGATCGAGGCAATGCTGGCCGGACTGTGCTTCTACCTGTTCGTGGTCCACATCTTCACGCACAGCCATCCCTACCTCGAGCCGGCGCTGTTCCGCGACCGCAATTTCAGCACCGGCCTGCTGTTCATCTTCGTCGTGGGCATCATCCTGCTGGCGACCATGGCGCTGCTGCCGCCGTTCATGCAGGGCCTGATGGGCTATCCCATCATCGACATTGGCTACCTGCTTGCGCCGCGCGGCGTGGGCACCATGCTCGCCATGCTGGTGGTCGGGCGCGTACTCGGAAAAATCGACGAGCGCCTGCTGATTGCCGGCGGCCTGCTGCTGACCGCGCTGTCGCTGTGGGAGATGACGCATTTCACGACGCAGAACGGCGGCTGGGATTTCGTGCGCACCGGCGTCATCCAGGGGCTGGGCCTGGGGATGATCTTCGTGCCGCTGTCTTCGATCACGTTCGCCACGCTGCAGCCGCGCTTTCGCAACGAGGGCACGGCGCTGTTCAGCCTGCTGCGCAACCTCGGCAGCAGCATCGGCATCTCGGTGGTGATCACGCTGCTGTCGCAGAACATCCAGGCCAATCATGCGGCACTGGCCGACTACATCAATCCGTTCAGCCTCGCGCTGCGCATGGGCGTGCAGAGCGGCGCGCTGAATCCGGATACGCAGGAGGGGCTGGCGGCGCTCAATGCCGAGGTCACCCGGCAGGCGGCAACACTGGCCTATCTGCAGGACTTTCGAATCATGATGTGGATCGCGCTGCTGGCGCTGCCGCTGGTGCTGCTGCTGCGTGTGCCATCGCGGCAGGGCAGAGTGGAGGCTGCGCCGGCTGTTGTGGACTAGGGTTATTCTCAAAACTCTCTCTCACCCCAAGCCCTCATCCCCGGCCCTTCCCTTGCAGGGCGCACATGCCGATGCATCGGCATGCCGTTCGACAGGTGAGCCGCATGCGGCTCGAAACCCCTGTCTCGCCCCCGAGGGAGAAGGGAGAAAAGCCCCTCTCCCTCGGGGAGAGGGGTTGGGGTGAGGGAAAGCCGAAGAGGCCTGGATTATGTTTGAGATAACTTTCAGGATGGCAGCGGTCAAGCACTGACCCGGTTGCGGCCCGCCTGTTTGGCACGGTACAGCGCTTCGTCGGATGCCTTGAGCACCGGGCCCGGCGTGGTGCGGCGCTCATCGGGTTCGGCCACGCCGATGCTCACGGTCACCGACAGCGTTTCCCCCGGGGGCTGCGTGTCGCGCAGTGCCGTGCCTTCGCGCGGGTCGCGCGGCCGACCCGGACGGCGAATTGCCATGTGGTAGTGCTCGATTGATGCACGTATTTCCTCAAGGTGCGGCGTGGCCTCCGCTGCGGTGCAGTCCGGAAAGATCACGGCGAATTCCTCCCCGCCATATCGATAGGCCGTGCCGCTGCGGATCTCGGCCAGGCGTGCCGCCACCAGTTTCAGGACCTGGTCCCCGATGTTGTGGCCGTGCGTGTCGTTGAAGCGCTTGAAATGATCGACGTCGATCATGGCGATGGCGAACTTCTCGCCCAGTCCGCGCAGGCGTTCCTCCAGCGCGCGCCGCCCCGGCAGGCCGGTCAGTTCATCGCGAAACGCGAGGCGGTGCGATTCCTGCAGCAGCGACACCAGCAGGATGGCACCGGCCGCGGACATGAAGGCGTCGAACGCACCAGGGGATGTGGCCCATTCGCAGGCCATGAAAAAGGCGATCAGCGCACCGGCATTGCCGGCATCGAGCGGCATCGGCATGGGCGCCTGCGGTTTGGGCCAGGCACGGATCAATGTGGCGGCCAGCGCAGCAGCAAACATCAGCCTGCCGGCAACCGGCATGGGCGGGGAGCGGAAGAGCCAGTGATCGAGCAATGGCCCCCAGGCCACGCCCGAGATGGCTTCAGGCCTCACGCCCGCGAGCCATGACACCAGCAGCACTTCGGCGGCAACCAGCAGCAGCCAGCGGTAGTTCTGGAAGCGCAGCACGCCCCGTTCCGCGCAGGCGGCGGCGAGTCCGATGTTGAGCGGCACGAGAATGGCGATGGCCAGCAGCACGGCGCGCGCACCCAGGCCGGAAGGGGCTGCATACAGCATCGGACTGTAGGCGGCATAGGCGGCAAGCACGGAAAGGGCGGCGATGAGCGTGCGGCCGCGGTTGAACCAGACGGCCATGGCAACGCAGGCCGGCAGCAGCGTCCAGGGCGCCAGCGTCCTCAATCCCGTGAGGGAGTCGGGCAGGGTGAAGCCGGCCATCAACGCAAGTGAAAATGCGACGAGGATGACCGCTGGCGCGGCGGTCGGACGCAGGTCACGCAGCAATTCGAGGAGGAACTTCACGGTGCCCTTGTGGTGTCTTTTTTGTGATTGTCATCGCATTATCGCCGATGCCATTGTGCGCAGTCCGGTTCCGGTGCGGCATTGCGGAAAAAGTGCGCAAAGTTGCAGCAAAGGAAAATCGGTAGACTGCGCATTGAGTTGTCAAAATTCCAAAAAAGCAGGGGAGGGCGGCAATGGCAGCCAAGGAACATGAAGAACGTGATCCCGGACGCACCGCGGCACAGCGCCTGGAGGGCAAGGTCGCCGTCGTCATCGGTGCGGGGCAGAGTCCCGGTGAAGGCGTCGGCAATGGCCGTGCCGCGGCCATGCGCTTTGCACGCGAGGGTGCGCGCGTGCTTGCAGTGGACCGCAGCCTGGCATCGGCCGAGGAAACGGCGGCCATCATCCGCAAGGAAGGGTTGGAGTGTGTGGCCTTCCAGGCCGACGTCACCCAGGAAGCAACACTCAAGGCGGCAATTGCCGATGCACATGTGCGCTGGGGATCACTCGACGTGCTGCACAACAATGTCGGCGTGAGCCTTGCCGGCGGTGATGCCGACCTGCTGGACATCACCGAAGAGGCATTCGACAACATCTGCCGTATCAACCTGCGCAGCATGGTATTTGCCTGCAAGCACGCCGTGCCCATCATGCGCAAACAGGGTTCGGGGGCGATCATCAACATCTCCTCGGCAGCGGCGGTGGAGAACTATCCCTATGTGGGCTACAAGACCACGAAGGCGGCGGTCATCGCCTTCACCCAGCAGTTGGCCATCCAGAATGCCAAGTATGGCGTGCGTGCCAACTGCATCCTGCCCGGCCTGATGAACACGCCGATGGCGGTGGACACGCGTGCCCGGACCTGGAACCTGCCGCGTGAACAGGTCGCCGCCGAGCGCGACGCCAAGGTGCCGCTGCGCGGCAAGCAGGGCACGGCCTGGGATGTCGCGAACGCTGCATTGTTCCTTGCCTCGGATGAGGCGAACTTCATCACCGGCGTGTCGTTGCTGGTGGATGGCGGCAGGGTGCTTGACGCGGGTTGATTATGATCAGTTCCATTAAATGCAATATTCATTCAAGCGTTTCTTCAGGAAAAATCTAATCACCAATTAGAAGCGGAAAAATACCACCAAAGGAGAGTGTCATGCCGGAATCTGCATTCGCAAGGACGCTGTGTTCACTGACCCTGTGCCTGCCGCTGCTGTTGCCAAACCTTGCGGCGGCGCAGAGCGCGGCCGATCGCTATCCCTCGAAGCAGGTCACGGTCATCATTCCCTTTGCCGCCGGCGGCCCGACCGACAACGAGGGCCGCATCTACACCAACAAGCTGGCCGAGATCTTTGGCCAGCCCTTTGTGCTGGATTTCAAACCGGGCGCCGGCAACCGTCTGGGCACCCAGGCCCTCATCAAGGCGCCGCCCGACGGCCATACCCTGATGTTCACGGCCTCCACGCTGTCGGTGATTCCGCTCATGTATTCGGACCTGGGCTATGACCTGTACAAGGTGGTGGCGCCGGTAACGCTGGTGAGCAAGCGTTATGCGGTGCTGGTGGGGGCCGCCTCGGTGCCGTTCAACAACATGGCCGAGTACATCACCTATGCCAGGGCCAATCCGGGCAAGATCAACATGGCCACAGCCGGCGCGGGCGGCGCGCAGCACCTCACCGGTGTGTGGCTGAATACGATCACCGGGACGGAGGCCACCATGATCCACTACAAGGGGACGGGGCCCATCCTGCCCGACCTCATTGCCGGCCGCGTGCATGTCTACTTCGGCACGTTGCTCACCGTGTTGCCGCACTTCAAGACCGGCAAGCTGCGACCCATCGCCCAGGCCAGCCTGGAGCGCAATCCGGCATTGGCTGACATCCCCACCATCGCTGAAGGCGGCTATCCCGGCTTCGAATACTCGAGCTGGCTGGGCCTGCTCGCGCCGGCCGGCACGCCCCTGGCAATCCGCAACAAGCTCGCCACTGAAATCAACAAGATCCAGAAGATGCCCGACATCGTCGCCCGCATGGGCACGGACATCCAGCTCATCGGCAACTCTCCCGAGGCCTTCGAGCGCTACTACATGGGCGAATACGAGCGCTGGAAGAAGCTGGTGAAGGACGCGAACATCCAGTTTGAATAAATGGTACCGCGCACCTTGAGCTTAAGCGCTGCGCGGCGTAGAGTCGCGAACACCTGACCAAACACTCAAAGGAGGATGACCATGGCTGACTCCGAAAAGTTTGTGTACTTCACCCAACCGGGTTGAAGCAGTTGCCTCCGCGGGAAAGAGTTTCTTTCCCGAATGCAGATTCCCTTTGAAGCGGTAGACGTCGCGAATGATCCGGGCGGTATGGAGCGCCTGCGTGCGCTGGGACTGCGCAGTGTTCCGGTGCTGGCCCGGGGCGACCAATATGTCTTTGCGGTCGATCTCGATGCGGTTGCGCGTTTTGTCGGCCTGAAGGATACCGGCCACACGACGCTGCCGCCTGATGTGCTGGTCCGGCGCCTCGTCGAGATCCTGCGCACGGCGCAAGCCATCGTGCGGCAGATTCCGGATGACAAGCTGACCCAGGATGCCGTGCACAACCGCAAGCGCGACCTGCGGCTGCTGTCGCACCATGTGTTCCGCATCGGCGAGGCCTATCTGGAAGTTGCCATTGACGGCGTGCCGTTTGCCCGCGGTCTCGGAGAAAAGCCGCTGGCCGAAGGCGAGTTCAGGACCGGCGAGGACATCGCCCGCTATGGCGATGGCGTCATCAAGCGCCTGGAGACGTGGTGGGATGAACTCGACGACAAGACCTGCGGACGCAGTACGGAGGCCTATTTCGGCACCACCACGCTGCACATGCTGCTGGAGCGATCCACCTGGCATCCGGCACAGCACACGCGGCAGTTGTCCGCAGTGCTGGAGGGTTTTGGCATCACGCTCGACAAGGCGCTGACGCCGGAAATGCTGGCGGGCCTGCCGCTGCCGGAGCGGCTCTGGGAATAGCCGTATCGCGGTATCGCTGCTTTCATCGGGATGACCGGGCCGGGTGGCAACCCTGCCGCCCCCGGCTGTCCGGCCCAAATCCATGAATATCAGAGTGTTGCCATTCAGAAGCTAAAATAGGCTCCTGAGTGACCGTAACTGACTGACACAGGTCCCCGGCCCGGTCTGCCGGGCCTCGACCGATGCCCGCCGGGCGTGCCGCCGTAAATCATTGATCCTTCACCGAGATAGCCATGACCGCCCCCGATCTGTCCAAACTCCACATCGACCGTGCCGTCCAGCCCGGTGGTGATCCTGCGCAACGCCGTCGCTGGTTGCGGCGCGGGCTCATCGCGGTTGTCGTCGTTGCGGTCATCGCCTTTGTCGGCTCGCGCTTTGCCGCGCCGCCCGCAGTGGAGACGGTGACCGTGGCCAGCGCCTGGCCCTCGCAGAACTACACGCTGCTCAACGCCTCCGGTTACGTCGTCCCGCAGCGCAATGCCTCGCTGTCCTCGAAAGCGCAGGGGCGGCTGGAATGGCTCGGAGTCCTGGAAGGCAGCAAGGTGAAAGCGAACGAAGTCATCGCCCGGCTGGAAAGCCGCGATGTGAGCGCGTCGCTGGCGCAGGCTGCCGCCCAGGTGAATGTCGCGCGTGCCAACCTGGAGCAGGGCCAGGCGGAGTTGCGCGATGCAGAGGCTGCGCTGAAGCGCTCCGCGGAGCTGCTGGCGAAGAATTTCATCTCCGCCTCCCAGCACGATACCGACGTGGCGCGGGCCGAGAAGGCGCGCGCCGCCGTGTCCAGTGCGCGGGCCTCGATCGTCTCGGCCGAGGCGAACCGGCGCGTGGCGGAGGTGGCCGTGGAGCAGACGCTGATCCGCGCGCCCTTTGACGGGGTGGTGCTGACCAAGAACGCCAATGTTGGCGACAACATCACGCCGTTCTCCTCGGCGCTGAACAGCAAGGGCGCGGTGGTGACGATCGCCGACATGAACACGCTGGAGGTCGAGGCGGACGTGTCCGAATCCAGCATTGCGAAGATCAAGGTGGACCAGCCGGCCGAGATCCAGCTTGATGCCCTTGCCGACATCCGGTTGCAGGGCATGGTGTCGCGCATCGTGCCCACGGTCGACCGCACCAAGGCCACGGTTCTGGTCAAGGTGAAATTCACCGACCAGGATGCGCGCGTGCTGCCGGACATGAGCGCCAAGGTGGCTTTCCTCGAAAAGCCGGTCTCGCCCGGGGAAAGAAAGCCGGTGACCGCCGTGCAGCCGGCGGCCATTGTCGAGCGCGACGGAAAAAAATGGGTGTTCGTGGTCAGGGATGATGTCGTCAAGGCAACCGAAGTGATGGTCGGCGCGAAAGTGGGAGAGCTGGTGCAGGTGTCCGGCGTCACGCCCGGCGACAAGGTGGTGCTGAAACCGGGCGACAAGCTCAAGGACGGCGCGAAGGTGTCGCTGGCGAAGAAATGATGACATCCACACCAATTCAAGAGGACCGTCATTCCCGCGAAAGCGGGAATCCATCGGTTTGCTCAACTACAAAAACTGGATTCCCGCCTTCGCGGGAATGACGCCAGTTTATTTGTCATGTCGAAATCCGAAATCGTTTCAGCAACTCCTGCGCCCCTGGTCGAAATCCGCCACCTCGCAAAATCGTATCGCCGCGGCGGGCAGGCGGTGCCGGTGCTGTCCGACATCACGCTCGACATCATGCCGGGCGACTTCACTGCGCTCATGGGCCCGTCGGGTTCTGGCAAGAGCACGCTGCTCAACCTCATTGCCGGCATCGACAAGCCCGACAGCGGCACACTGCATGTCGGCGGCGTGGACATCACGCGCCTCGACGAATCGGCGCTGGCCGACTGGCGCGCGGCCAACGTCGGCTTCATTTTCCAGTTCTACAACCTGATGCCGGTGCTGACGGCGTTCGAGAACGTGGAGCTGCCGCTGATGCTCACCGGCCTGTCGCGCGCCGAGCGCAAGGCGCGCGTGGAACTCACGCTGTCGGCGGTCAGCCTTGCAGACCGCATGGAGCATTACCCGAACGAGCTCTCCGGCGGCCAGCAGCAGCGCGTGGCCATCGCGCGCGCGATTGTCACCGATCCGCTGCTGATCGTCGCCGATGAGCCCACCGGCGACCTGGACCGCGTGGCGGCCGCCGATGTGCTCGCCATGCTGCAGCGCCTGAATGCCGAACTGGGCAAGACCATCATCATGGTGACCCACGACCCGCTGGCGGCCGAATATGCCTCGCGCCAGCTGCATGTCGATAAGGGGCAGCTGGTCGATGGCGGGGTGAGGAGCGCGGCATGAAATATTTTCCGCTGGTCTGGGCCGGGCTATGGCGCAAGCGCACCCGCACCGTGCTCACCCTGCTGTCGATCGTCGTCGCCTTCCTGCTGTTCGGGATTTTGCAGGGGGTCAATGCCGCCTTCAGCCGGGGTGTGGCCGGGGCGAATATCGATCGGCTCTATGTGCAAAGCCGCATCAGCTTCACCGAATCGCTGCCCTTCGCCCACCTGCAACAGATCGAGGCGGTCCCCGGCGTCCAGCGCGTCGCCTTTGCCAGCTGGTTCGGCACCTATTTCCAGG
>CAIYPG010000136.1 GCA_903928055.1 uncultured beta proteobacterium | reverse complement strand
GTCCGCCTGCGCGGACGGCATGAGCCGGTACCTGTCGTGCTTACTGGAACTTGTACTGGTATGCCGCCGAAAGCACCACCACCGAGTAGTTGCCAGGTTGCTGACCCGTCGGGAGGACGTTGTTCGGCACATTCCCGAAATCAAGGCCATTGTACGAGTAGTCGTTTGCCTTGAGGCTGCGGTACAGCAGCCCACCCACCACCGATGCGCTCTTGTCCAGCTTGTAGGCGCCCGTCAGCTTGAACTGGACCATCCGGCTGGTGATCGTCGGCAGCGTTCCGCAGGACATGATGATGGCTGCGGAGCAGGTCTGCGCGGGCGCGGCCGTCGTCGTGAAGTAATTCAGGCCGGTGCTGTAGCTGCTCTGACCCAGCGAATACGTGGCGTCCGCGTTGATATCCAGCTTGCCGCCAATCAGATTCGCCCGCTTGAACGCCAACCCGATCACCGTATCAATGTCCTTCAGGCCGTTGCTCCAGGTGGCTCCTGTCGGAATGGTGATGCGGGTTGCATTTTGGGCAGTAGCGACACCCGTCGGTGACACCTGCTCATCGGTCAGGTCACGCTTCCAGTGCTGCCGGGTGACGTACGCCGTGATCGAAGAATCCTCGCTGATGGTGTAGGTCGTGTCGACATTGATGCTGGCGGAGGTACCGTCCTTGAATCCGAAGCTGGTGTCGTAGACGTCGTGGAGGTAACGGCCATTGAAATCAACGGTCAATTCCTCCGTCGCCTGCCAGTTTGCCCCGACCTTCAGCACATGTTCCTTGCGTGAGCCTTCGAACCAGGGGTGGAAGCCGAGGAAGTCGCCACCGTTGACGCCGGTGACCGTCGCACCGGCGACAATGGCATTGCCGTTCAGGCTGAGCATGGCCACGCGCGCGGCTTCGTCAAACGTGGTCTGCCGGTTGCTGAACGTATAGCCGGCGCTCAGGCGGATGTCATCCGTCGCCTTGAACCGGTACGAGGCATTGAGCTTGTCTTCCTTGCTGCCGGTGGCGGTCACGCAGTTCGTGCCGGCCGGGTAGTTGGCGTTGACCGCATACTGGCTGCACCAGCGGTCAACGTTTTCCCGGTTATAGGCCAGCCGCAACTGCTGCGTCCTGGAGAGGCGGTAATCACCGGCCAGCTCCAGTTGCGCCTTCTTCGTACTGAGCGGCGTGTTCGGGTAGGCATAAGGATGCGCGCCATCAATGGCGTTGGCGTTGTAGATGTTCGATGCCGTATTGTTGTCGCGGGCATCGTACTTCAGGCCTGCGGTCAGAACCAGGTCCTTGGTGGTCTGGTTGGTCAGCTTCGCATCGGCATGCTTGGTTACGACCGAGCCATTCAGCGATGCCGTGGGCGATGGCGTCACCATCATGCCTGCATCGTATGCAAACGGACTGTTCTGAGTATTGCGCCCGTAGGACAGGCCGCCTGCCAGCTTGGTCGTCGCGTTCAGCGCATAGCCGCCATTCAGGTTCAACTGGTGGAAGTCATTGCTCGGCGGGGTGGTCATGGTCTCCATGTTGTTCCCGCCGCCCCAGGTCATGAAGCTCACGCCGTTGACGTTGTTGCGATAGAACGACCCGTAATACGCGCCGGTGGCATGCGCCTTTTCTCCGGCCCAATTGAGTGCCAGGTTGACCGTGTCGGTCTTGGAGTTTGTCGGCATCGGCAGGATGGATACTTTCTCGCCCGTGGATGTGCCAATGACGCCCGCTCCGAAGGCCTGCAGCTTGGCACCCGACTGATCAAGGTGGTTGTAATCGAGCTTGGCAGTCCAGCCTGCGCCCAGTGTCATGCCGGCGCCGAGGAGGATGTTTTCCCGGGTGCTGCTGACATCGAGATTGTGAAACGCCCCCAGCTGGGCCGCACTGAGGGTGCGGGTGTTGGCGATCGTCCCGAATCCTGCAGGCAGGGTCCAGGTACCGGAGCCATTGCCTTGCGTATACGGTGTCTGGTAGGTGTCGGAGATGTTGTGGCGCAATTCATCAAAGCCGATGCGCAAGTCCCACTTGCCCTGGTCGCTGACAGTCGCCCCGAAGTTGCGCGAGGTCAGCCCGACGTCATCGCCGGTCACCGACCAGCGCATCGTGCCCTCGCCGCCGCCGTAGGCATCACCGCCACGCACGCTGAAGCCGCCGTTCAGGTAGCCGCCGGATTTGTTCAACCCGGTGTACTCGCCGAACTTGGCCGAATCCCGCGTCACGTTGGACACGCCCATCTGCATGAAATTGGTTGGCGTCTTGAGGGCCAGTGCTTCGGCATCGTCCGCGTGGGCCGGCATCGCAAACATGGCGGCCAGCACGCTCTGCACGGCCACGGCCATCACCCTGACTTGGTATTTTCCGTTCTGAGTTCTCATCATTTTCTCCCGATTGCTCGCTTACCGCTGCAGGAACCCACCGGCGGGGCTGTTCGATCCATGGATCACGCTATGGCAGTTCAGACAGGCGCGGCCGGTGATGTTGGCGCTGGGACTGATGGCCAGGCCATTCTGGTTGCCAGCCGAGTTCGGGCCGGCCGGCGTGCCGCTGGCATGCGCACCGTCATGGCATTCCTGGCAGAGGAAGGGCGGACGCGACCTCAACAGAGGGGCAATGTTCGAGCCATGCGGGGTATGGCAGTTCGTGCAGTCCTCGTTGACCGGCTGATGCTCGAACAGCAGGGGGCCGCGCTTTTCGGCATGGCAGGTGTAGCAGGTTTCGGTGACCGTGTTCCGCTTCATCAGCTTAGGACCGGCCGAGCCATGCGGATTGTGGCAATCCGCGCAAACCACCTTGCCTGCCTGGATCGGATGCGTGGAGATCTTGTGCGTATCGGCACGCTGTTCCTTGTGGCAGGTGAAGCACACTTCGGTCTGGGTCTTCTTGTTCAGTATCTTGTCCGCAGGTGCATGCACCGTGTGGCAGTTGTTGCAGGCCACCTGGTTGTTCTGGTGCTGGCCACCATCCCAGTTGCTGCGGGCGCCGCCCTTGTGGCAGGTCAGGCATTGTCCGGCGCGCGTCTTGTCGTCGCTGGGCTCGTAGGCGCCCTTCTTGAACACGACATCCGGCTGCGGCCGGCCCTTGACGTTCGGGTCACCTTTCAGGTGCTTTTCGCTTTCGCCGTGGCAGGACTGGCAGTTCGGTGTGCGTGCATCACCGCGCACCCCGTGCTTGGTCTGGTAGAGGGACAGCACCGGCGCCGTCTCGCTTTCGTCGTGGCAGCGTGTACAGACTGCGTCCTTCGCGAGGGAAGCCTTTGCATTCGCGCCTGGCGCTGATTCGCCCATTTGCGGAAGATTGTTATCGGCCGCGCTCGTCGAAAACGGCATGCCCATCGCGAGCATGACTGCGCAAACCGCAAGTAACTGTCCAACTTTGTTCATATTGCCCCCTTCTCGCCAACAACCAACGGATTTGCCAGGGATACCGCTGTGCAATTCATATCCACTATCCCCGAATCATTTTCAATACTCGGCCGAACTTTTATCCAGACCCTTTGCAGGGTCAAATCTGGTGTATGAAGCGGCACGCCGACTACAGAACACGACATCGATCAGACATTGCTTCACGCGCATTCCCTTCCCGGCCGATGGAGGGAATTTGCATCGTCATCCGCGGAAGAACCGGGCGCGGCGCCGGAACACTTTGCACACCGCGGCCGGCAGATTGCACTGATCATCGGGTTGGCCTCAATTGCGAGGCCGCCGCCGGCCATTCCATCCACGGCGGCGGACAAGCCATTGCCGGGCAGGACTGCGTCACAGACGCGGGCGAAGTCGACCGTGGTCCTGCCGATCGAAACCTCGGATGGCAGAGTTGCGCCGCGCAACTTGAGGTCGAGCAGCACCGTTCCCCAGCATTCACCGACGTTGCCGGAACACTCGCGGGTGGAAAGCAACTGGTTGCCCTGATCGCCGTTCACGCCAATCGCCACCATCACGCATGCATTCTTGCCGTCATCGCCCGAGTTGACGGGAATGCTGTCAACGCGGAGTTCCTGCCATGACTCGCCGTCCAGCGGGCGGCTGAAGCGGCCTTCCCAGAGTCCGCTCCAAAGCGCGTGAATTTCCCTCCCCAGGGCCTGCGGCAGGTGCATGGAATGCAAACCCACCAGCGCAGCAAGCGCCTCGCCAAAATTGCGGTCCGTAATGCCGTTCAGGTATTGCACGGTGAGTGCCGGCGTGAACTCGCGCAGACGGGCGCGACGCAGATAGGCCGGAACCAGCATTGAATGGAATGCCAGCGACCGGCCGGCACGGCTGCGAATCTTGGGAATGCGCACGGACACCGGGCCAATGCCCGTCAGCAGGCGCCGTTGCGGCTGATAGCCATTGCGCACCACAGCCTGCAAGCCCTCCGGGCTGCGTTGCTGGGCAAATCTCAGGAGGAAATGATCGAGTTCAAGCTCAATCGCCTCGGCCAGGAAATGTTCCGCGCTGCTGCACAGCGCCTCCGCCAGAACCCTCATTGCACAACTCCCCGCAGGGTCGGACGGACGCAAACCGCCCCTTCGTTCTGAAAGTCTGGAGCCATGCATTTGGGCAGCCCGGTTGCAGTGCCCAGACACATAGTCACAATCAATTCCCCGATGGCATCCACGGGCCTATACTCCTACTTCACGCAGGCCGCGGCTTGACATGGATCAACCCGGCCTTCGATAGCCCCGTTAGGCTTCACACCCATGATTCAAAACCGATTATTTGTGCTGCCCGATGTGCAGTCCATGGTGCAGCCCATGGTGCGGCCCATGCCACCCATACACCAAACTCGCCCGACAGCGTGTCACACGGCGACCTGCCGCCATCGTTCGCTACCGCACGGACTGGACGGTCGTGACCATGCTTGAAGCCGTCAGTCTGGGCTGCGTGCGCGGTGAGCGCCGGCTGTTTTCCAATACCGGCTTTTCCGTGGCCAAAGGCCAGTTGCTGCGCATCACCGGGGCCAACGGCAGCGGCAAGACCAGCCTGCTGCGGATCCTGTGCGGCCTGCTGACGCCCAGCGACGGCAAAGTACTCTGGAACACCCGGCCCATCGGCGAGCAGCGCGAGGATTACCATCGCGCCCTCACCTATGTCGGCCATTTGAATGGCCTGAAGGACGACATGACGCCGCACGAGAACCTGGCCGTCGCCTCCACGCTGGCCGGCTGCCCCGCCGGGCGCTCCGCCAGGCGCGACGCACTGGCCGGATTCGGTCTGGCGCATTGCGCAGACCTGCCGGTACGGCACCTCTCACAAGGCCAGCGTCGCCGCGTTGCGCTGGCCCGGCTGGCGCTGCAAAACCCGTCGGGCATCTGGATACTTGATGAACCCTTTACCGCACTGGATGCCGAAGCAGTGGCAAACCTGTCGCGGATCATTGCCGCCCATGCCGCCGCAGGAGGCATTGTCATCTTCACTACACATATGGAAGTCACCATCGCCGCCGCAAACATCGTGCTCGTCAATCTCGGTCAACAGGCAGACCGTGCATGATCCGCGCATTCGTCTGTGTGGCGCGGCGCGATCTGGCACTGGCCCTGCGGCGCAAGAGCGACGTGGCGAACACCTTGGTGTTCTTCGTCATCGTGACCAGCCTGTTCCCGCTGGGCGTGGGGCCGGAGCGTTCGCTGCTGCATGCCATGGCGCCTGGCATCCTGTGGGTCGCGGCACTGCTGGCGTCCATGCTGTCGCTGGCACGCATTTTCGAGCCCGATTTTGCCGACGGCACGCTGGAGCAACTGGCGCTGGGCGTGGAACCCCTGTCCGTCCTGGTGATCGGGAAAATCGGCGCGCACTGGTTGCTGACCGGCCTGCCGCTAACCTTGATTTCGCCCATCCTGGCACTGCAGTTCGACCTGCAGCCCCTCGCCATACTGGCGCTGTGCGGCGGACTCCTCGCCGGCACCGCGGCGCTCAGCCTGATCGGTGCGGTGGGCGCCGCACTGACGCTCGGTCTGCGGGGCGGCGGCGTCCTGGCGGCCCTGCTGGTGCTGCCCCTGTATATTCCGGTGCTGATCTTTGGTGCTGGCGCCGTGGGTGCCGTCGAATCGGGGCTCGGGGCCCAGCCGCATCTGCTCCTGCTTGGCGCTTTTTTTCTCACCTCGCTCGCCAGCGCGCCCTGGGCCACCGCCACCGCAATTCGTATTGCACTGGACTGAAATGACCACCCGCGACTCAGACACCTATTACTCAGGCAACGCATCGCCTTCCGCCGCGAAGCACCGCATCCACTGGTTCCACTATGCGTCGCCGCAGACCTTCTATCCGCTCGCCGGGCGCCTCATCCCGTGGTTTGCCGCGCTCGCCGTCCTGCTGGGCGCCGCCGGAATGTATGTGGGCTTCCTCGTTGCGCCGACGGATGCGCAGCAGGGCGATGCCTATCGCATCATCTTCCTGCATGTGCCCGCGGCCTGGATGTCGATGTTCCTCTACGTGGTGATGGCGTTCTGGGCCGGGGTGGGCCTGGTCTTCAACACGCGCCTCTCGGCGATGCTGGCCACCGCCATTGCCCCCACCGGCGCGATGTTCACCTTCCTCGCGCTGTGGACCGGCTCGCTGTGGGGCAAACCGACCTGGGGAACCTGGTGGGTGTGGGATGCGCGCCTGACCTCGGAACTGATCCTGCTCTTCCTGTATTTCGGATTCATGGCGCTGCAGGCGGCCATCGATGACCCGCGGCGTGCCGACCGTGCCGGGGCGGTACTGGCGCTGGTTGGCGTCATCAACGTGCCCATCATCTACTTCTCGGTCATCTGGTGGAACACCTTGCATCAGGGGGCGTCAATCAGCATGAAGAGTGCGCCCACCATGGCCATGACCATGCTGCTCGGCATGCTGCTCATGGCACTGTGCTTCTGGATGTACAGCATCGCGACCATCCTCGCGCGGGTGCGCTGCATCCTGCTCGAGCGCGAGCGGCACACCGACTGGTGCATGACCGAACTGCGGGGGACACCATGATCTGGTCAGGACCGGAAGAATTTTTTGCAATGGGCGGATACGGCCTTTACGTATGGGGATCCGTCGTCGTCGTAGCCATCGCGCTGGTCATCGAAGTCAGCCTCGTCCGCCAGCGCCGCCGCGCCCTGTTTGTCCAATTTTCACGCAATGGAAACACTCACGATGAAACCCAGGCATAAGCGTTTCGCGCTCATCGGCGCCGGCCTCGCCACGCTCGCAGTGGCCGCCGGGCTGGTGCTCGCCGCATTCCAGAAAAACCTCGTGTTCTTCTTCACGCCGACCCAGATCGCCAACAAGGAAGCCCCGCAGGGACGCAGCTTCCGCATCGGCGGACTGGTGGAGGGTGGCAGTGTCAAGCGTCAGCAGGACGGTGTTACCGTGCGCTTCATCGTCACCGACACGGCGAAGTCGGTGCCCGTGGAATTCCGCGGCTCCCTTCCGGACCTGTTTCGCGAGGGCCGGGGCGTTGTGGCGCAGGGCAAACTCGGCGCGGACGGCACGTTCCGCGCCGACGAGGTCCTCGCCAAGCACGATGAAAAATACATGCCTCCGGAAGCCAAGGCGGCGGTCGATCAGGCACAGAAAGCAGCCAAAACGGTGATCCAATGATTCCAGAACTCGGGCATTTCGCACTCATCCTGGCGCTGTGCGTCGCCATCGTGCAGGGTGTGCTGCCGATTGCCGGCGCATCCCGCGGGCAGGGCTCATGGATGGCGCTGGCGCGGCCTGCCGCACTGGCGCAATGCGCGCTGGTCGCCATCGCCTTTGGCTGCCTGTCGCAGGCCTTCATCTCCAACGATTTCTCCGTCGCCTACGTCGCGGAGCACTCCAACAGCAAGCTGCCGCTGGCCTACCGGTTCGCCGGCGTCTGGGGCGGCCATGAGGGCTCGTTGCTGCTATGGACCCTGATGCTCGGCTTCTGGTCGACCGCCGTTGCCGCGTTCAGCAGGCATCTGCCGGAGCGCATGGTGGCACGCGTGCTCGGCATCATGGCGCTGGTGAGCGTCGGCTTCCTTACGTTCATGCTGATCACATCCAATCCGTTTGAGCGCATTTTTCCTCCCGCTCCTGATGGAAATGATCTTAATCCGCTGCTGCAGGATCCGGGCATGGTGTTCCATCCGCCACTCCTGTACATGGGCTATGTCGGATTCTCCGTGGCATTCGCGTTCGCAATCGCCGCGCTGATTGACGGCAAGCTCGACGCAACCTGGGCGCGCTGGTCACGCCCCTGGACGATTGCCGCATGGTCCTCGCTCACCGTCGGCATCGCGCTGGGCAGCGGCTGGGCCTACTACGAACTGGGCTGGGGCGGCTGGTGGTTCTGGGACCCGGTGGAGAACGCTTCCTTCATGCCCTGGCTGGTCGGCACGGCACTGATGCATACGCTGGCAGTCGCGGAAAAGCGCGGCGGCTTCCGCGCCTGGACCGTCATGCTCGCCATTGTGGCCTTCTCGCTCAGCCTGGTCGGCACCTTCCTGGTCCGCTCGGGCGTGCTCACTTCGGTGC
The DNA here is from genome assembly GCA_903928055.1 of uncultured beta proteobacterium. Lineage (GTDB taxonomy): Bacteria > Pseudomonadota > Gammaproteobacteria > Burkholderiales > SG8-39 > CAIYPG01. The sequence goes on along the minus strand of CAIYPG010000136.1, from coordinate 36,905 downwards.
ATGCGTTCGCCACTGATCCCAAGCGCGGCATCTTCATCCTGAGCTTCCTTGCGGTGGTCATCGGCGGTTCGCTCACGCTGTTTGCGCTGCGTGCCCATCGCATCGGCCTTGGTGGACGTTTCGAGCCGGTGTCGCGCGAATCCATGCTGCTGGCCAACAACGTGCTGCTGACCGTTGCAGCAGCCGCGGTCTTCCTGGGCACGCTGTATCCGCTGCTGCTGGATGCGCTGGGGCTGGGCAAGATATCCGTGGGGCCACCCTACTTCGAATCCGTCTTCGTGCCGCTCATGACCCCCGCCATTCTCCTGATGGGCATCGGCCCCATCGTGAAATGGAAAAAGGACGACATGCTTGCGCTGGCGCTGAAACTGCGCTGGTCGGCGGCCGGCACGATCGCGCTGGCGGCGTTGGTGCCCTTCCTGCTCGGCCACTGGAGCAGCATGGTGTTCCTCGGCCTGCTGCTGGCGTTCTGGGTGATCGTGACCACCTGCGCCGGATTGTGGCTGCGGCTCGGCGTGACGCCGGGTGACGGTTACATCCGCCGGATGCGCGCACAGCCTCGGGCGTATTTCGGGATGCTGATTGCGCACCTTGGCGTGGCGGTGTTCATTCTCGGCGTCACGGTATCGAGGGGATACGAGACCGACGTCGACGTGAAAATGGCCGTGGGTGAAACCACCACGCTGTCGGGCTTCACGTTCCGCCTGTCCGGCATCCGCGACATCGAAGGCCCGAACTACCAGGCAACGCGCGCCGTGATCGACGTCACGCGCAACGATCAGCCGGTGACAACACTGTTCCCGGAAAAGCGCCTGTACACGGTCCAGAACATGCCCATGACCGAGGCCGCCATCGATGCGAATGCCGCGCGGCATCTGTATGTTTCGCTGGGCGAGGCGGTCGATGACAAGACCTGGCTGTTCAAGTTCCAGTACAAGCCGCTGATCAGCCTCATCTGGGGCGGCTGCCTGCTGATGGGGCTGGGCGGACTGTTTGCCGCATCCGACCGGCGCTACCGTCTGGGCCGCAAGCCCGCACCGAAACCTGCCGCCATTGCCGCGGCCACGGTTACGTAATGAGGTGATCCCATGAAAGCACGCTATCTCATTCCCCTCGCGATTTTCATCGGCCTGCTGGTACTGCTGGGCGTGGGCCTCAAGCTCAATCCGCGCGAGGTTCCCTCGCCCTTCATCGGCAAGCCTGCGCCGGCCTTCACGCTGCCCGAATTGCATCGGCCCGAGGTCTCGTTCAGCCAGAAGGAAATGCTCGGCAAGGTGTGGATGCTGAATGTCTGGGCCTCGTGGTGCGAGGCCTGCCGCGAGGAGCATGAAACACTGGTCGCATTCTCCAAGACCGGCGTGGTGCCGCTGCTCGGCCTGAACTACAAGGACGAGCGCAAGGACGGGTTGGGGTGGCTGAACCAGTTCGGCAATCCCTACCAGCGCTCACTGTTCGACCATGAGGGCCTTGTGGGCATCGACTACGGCGTCTACGGCGTTCCGGAGACCTTCATCATCGACAAGCAGGGCGTCATTCGCTACAAGCAGATCGGCATCATCACGCCGGAACTGCTGCGCGACAAGATCGTGCCGCTGTTGCGGGAGCTCGAAGCCAGTGCCTAATCTGATCCGCATCCTGTTCATCTCCGCAGCCCTGTTCAGCCAGGCCGCCCATGCCGCCGAGGCGCTCCCGGCTTCCGACGATCCTGCGCTGGAGCGGCGCGTCACCGCGATCGCCGAAGAGTTGCGCTGCCTGGTCTGCCAGAACCAGACCATCGCCGAATCGCACGCACCGCTGGCCATCGACCTGAAGAACCAGATTCGCGACCAGGTGAAGGGCGGCGCCAGCGAGGCCGAGGTCAAGGACTACATGGTGAAGCGCTACGGCGATTTCGTGCTCTATCGTCCGCCGCTGAAGGGCATCACGCTGCTGCTGTGGTTCGGCCCGTTCACGCTGCTGCTGGCGGGCTTCGCATTCCTTTTCATCTACCTCAGACAACGCCGGAAAACACAGCAGGAGGAAGCGCCGCTCGACGACGAGCAGCGCGCCCGCGCCCGGCAGATCCTTGATTCCGGAGCAAAACCCGAATGAGCCTTTTCCTCGTCCTGTCCGCACTGCTGGTCGCCGGCGTACTCGCGCTGCTGCTGTGGCCCCTGCTGTCGCGCGGCAATGCCCACCCCTCCGGCGATGGAACAATGGCCAGCAATGCGCGCATATACCGCGAGCAGCTCGCCGAAATCGACTCCGAACTCGAAGCCGGCATCATCACCCGGGAACAGTGGACCGCGGCCCGCAGCGAAGTCGAACGGCGCGTGCTCGATGACGGCGCCGACGTCAACCGAGCCGACCGCGTGCGCTCGCCACGCGCCGCCATCGTGGTTGCCATCGCCGTCCCGCTGCTGGCCGTCGCGCTCTATGCGTGGCTTGGCAATCCCGAAGCGTTCTCACCCACATCCGGCACCAATTCCGCCAGCGCGCACGATGTCACGCCGGATCAGATCGCCGGCATGGTCGACCGGCTGGAACTCCGTCTGCGGGACAAACCGGACGATACGGATGGCTGGATATTGCTCGGCCGCTCGAGGGCGGCCATGGGGCGATACGATGAGGCCGCCAAGGCCTACGGCAAAGCCGCCAGCCAGCGCCCGAAAGATGCAGACCTTCTGGCCGACTTTGCCGACGTGCTCGCCATGGCGCATGGCAGGAAGCTGGAGGGCGAACCGGCCGCGCTGATCGCGCGCGCGCTGGCCCTCGACCCGGAGAACGTCAAGGCGCTGTCCATCTCCGGCACCATCGCATTCGACCGCAAGGATTTTGCCGGTGCAGTCAAATACTGGAAGCGTGCGCTGGCACTGGCGCCTGCCGAGTCAGAGTTCGCCGCCTCGGTGCGCAGCAGCATTGCCGAAGCCGAGGGCAGCCTGGGCGTCAAGCCGACAGCCGGGCTGGCCAGCGCGGACGAGTCCGACAAGGCAAACAAGGCTGGCGACGGGCAACCGGCCGCCGTGGCCCTCACCGGCGCCTCGCTCAGCGGACGCGTTACGCTTGGCAAGGCGGCGCTCGCCAGGGCGCAGCCCGAGGACTCGGTGTTTGTCTTCGCGCGCGCTGCCGAAGGGCCGCGCATGCCGCTGGCGGTCATGCGCCGCCAGGTGAAGGACCTGCCGTTTGATTTCTCGCTGGATGACTCGATGGCCATGATGCCGACGCTGAAGATATCCGGCTTTCCCAAGGTGGTTGTCGTGGCGCGCATTTCGAAGTCCGGCCTGGCGAATCCGGGGAAGGGTGACCTGGAGGCCGCATCATCGCCGATGGCGCCGGGCGCACGCGGCATCAAGCTCGAGATCGCCAATCCGGTGAATTGATCACGACGCCATTTCTGGATTAATTGAAATTATCAAATCTGATTAAATACCTTTTATTCAAGCAATATTACCCAAAGATTAATATCAACAACAGGCACCGCCAGATCATCCGGCCCTGCGCTGGCTACATCCGCCACTCCAGATAGGAATAGATGTAGTTCGATCCGCCGTTCACGTTGCCCAGCAGGCGTGAGGTGCCGAAAATCCCCGAGCGGTGCGACACGCCGATGCCCAGATAGGTGTCGCGCATGGTGCTCACGCCGACGAGATCGCCAAGGCTGATGTCGATGCTGGGGTCAAGGTAGTTGAGCAGCCTCGAACTGCTGCGTCCCCGTGCCAGCTGGTCACGCTCCTCGACATAGGGCACGCGCTGGGCATACGAGACGCCAACACCAAAGCCGAGGCGGGTGCGCACATGCGCGCTCCACGGAAAGCCGTAGTAATAGGCCTTCATGTAGGCATTGACCTGCCAGTCGTCGTCCTGCAAGCCACGCTCCTGGTGCCGCAGCAGGCCCACATAGCCGACGAAATCGAGCGGCCAGCCGTTGAGGCGTTCGATGAACGGCCGGCCCAGTTCCAGCGAGGCAATGCGCGTCTGGTCCGTGGTGTTGGTCGAGAAGCATTGCAGCAGCATCACCTTGGCAACATCGCAGTCGGTCGATTTGCCGTAGAGCGCCTTCACGATCAGCGGCCGCCCCTCTGGCCATGCATCATGTTCCGGAGAGAAATCATAGGCCACACCCAGCAAGCCGGAGAGCTGGACACGGTCTTCGACAATGGGACTGGCACGCACACCGGAAGCCCAGCGCCTCGCAGACACCCCACCGATCACGCGCCAGCGATCAGACAGGCGGTACACGGCCGAGAGCCCCAGTTCAGCATTGACGCCGCTGCCAGGCTCGTACGCAGGGCGTGCCGCGGTGGCCTCGGAAGGGCGCACACCGTAGTAGTAGTTGTTCAGGTTGGCATCGCGTGCGGCAATGGCGATCTGGGGTTGCAGTTGCAATCGGCCGAGTGCCCAGTCCGTTCGATAGCCCACGCGCATTTCGGTGCCGTTCGATCCTCCCGCGGCGTCGTGCAGCAGCTCACCAAACAGGGTGCCCCACGGTCGGCGCTGCTGGTAACCCAGACCGAGGTCGACACCCGGGCCGCGATTGGCCATGCCGGCCAGGCTGGCGGGAATGCGGTCATAGGGATAGCCCTCGAATCGATAACCGAGGAACAGGTCCAGACGAGAATCCGGCGTCTCGCTGATTTTCAGGCCAACCCGATAGGCCTCAAGGAAGACGCGCTTGCCTTCATAGACGTAGAGCGGAACAAGGTCATTGCGTGTCCCGCCACCGCGGTAGGGCGAATGCTCGAAGCGCATGGCCAGTCCCAGCCCGGCGCCATCGCCACCGGCAGGAATCGTCCTGGACAGAATCGGGGGATCATCACCCGCGGCCGCAGCGGCAGGGCCCGGGACAAGCACCATTGCCATCGCCAGGGCCACAGCAACCCGTTTCGCACCACCCCAATACGCCTTCATTTCACGGCCTCCCCGGTTCAAGTAGTCCAGAGTAGGGTCGGGTCAGGCCGGCGTATGTGCGATGCCGCACACATGACACCGCCGAATGATCCGCAGGTGAATCGCGGGCTCCGTTTATCGGGCCTTTTCCCTGCGCTGTACGATGAGCGCCTGCGTTTCGCGCACTGCCGGCGCAAACGACCCTGCATCACCACTCAGGGCTCGGTCAATCAGCACCATGGCCTCATCATTGCGCCCAAGCTGACCGTGTCCCCGCTGCGGGTGCTTTCACTCAGCCGCCGCGCAATGATTTCCAGGACTTCGTCACCGGTCTCATGCCCCAGCGAATCATTGACCGACTTGAAATCATCGAGGTCAACGAACATCACCGCCAGCACCCGGCCGTGCCGCTCCGCCTGCGCAAGCCTGTGCTCGAGACGGTCATCAAACAGCGCGCGGTTCGGCAGGGCGATGAGCACGTCGTGAAAGACGGCAAAAAAAGCGGCTTCGTTCTGTTCGGTGAATGCGGCAAGCTGACGGTCGACGAGATTCCGGTCCCGGAGTTCGCGCGCCAGCGTCCGGTTCATTGAATAGAGCTTCCCAAGCGCATCCTTCACACTGCCTTCCAGCGCGTCCAACCTTTCGCCGATGCTTCCGCCTTCGCCGAGCGGACTTCCTTCCGCCGGCAACCGCCTGATTGCCGCGTTGACTGACGACAGTTCCCGTGCCAATGCCTCCGCCATGTCGCCGATCTCCCGGCATTGGACCAGCATCCGGGCAAGCCGCTGCTCTGCGACCTGTCCGGCACGCGTGTCAACAAGGCTGTCCTCACTGTTCACGATGAAAATTGTTCTTGAAAGTTGTCCGCTTCCCGCCGGGGAGTCCTGCAGCCGGTTCGCACGTGCGATGCGCCACCACACGAGACACGCCTTGACGATTGCGCATCTCACACCAGCTAAATCGCTCCCGGTGCGGGGATAACTTCATCCCGATACGCTGATCTGTTCGATAGCGCACACAAAACAGCCACCTCCCTGCAGGCGAATCCCGATCCGCGCAGGACCAATGCGCGCAGCACGCTAAGCGTGCCAGCGAACGGATTTGCAATCACGGCCGGAATAACGTTGCTCATGAATCGTCTTGCGCACCACGATTGCGATGCAGATGAAATCGACCCGTGCGCACTCATTGTATTTATCGTTAGCCACCTAAAGGAATTGCCATGAAAACCGTAATGATCAGAACCACGCTGTCACTGGCGGTAATTACATTGTTTGCCGCTGGCTGCGCCACCCAGCAACCCGCAGCAACCTATCCCGCGCAAATCAGCTATGTCGGCCCGCCCGGCGCAACCGGCGCAACCGGTGCCACCGGCGAACAGGGAATGACTGGCGCAACGGGCGCAACCGGCGTCGCCATGATGGGCGCAACCGGTGCCACCGGCGCACAAGGCGCGCAAGGCATCCAGGGCCCGACAGGCGCAACCGGTGCAGAAGGAAGAATGGTCGTTGGTCGTGCCGGCCCCACTGGTGCCACCGGTGCGCAAGGCGCGCAAGGCTCAACCGGTGCAACCGGTGCCCAGGGCGCCAGCCTGCCCGGCCCCACGGGCGCAACTGGTGCGACCGGCCTCGCTGGCATACAGGGCGTGCGCGGTAGCACAGGTGCGGAAGGCCCGACGCGCGAAGGCCCTGCGGGTCCGGCCGGGGCCACGGGGGCCACGGGGGCGACAGGTTCAACCGGATTCTCGGGCCAGCAGGGCAACACGGAAATGGCCGGCCTGATCGGCCCGACCGGCCGTACCGGCGCAACGGGACCCCAGGGCGCGACCGGCGACACCGGCGCACAGGGCTCCAGGATTGCGGCCGTCGGCGCAGCGCGGTCGTGGAATTACACGTTCAGGGGCAACAGCGACGACATCATTGCCTCGGACAATTACAAGGCCCGTGAAATCGCCACCTACATGAGCCAGAACCCTTCCGCACAGATCACCGTGGATGGTCCGAGCAATCGTTACGCCCACAGCGTCGTCGAAGCACTGACCGATGCCGGCATTTCGAATTCGCGCATCCGGACCAATGCCTTTAACGACCCGCAGCGGGTCGATCATCGTGTTGACGTGATGGTCGGCAGCCGCTAGGCAACGACGGACGGCTTAGCGAGACGCGGAGACAACTCCGCGTCGTGCAACGACATGGGCCCGGCAGCGAAGGTTTCGCTCCGGGCCTTTTCTATCTGGTTCCGTTCAAGCTGCCGCGTCGCTCAATCAACACGCCGAATCATTTGAGTTCACCGGCATTGATACAACAGATCATTCCACATGACCCCGACTCCCCCGCCTCTCACAAGCCTGCATGATGTCCTGCACGATTCCCTGCAGGCCTGGATCGACCATCGTGCCGGCAGCAAAGGCGCAGCGCTCGCCTTCTATACTCTGTTCTCCATGACGCCCATCCTGATACTGGCCATCGCGGGGGCCGGATATTTTTTCGGCGCCGAGGCGGCTCGGGGAGATATCCTGGCGCAGGTCGAAGGACTCGTCGGACGCAATGGGGCGCAGGTCATTCAGGCCCTGCTGGCGGGCGCACAGGACCCTGCTGCGGGCCTTGCCGCAACCCTGGTTGCCAGCGTCCTGCTGCTGGTGGGAACCACCAGCGTGTTCGTCGAACTGAAGGGGAGCCTCGATGAGTTATGGGGCCTTGAACCACCCAGTGGCCTGGCCGTCTTCGGGTACCTGCAGACCCGGCTTCATGCTTTCGGACTGGTTCTGGTGCTGGCCTTTCTGCTGCTCGTTTCCCTCGTGCTCAGCGCAGCGCTGGCCATACTCGAACGCTACGCGGCCGGAATCTGGAGCAGTTCCTACTATGTTCTCTCCGCCCTGTCCTCGACCATTACCTTCGGGGTCATCGCCTGCCTGTTCGCCGTGATCTACAAATTCCTCCCGGCTGCACGGCTGTCCTGGCGCGATGTCTGGATCGGCGCCGCCTTCACGGCGGCCCTGTTCAGCCTCGGGAAATACGTGATCGGAGTGTATCTGGGCAACAGCGGCGTGGCATCGAGCTTTGGCGCCGCGGGATCACTCATCGCGCTGCTGCTGTGGGTTTACTACTCGGCGCAGATCTTCTTCCTGGGCGCGGAATTCACCCGTCAGTACGCACTGCGATTCGGCAGCCTGCGTTGATCCGAAGATTCCACCTCGCCGGCGCCATGGCAGCGTAGACTGGGGCCGCAACTGTCACGCCTTCCGGCGATGCCCTCTTCCAGAGATCGCACCGAACGCCTTTCCTGGCCCATCCGGGCTCCCGGACCCATCTGGCTGCACCTGCTTCCGTTATCACGAGGTTCACCATGAACATCGCAACATGGATGCTGGCCGGAGGCATTCTCGGCTGGATGAGTTACTGGTTTCTGCATTTCAATGAAGCACGGGGAGCCGTGCTATCAATACTTATCGGCGCCGTCGGCGGCTTCATTGGCGGGCAGATGATTGCGCCCCTCTTTTCGACTGCGGCAACAACACCGGTGTATTTCGGCGCAACCGCCCTGTACTTCGCCGCTGCCGGCGCTGTCGTATTCCTGACCGCAGGTCATCTGATTTACGAACGCTGGGGCGCTTAGCCGGGACGGCACCTTCCACAACGGCGTCCATCCCGGCGCGTGACCGGAAAGTCACACCCTGCTGCGGTAGAATCCGCTCATTCCGCGTCTGTTCGCGTCATTCCGCCCCATTCACTGCCCCGCCCATGTCCAAGCCGTCCACGAACGCGAACAAGCCCGCCGGCCAGGCCAAACCGGACAACGCACCAGCGTCGAATTTCCTGCGCCATATCGTCGAGGCGGACCTCGCGAAGGGCACGAATGCGACGCGCACCTGGTCGGGCAAACCCGGCCCGGCGAACACGCACCTTGGCGAGCCTGACGATCCGGCAAAGATCCGCACGCGCTTTCCGCCGGAGCCGAATGGCTATCTCCATTTCGGCCATGCCAAGTCGATCTGCCTCAACTTCGGCCTGGCGCGCGATTACGGCGGCGTGTGCCACATGCGCTTCGACGACACGAATCCGGAGAAAGAGGAACAGGAATACGTCGATGCCATCCTCGACTCCGTGAAATGGCTGGGCTTCGACTGGAAGGCCTTCGGTGCCGAGCACCTGTATTTCGCCAGCGACTACTTCGATGTGATGTATGCCGCCGCCGAGTACCTGATCCTCACCGCGAACGCCTACGTCGACAGCCTCTCTGCGGACCAGATGCGCACCATGCGCGGCACGCTCACCGAACCGGGCAAGGACAGTCCCTATCGCGAGCGCAGCGTGGCGGAGAACCTCGCGCTGTTTCAGGGCATGCGCGATGGCAAGTTCGCCGAGGGCGAGCACATCCTCCGGGCGAAGATCGACATGGCCTCGCCGAACATCAACCTGCGCGATCCGGCCATCTACCGCATCCGCAAGGCCACGCACCATCGCACCGGCGACAAGTGGTGCATCTATCCGATGTACACCTTCGCCCATCCCATCGAGGACGGGCTGGAGAACATCACCCACAGCATCTGCACGCTGGAATTCGAAGACCAGCGCCCGTTCTATGACTGGCTGCTCGAACGCCTCGCCGAAGGCGGCCTGATCCAGCGCCCGGTGCCGCGCCAGTACGAGTTCGCGCGGCTGAATCTGACCTACGTCGTGTTGTCCAAACGAAAACTCATCGAACTGGTCACCGACAAGCACGTCGAGGGCTGGGACGATCCGCGCATGCCCACCCTCGTGGGCGCGCGCCGCCGCGGCTACACGCCCGAGGGCTTCCGGATGTTTGCCGAACGCGTCGGCGTGGCCAAGTCCCATTCGTGGATCGACTACGCCACGCTCGAAGAGTGCATGCGCGAGGACCTGAACGAGCGCGCGCCGCGCCGCATCGCCGTGCTCGATCCGCTGAAGCTCATCATCGACAATTATCCGGAAGGCCAGGAAGAGGAATGCCATCCGCCGAACCATCCGCAGAAGCCGGACTGGGGCAAACGCGGCGTGCCGTTCTCGCGCGAACTGTGGATCGAACGCGAGGATTTCGAGGAGGTCCCGCCGCCGAAGTACTTCCGGCTGTATCCCCCCGGCGTAACACCCGCCGGGGACACCAGCCCCGGCAACAAGGTGCGCCTCAAGTACGGCTTCGTCGTCGAATGCACTGGCTGCGACAAGGATGCCGACGGCAGGGTCATCGCCGTGCACTGCAATTATTTCCCCGACAGCAAGTCCGGCACGCCGGGCGCCGACACCTACAAGGTGAAAGGCACCATCCACTGGGTGAGCGCGAAGCACGCCTACACCGCCGAAGTGCGTCTCTATGATCGCCTGTTCAAGGTGCCAAACCCCGGTGCCGGAGATCGCGACTTCATCCTCGACATCAACACCGAGTCGATGAAGATCGTCACGGCGCAACTGGAGCCGGCGCTGCGCGAAGCGAAAGCCGGCGAGCACTTCCAGTTCGAGCGCCACGGCTACTTCGTGCCGGATCGCTTCGACCCGGTCAGCGGCGAGCCGGAATTCAACCGCGCGGTCACGATGAAGGATGCGTGGCAGAAGTAGAACACACCCGGAAATTCTCCCTCACCCCAACCCCTCTTCCCGAGGGAGAGGGACTTTTCTCCCTTCTCCCTCGGGGAGAAGGGCCGGGGATGAGGGAAAGAATCGAATCAAAAATACCAAGGTTATATTTGAGATAACTTGCAGTCAGTTGCGACACCCCGGGAAAAAAGCCCCAGATCACGCGCGGACAACGGGCTGTCCCGATCGACTGAATACAGAGGAGGCAGGCATGGCACTCAATCAGGCATGGCTGGACCAGGTTCAGGAAGCGCCGATCGATCCCGCGTACCCCGTCATCGATCCCCATCACCACCTGTGGCCGCAGCATCCGCTGCGCGGTTACACCTATCTGGTCGATGCGCTGGCCCGCGACCTCACCGCCGGGCACAACGTGCTCGCCTCGGTGTTCATCCAGTGCTCCACCATGTACCGCCAGTCCGGCCCGGAACACCTGAAGCCGATCGGCGAAACCGAATGGGTGAATACCATCGCGGAGCAGTTCGCCAGGGACAACCCCAAGGGACCGGCCCTCATGGCGGGCATCGTCGGGTACTGCAACTTCACCGGCGATCGTGTCGATGAAGTGCTCGAAGCCCACCTGGCCGCTGCGCCGAAGCGCTTTCGCGGCATCCGCCAGGGCTGCCCCTGGACCGATGATGCCGAGATCCTCAAGACCAGCGTGGTCTACCAGAAGGACCTGCTGCTCGACCCGGCCTTCCGCCACGGCTATGCACGGCTGGCGAAGTACGGCCTGTCCTTCGATGGCTGGATGTTCCATCCGCAGTTGCCGGCATTGGCCGACCTGGCACGCAGCTTCCCCGACATTCCCATCGTCATCGACCATCTCGGCGGGCCACTCGGCAAGGGCGCCTACAACGCCCGCCGCGACACGGTGTTTGCCGAATGGAAGCAGTCCATCACGGAACTGGCGCGCTGCCCCAATGTGCACATGAAGCTGGGCGGCTCGGTGATGCCCATGTTCGGCTTTGCCTGGGACAGCCGCGCGCTGCCGCCCTCCTCGGACGACCTCGTCAAGGCAGCCGGACATTTCTTCGATTTCGCCATCGAGAAATTCTCGCCGGCACGCTGCATGTTCGAGAGCAACTTCCCGGTGGACAAGGAGCACTGCGCCTATGTGCCACTGTGGAACAGCTTCAAGAAAATGACCGCGCGCTACAGCGACTCCGAACGCGCCGACCTGTTCCGCAACACCGCGGCGCGCTTCTACCACCTTACCGACGCGCTGCCGAAGTGACCCGCGGATAGAATTACGAAAATGATTTGATCATAAATCATTTCAAATATTGCTTGAATAAACACTGAAAACTCAATACTGATAATAACCGCCCAATGACCACCCTCGGCACCCCCCATTCTCCGTCCGCCACGCGCGTGATGCTGCTCGGCTCGGGCGAGCTCGGCAAGGAAGTCGCGATCGAACTGCAGCGCTTCGGCTGCGAGGTGATTGCCGTGGACCGCTACGCCAATGCGCCGGCCATGCAGGTGGCGCACCGTTCGCACGTCATCAGCATGCTGGACGGCGCCGCACTGCGCCGCGTGGTCGAAGTTGAGAAACCGCAGTTCATCGTGCCCGAGATCGAGGCCATCGCCACCGCCACGCTGCTGGAACTGGAGGCCGGGGGATACACCGTGATCCCCACGGCCCGTGCGGCGCGCCTCACCATGGACCGCGAAGGCATACGGCGCCTTGCGGCCGAGGAACTGGGCCTGGAGACTTCGCCCTATCGCTTTGCCGGTACCGAGGCCGAATACCGCGCCGCCGTCGCCGCGCTCGGCATGCCCTGCGTGGTGAAGCCGGTGATGAGTTCCTCGGGCAAGGGCCAGAGCGTGGTGAAGGTCGAAGCCGACATCGCGCGCGCCTGGGCCTACGCCCAGGAAGGCGGGCGCGCCGGCGCGGGACGGGTGATCGTCGAAGGCTTCATCGACTTCGATTACGAGATCACGCTGCTAACGGTACGCCACGGCAATGCCACCAGCTTCTGCGAACCGATAGGCCACCTGCAGATCGATGGCGATTACCGCGAATCCTGGCAGCCGCAGCCGATGAGCACGGCTGCGCTGCTGGAGGCAGAGCGCATTGCAACGGCCGTCACGGCAAACCTCGGCGGCACCGGCATCTTCGGCGTCGAGCTGTTCGTGAAGGGCTGGCAGGTCTGGTTCAGCGAAGTGTCGCCGCGCCCGCATGACACCGGCCTCGTCACGCTGATCTCGCAGGACCTCTCCGAATTTGCGCTGCACGCCCGCGCCATCCTCGGCCTGCCGATCCCCACCATCCGCCAGCACGGCCCTGCCGCGTCTTGCGCCATCCTGGTCGATGGCGATTCGGACAATGTCCGCTTCGAGAATGTGGAACGCGCCCTCGCCGCACCGGACACCGCGCTCAGGCTGTTCGGCAAACCCGAAGTGCGCGGCCATCGCCGCATGGGCGTGGGGCTGGCACTGGGCGGAACCATTGACGAGGCGCGCGCAAAGGCGCGAACGGTCGCCGACATGACGCTCCAGGGAGTCAAGCTCGCCTGAGCTGCCAATCACGGCAATCGATGGTCACAGCAGATGACCACCGCAGATGACCACAGCAAAGTGCTCTTGCGCGACCCCTTGCAGCGACTACCCCGGTGTTCCGATCGACTCCTGCGCCTTCCTCAGGCGCTCCCTGCTGTTGGTCAGGTGCACGCGCATCGCCGCTCGGGCAGCCTCCGGATCGCTGCGGGCGATGGCATCATAGATATCCTGATGTTCACGATTGATGCGATGCAGGTATGCCAGGAGCTTTTCCTGGGGAAACCCGGACGTGCCGATGCGGGTACGTGGAATAAGCGTGCCCCCGAGATACTCCATGATGTCGACAAAATAGCGGTTGCCGGTGGCCCTGGCGATGTGGGTATGAAAGCGAAAATCGGGATTCACTGTATCTCCGGCCGCGGCAATGTTTTCCTGAAAGCTGTCCAGCGCCCTGCGCATGTCCGCCAATTGATCGTCGCTGCGACGGCTGGCCGCCAGCCCCGCTGCCTCTGACTCGAGGCTGATTCGCAGTTCCAGAACAGCCAGCACATCCACCAGCGTGGCAACGTCAGCCGGGCCGATCCGAAAAGCCTCCTTGGGGGGAGCCTGCAGCACAAACGTGCCGATGCCATGACGGGTTTCCACAAGGCCCGCCGCTTCCAACCGTGACATCGCCTCCCGCACCACCGTTCGACTCACGCCGTAACGCTGTATCGCCTCGGACTCCGTGGGAAGCTTGTCTCCCGGATGCAAGGACCCGGACTCAATCTGCCTCTTGATGTCCTCTACAAGGGAATACGCCAGATTGCGGGAGCGCTTGCGGGAGTGGGGCTGTGTGCCGGCAAGGTCTGCAGCCTGCGGATCGTGAGCAGAAGTCACCGTGCCTGCTCCAATCTCGGCATCCTTGCTAATCGGGCTTCATACCCGTGTCCTTGACGATCTTTGACCATTTCGCTGTTTCGGCTTTGATGAAATTGGCGGACTCTTCAGCGGTGTCCGCGATCGGTTCCGCACCCTGTACTGCAAGGCTACTACGAACCTCCGGCAGGGTCACTGCCCTGACCACGTCGCTATTGAGCCTGTTGATGATCACAGGCGGCGTACCTGTTGGTGCAGCCAATGCAATCCAGTTCCTGAACTCGAATCCAGGCAGGGACTCAGCGAGCGACGGAACATCAGGATAGATGGTTGAACGCTTGGCGGCCGTTGCCGCAAGCGCCCTTATCCTGCCGGCCTTGACCTGGGGGAACCCCGATAGACCCGATGAGAAAGTCATTTGAACCTGCCCGCCAATGAGATCCGTCATCGCCGGTCCGCCCCCCTTGTAGGGAACATGCACAAGCTTTACGCCGGTGATTGCCTGAAAAAGCTCTCCTGCAAGATGCTGCGCACTGCCGTTACCCGCCGAAGAGTAAAAGACCTGCCCCGGCCGGGCTCTTGCATAGGCAATCAATTCAGGCACCGACTTCACTGGCAGCGCAGCGTTGACAAACAGGAAGTAGGGAACGTTGACCAGCGTTGTCACCGGGACAAGGTCGCGTGAAATATCGTACGGCAGCTTTTCGTAAAGGCTGGGGTTCACCGAAAAATTGCCCAGGGTACCGAGATACAGGGTGTAACCGTCGGGCGGGGACTTGATGACGAACTCAGTGCCAATCGCACCGGCCGCACCTCCGCGATTGTCGATGAGGACCTGTTGACCGAGTTGTTCCGTGAGCTTCGGGCTGACGATGCGCGCCACCACATCACTGCCCCCGCCGGCAGCGTTGGGTATGACGATGCGCACAGGTTTGGTCGGAAATCCCTGAGACCACGCCGGCATCCAGGCCATGAGGCAAAGCAGGCCGATACACGCCTTGGAAAGTACAACCGTCGTTGCAGCCAGAAAATCCTTCATCTATTACCTCCGTGTGCAGAAATGTGGCCTCTGTTTTTGGAACAAGCTTTTGGAATTTTTCAATTGATCTTTTGTTTCATCTGCCGCAGACAGTGCCATTGGCAACCTAGCCCTGAAAGGTCGTGTGGCTGTTGACGTAGCTCCAGTCAATGTCCACACCCAGGCCCGGCCCTTTGGGCAGATGGACCAGCCCCTCTCCATCAACCTGGATGTACTGTTGCAGCCCGAACTGAAGGGGTTCGGCAGGAATCAGCACCTCCAGAAAATCGCCGTTCTGAAATCCACCCAGGCAATGCAGGTTCGCCCAATTCATGAGGGAACTCGCGGCATGATGGATCTCCAGTTTCATGCCGAAGGCTTCAGCCAGGTGCGCGATCTTCATGACCCCGGTGATGCCTCCTTTCCAGTAGACGTCGGCGCGAAGAATGTCCGTTGCCTTTCGCGCCTGGAACTCTGCCGTCAAATACACGTTCCCCGGCACCACCTCGCCGGCCACAATCGGTATGTCCAAAGCCCTGCACAACTCTGCGTAGCCTTCAATGTCGAAATCAGGCAGCGGCTCCTCATACCAGTAGAAATCGAGCTCCTCCAGCCGCCGCCCGGCCCACATTGCTCCGCGCCGGTCATAGGCGCCCGATACGTCAATCATGAGCGGATAGCCGTCTCCCACTGCTTTTCGAAGTGCGCGGCATACCTTGATGTCCTGCTCCGGATTGCCATGCGTATGCAGCTTGTAGCCACGGAAACCCCGGGCTTTGCAGATCAGCGCTTCTTCTGTGAACGTCTCGATTCGGTCGTGGGCCGCTGAACTGGCATAGGCCGGAACCTTGTCGCGGCAGCCTCCGATGAGCTTGTAGACGGGCAGGTTCAAGGCCTTGCCCGCAATGTCCCACAGCGCGACGTCAATACAACTCTGTGCAAAGACGGTCAGCCGGGTCCGTCGCACCATGTTCCAGAGCTTCTGCCAGATCCTTTCCCGATCCAGTGGATCTTCGCCAATAATCGCCGGCCCGGCGACGGACAGAATTTCCTGTCCCAGGATGCTTCCCGAAGCCCCGCCCTGGGCCCGCCCCATGGCGTGGCCTTGTATGCCGTCGTCGGTTGACACCGTAACGACGCAAATGTCCAGCGTCCGGCCGAAGCTTCGCCCCCATTCATCGGGAGAGGGGTGGCGGAAGCTCTGGACCTTGACTTCAGTTATCTTCATCTGGCCATCCTTAACAAGACCAACGCGGCATGACATTCTTTGGCGAATTTATTGAGGCCCCAGCGCACGGATCAATGGCTCAAGCAACGCCAGTTCCTCGGGCTTCAAGTCGGTAAGGGGCGGGCGCACCAGCCCGGCATCACGACCAACCAGGCGTGCCCCGGCTTTGACAATGCTGACTGCGTACCCCGGACTCCGATTGCGGATATCGAGATAGGGCATGAAAAAATCACGCAGAAGTCGCTGGCGGGTAACGTGGTCGTCATCCAGCACCGCCTGATAGAACTGCATGGCTGTCCCGGGAATGAAGTTGAAGACCGCCGATGAATATACCGGCACACCCATTGCCTTGTATGCCGCCGCATAGACTTCCGCAGTCGGCAAGCCGCCGAGATACGCCAGTCGGTCACCTATGCGCTGACTGACGGCCACCATGGCTTCTATGTCGCCGCCACCATCCTTGAAGCCAATCAGGTTGCTGCAACGCCCGGCGAGCTTTTCAAGCGTCGCCGGTTTGAGGATGCACACTCCGCGGTTGTAGACGATCACGCCGCATTTGACGCTGTTGCAAACCGCTTCCACGTGCGCGGCGAGGCCTTCCTGGCTGGCTTCGGTCAGATAATGCGGCAGCAAAAGGATGCCGTCAGCGCCAAGACGCTCGGCTTCCCTTGCACAGGAAATTGCAAAGCGCGTTGGCCCGCCAGCGCCGGCGATAACAGGGACTTTTCCATGGCAGGTCTGCACTGCGGCATTGATGATGGCGGGATACTCATCCATCGCGAGCGAGAAGAATTCCCCGGTTCCGCCGGCGACGAAAAGAGCCGTTGCGCCATAAGGCATCAACCATTCGAGGCGCGCCGCATAGGCATGGGCGTCGAATTCAAGCTGGGAATCAAAATCCGTCAGAGGGAAAGACAGCAGGCCCGAACTGATCACGGCCTTCAGGTTTTGCGGTGACATCATGTTTATGGTTTCGCTTTTTTCGATTGTGAGTTCGAGCAGCGCGGGGCCAGTTCACGAAATAAGGTTTCAAGACTTCCGCCCTGCCTGATACCCACCTACCTGATAATCGAGAATGACCCGAGTCGATGCATAAATCTCGCACGCATAGTTATATGATATCTTATCTCTATACATTCAAAGAGTCTAATTTGGAACGCATTTTTACTTTTCTATTTTTAAAACAAATAGTTAATAAAATATTGCAGTTGCTCCTTGCCACCCAATTCATCATATAACCAAGGTTCGGAAAGCCTCATGACCAACACCGTTCACGGAAACCTCATTGCGGGCGAATGGCACGAAAGCGGCCAATCCAGCATCAACATCAATCCATCGGATGTCTCCGACATTGTCGGCGTGTACGCCAGCGCGGACAGCTCCCAGGTGCAGGCCGCCATGGACGCAGCGCAGGCAGCCTTCCGCGAATGGTCGGCCGTCACGCCACAGCAGCGTTTTGATGCGCTTGACCGCGTCGCCACTGAACTCTTCGCACGCAAGGACGAGCTGGGGACTCTGCTCGCCCGCGAGGAAGGCAAGACGCTGCCCGAGGCAATCGGGGAAGTGGCCCGTGCCGCCTACATCTTCAAGTACTTTGCCGGTGAATCACTCAGGAGCGGAGGCGAACTGATTCAGTCAGTGCGCCCGGGAGTGAACGTGGAGGTGACCCGGGAACCGGTCGGCGTCGTCGGCATCATCACACCCTGGAACTTCCCCATCGCCATTCCGGCCTGGAAAATTGCAGCAGCGCTGGCGCACGGAAACTGCGTGGTATTCAAACCGTCTGAACTTGTGCCCGGCTGCGGATGGGCGCTATCCGAAATCATTTCCCGTTCTGGCGTGCCCAGCGGGACGCTCAATCTCGTGATGGGCGATGGCCATTCAGTCGGAGAATTGCTTGTCGGCGATGCGCGCGTGGATGCGGTGAGTTTTACCGGGTCAGCAGCCACCGGCAGGAAGGTCGCCGCATCGTGCCTGGCGCGCATGGCCAAAGTGCAACTGGAGATGGGCGGTAAGAATCCCCAGGTCATCCTCGACGACGCCGATCTGAAAACAGCAGTGGAAATATGTGTGCAGAGCGCCTTTTTTTCCACTGGCCAGCGTTGCACTGCTGCCAGCCGCCTCATCGTCACCGAGGGCATTTATCAACGCTTCCTTGAGGCGCTCGCGGAACGTACAAGGTCTTTGAGGGTCGACCACGCCCTTGCCCAGGATACCGACATCGGCCCGGTGGCCAGCGCCGGCCAACTGGAGAGGGATTTATCCTATGTCGCGATCGGAAAACAGGAAGGAGCAACGCTGCTGACCGGTGGCGAAATCCTGAAACGAAAAACCGACGGCCACTATCTCTCACCAGCATTGTTTGCCGAGACCACTGCGCAGATGCGCATCAACAGGGAAGAGATATTCGGGCCCGTCGCAAGCGTCATCCGGGTCAAAAATTACGAAGAAGCCCTCGCGGTAGCCAACGACACGCCCTTTGGCCTGTCCTCGGGCATCGCCACAACTTCACTGAAGCATGCCGCACATTTCAAACGTCACTCGCAATCGGGCATGGTCATGGTGAATCTGCCCACGGCCGGCGTTGACTATCATGTCCCATTTGGGGGGCGCAAAGCATCTTCCTATGGTCCTCGCGAACAAGGAAGCCATGCAAAGGAGTTTTATACGCAGGTAAAGACTGCGTATATCGGAACCTGAATCCGCAGTTCAAAGCAGACAACTCACCCAGGTTATTTGACAACCCCGGGATGCGCGGATTTCCGCCGCGAGTGAACCATTCGCTGTGCAACACCTCCAACTGAAACAATTGGAGAAACGGCAATGTTCAAAATGCAAGTCCAGGACGACGACAGCGACCCCAACGTATGGCACGACGTCAAGCGACCTGACGGCTCGGTGATGACTTTCTCCACCCACGGCGAAGCGCGCATCCGCATGGAAGAGATGTATCCGGTGCTGGTGAAGATGGAGCGCTTCGCCGCCGGCCCGAAGCGGACCCGCGTGATCAGCATCCTTGAGGACGAGGACGACTGGCCGTTGAAGCCGAAATGACCGCTGCCCCGATGCCGCGCTCGTGGCCTAGCCACTGATTGAGCGTTGCTGCGTGCGAAACCGCACAGACCGCGCGATGGCATTCGCGTGATGATTGGCAGAAGCCATCGTGCATTTGCACAAATTGCGCCATCCGGCCGGCATTGCGCCGGCATCTGAAAGGACAATCATGCAACTCTCCCTCGCTGTCGGCCCCGTCGTCGCACTGATCTCCGGCGTGCTGATCCTCATCGTGCCACGCCTGTTGAATTACATCGTCGCGCTTTACCTGATCATCATCGGCCTGGTCGGCCTTTTCGGCTCGGGTCGGTTTTAGGCCAACTGCCGCCGGCGGCAACACGCCGCTATTGACCGGCCGCCCGGTCCGCACTCCGTTTGATCCTGGTCACGGACTGCGCAACAGGGCATCCGCCCCTTCTTTTGGGTCTCCTCTCCCGATGCCTCCGGCACGGCAATGATTGCCGTACTCGCCGCACCCGCTCCGGGGATGCGACAATCACACCGCGCGGCGGCAACAGAACTGAAACAAAATTGCAATAACATGGACATGGCATGAAATCAGCGCGTGTCATGACCGCTCCGTCATCAGAACGACAAAATCAGAACAACAAACACAGGTCCAATGCAGCGCCACACCATGCAACGCCACCGATTGCCGTCCCGGTCACCGCAACCAAACCTGCCGGCGCTGCCGTTCCGATGAAAGCCCGTCTCGAGGCGAACCCCGCCGGAACGGCCGGCCGGCGCTTTGCGCACCTGCCGGCGGGCTGGGACATCGAGCCCTGGCGCAATATCATGGCGGGCCTGCAGGCCACGCTGGTCACGCTCCCGCTCGCCATGGGACTGGGTGCACTCGCCTTCTCGCCCTTCGGTCCGGCCTATCTCACCACCGGTGTGGTCGCAGGCCTGTATGCCGCGGGCTTCCTCGGACTGATTGCCCTGCTGGCCGGCGCACGCGGCATCACCATCTATGCACCGCGCAGCCTGGTGTCCTTCATGGTCGCCGCAGTGTTTGCCAAGGAGCTGGTCGGCGCACCCTGGCTGCCGGCAGGCGATACAACAGCAGTGAGTTCCGCAGTACTGCTGCTCCTGGCCATGGCCGGCGCCTTCCAGCTCCTGCTGGGACTGCTGCATCTGGCGCGGCTGGTGAAGTTCATCCCCACGCCGGTGATGGCGGGGTTCCAGAACGCCGCGGCCGTCATCATCCTCTACGCGCAACTGCCCACGCTGCTCGGGCTGCCCTCAAGGCCGGCGCCTGGCGAGTGGGCGGGCGCCCTGGCCGGCATGCAACCGCTGCACGTCGTCATCGCGGCGGCAACACTGATCCTGATTTACTTCGCACCGCGCCTCGTCAGGCGTGCGCCGCCGCTGATGCTGGGGCTGCTCGGCGGCACTCTCCTGTACTACCTCCTGGCATGGGGCGGACTGTCCGCGCACCTGGGCGGCACCGTCGGCAGCATCCCGCTGTCCCTGCCTGACGGCCGGCAACTGGCCGGCATCATCGCGCTGACAGTGCGTCCGGGCTTTGCCGATGCGCTGCCGGGAATGATTGCGGCGGCGGCCAGCGTTGCCATCGTGGCCTCGCTGGATGCGCTGATCAATGCCAAGGTCGTGGAAAACCTCTCCGGGCAGCGCGGCAACAGCACGCGCGAGTTGTTATGCGTGGGTGCCGCCAACACCCTGACACCCCTGCTCGGCGGCATCATCGGCTCCATCAGCCTCTCCTCGAGCACGACCAACCTCGGCGCTGGTGCGCGCAACTCGCTGTCGCTGCTGACGCACGCACTGTTCTTCCTCTGCGTGATACCGCTGCTCGCGCCGCTGCTGGGCCTGGTCCCCAACGTGGTGCTCGCAGCCCTGGTGGCCCAGGCCGGCTGGCAACTGTTTGACCGCTGGACGCTGCAACTGCTCAGAAAGGCGGCCAGCGGCTCGACGATCAACCTGGCGAGCATCATCGGCGACCTCGCCGTCATCGCGCGGGTGACCGTCATTGCGATATCCGGCGAGGTGGTGATCGCCGTCGGCCTTGGCATGGGCATCGCGCTGGTGGTGTTCGCCATGCGCATGAGCCGCGGCGTGGTGCGAAGCTGGCGCCATGGCGATGAACTGCACTCGCGCCGCACCCGCACCGCAGACGATGCCGCACTGCTGCGCGGGCATGGAAAGCGGATCCTCATGATGGAACTCGAGGGCCCGATGTTCTTCGCCTCCGCCGAGCAGTTGCACAACCGCATCGACGCGGCGATTGCCGGCCTCGTGGGCTATGTGGTGCTGGACATTTCACGCGTCAATGAAGTGGACAGCACCGGCGCGCGCATCCTCAAGCAGACCTGGCAGCGCGTCCGCTCTGCCGGCGCCGAACTCCTCATCTGCGGCCAGGACGATCACCATCAGACCGGTTCCATGCTGCGCGACCATGGCGTGGCCGAAATGCTCGGTCCCGATCGCATCCATCCTGACCTGGACCGCGCGCTGGAGTGGTGCGAGAACAAGCTGCTGGCCTCCCTGAATTCGACGGAGGCCGGCACCGAAGAAACGGCCTTCGAAAAGCTGGACATCGCACGCGGCCTCACCCACGCGGAATGCACGACCCTGCGCGAAGCGCTGGTGCGCGTGCAATTCGCCCCGCAGGAAACGGTGTTCTCCGAGGGCGCGGGCGGCGATGCGCTGTACATCATCATTCGCGGCTCGGCCAGCGTGCGGCTGAAGCGCCGTGCCGCGCAGTCCGATCCGGGCAGCCCCGACGATCTCAGGCTGGTGACCTTCTCCGCCGGAACGGTGTTCGGGGAAATGGCACTGCTCGACCGCGAACCCCGTTCCGCAACCGTCACCGCCGACGAAGCGCTGCTGTGCTACATGCTTGAGCGCGACGGCTTCGAGGCGCTGGCGGCAGCGCATCCGCGCATCGGCATGACGGTGCTCGCCAATCTCGGGCGCTCGCTCAGCCTGCGATTGCGCGACACCAACCGCACGCTGGGGCAGAACAGCTGAGCACGGAGTGCAGGGAAATAGTTCGCCGCTGCGACACGGCCGGGCATCACTTCCGTTCTTTGATTACAAATATCGCGCCATTGCTATTTAATAAAAGCGATTTTTATGAAAACGATAATATAAAAATCAGCGCGGCAGTCGGGCAAAACACTTCACCCCGCTGGTTCGTGATGCAGGCGACACCGGCAGCTAGCGCCCGGTGAACTTCGGCTTCCGCTTTTCCTTGAACGCGAGCCGGCCTTCGGCGGAGTCGGCGGTTTTCTTCACGACACCGGTGACGCGCCGCTCCCAGTCGGTGTAGCTGTCGAGCTCGGCGAGCAGCGAACGGTTCACGCCCAGTTTCCAGGCGGCGTAGGTCCGGGTCGGGCCTTCGGCCAGCGCGCCGACGAAGGCTTTCAGCTCGGCATCGAAGGTCTCCGGCGACCAGACGCGCACCACGATGCCGAAGCGCTCGGCTTCGACCGCATCCAGCACGCGGGCATTGATCAGGATGTCCATGGCGCGCGACTGGCCGATCAGGCGCGGCAGCATGATGGGCACGCCCTGCGCGGAGAAGATCGCCTTGGAGGCGCGGATGTCGCCGATCAGCGCATCGGAGCGCATGACGCGAAAATCGCAGGACAGCGCCGTGACCCAGCCCGCGCCATGGCAGCGGCCATTGATCGCGGCAACCACCGGCTTGGGCACGGAGAGCAGTTTTTTCACCATGGCATGGTGCGGGCCGAGGTCGGTGCCGATGCCCACATCGGCGGTGAAGGGCCGCGAGGGCTCGCCCATGCCGCCGACGATGTCGTCGCCCGAGGAAAACGCGCGGCCGGCACCGGTGATGACGATGACGCGCACCTCGTCATCACGCCCGCACTCGTCGACAAAGGCGGTCAGCCCCTCCACCATCCTGAAGGTGATCGCGTTCAGCTTGTCCGGGCGGTTGAGCGTGATGGTGGCGACACCGTCCACCTTGCTGAAGGCCAGACCGTCAACGGCGTTCGGCGTATTCATTCCTCTTCCCCTTTTTGATTCTGATTTTGATGTGCCGCCCAGCATATCAAAGCCATGGGTTTCAGGCCGCGCAAAAAAAACGGCCCGGCCTGGTACACCGGGCCGGGCCGCCACCACATGCCTGCCTCTCCTCCAGGGAGGGTGAGAAGAGGGCAGGCATTACAGCAGGTGTTACATCACAGGCGATGCATCAAAATCGCGCCTTCAGGCCGAGGTTCACGCTGTTCGCCTTGATCTCGCCATTGCCGGCGAATCCGTTCGTGGTGAATTTGCCGTAGTCCTCATACTCGAGACGCGCAGACAGCATCGGAGAGATTGCATACTCCGCGCCCACGCCAAGCAGGGGCTGCGTGCGACGGGACTCGCCGGCACCGCCAAAGTCAGCCTCGTTGCGCGTGATGCCAACCTTGCCCAGCAGCGAGAAGCCGCTGCCCAGGGGCATCGTGCCCACCGCGGCGCCATACCAGTTCGTCAGCTTGCCCGAGGCAACGTCGCCTGGCACGTTCATCGAGAAATCCTTGCCCAGATGGCTGTAGCCGGCTTCCGCACCCCAGCTCGGCGTGAACTGATAGCCGCCCCACAGCTTGTAGCTGGTCTTGGAGGTATCGCCGGCGGAATTCGGGATGCTGGCATCGCTCTGGCCGATCGAGCCCCCCAACGACCATGGCGTGGGCTGCATGCCGCTGCTCTGGGCATGGGCGGCAGTCATGGAAACGGCGCAAAGCGCGCTGGCCACCACCATGGTGGCCTTGATAGGGATGCGTTTGGCAAAGTTGATTGTCATGTGAACTCCTTTTTGCTTTATTGGAAATAGGCAGAAGTGCCGCAGTTGCAAAGAGGCACGGCCTGCCCGATCCAGTCAGCGATATCCATGCCAGCGCGGGGCCACGCAGAGATCAGCACCCGCAACTTCGACACGCCGGCCTGCAATGACCGGAAAAATGTCGCCATCTGGAGACAGTGTTTTCTGTCAGCAATCTGCAATCTCCCGATCGTCGGACACTGAAAGCAAAAACACCGCTGATCAATCAGATTGTTCGCTGCAGGCAATGGTTCCAAACACAGTGGTAAGCAATTGTTACTGCAAGGCGACAGCAAGGCGGAGGGGCTGTCACGGCTGCGCAGAAGGGCGCCGCCGCACTTTTCCATCCGCTTCTATAATGCGTCACTTCGGGGACGGATCAGGGAGAAAATCAAATGGGTCTGCGGCTGAAATTCAATCTTGTGCTGCTGGTGGTATTCCTGCTTGGGCTGGGCATTTCGGGGACCATTTCCTACGAATTGCTGCACCGGAATGCCGAAGAGGAAGTGCTGCGCAATGCCGGCGTGATGATGGAAGCCGCGCTTTCGATGCGCGCCTACACCGTCGGCCAGGTGCGTCCGAACCTGCGCGTGTCCGACGAGGAATTCCTGCCGCAGAGCGTTCCGGCGTTCTCGGCCGGTGAAATCATGACGCTCCTGCGCAAGAAATACCCGGATTACTCCTACAAGGAAGCCGCGCTCAATCCGACCAATCCGCGCGACCGCGCGGTGGAATGGGAAACCGACATCGTCAACAGCTTTCGCAGCAACGACAAGCAGCCGGAAATCTCCGGCACGCGCATGACCCCCACCGGGCCCTCGCTGTACCTGGCGCGGCCCTTCCAGATCAAGGACCCGGCCTGCCTCGCCTGCCACACCACGGCAGACATGGCCCCCGCCTCCATGGTGAAGATCTACGGCCCGAACAACGGCTTCGGCTGGAAGCTGAACGAGGTCATCGGCGCGCAGATCGTGTCGGTGCCGATGACGCTGCCGATCGCCAACGCCGACCGGGCCTTCTACACGTTCATGGGCTCGCTCACCGCGGTGTTCGTGGTGCTGTTCATCATCCTCAACGTCATGCTCTCGCTGCTGATCGTGCGCCCCATCACGAAGCTCTCGGAGGCCGCCGACAAGATCTCCACCGGCAACACCGACATCGCCGAATTCCCGGAAAAGGGCAAGGACGAAGTGTCGCTGCTCGGGCGCTCCTTCAACCGCATGCGGCGCAGCCTCGAGAAGGCCATTGCGCTGATCGACAAGTAGGTACGCGGAAGGATCAGCAGGGCAGCCATGGCCACCGATGAACTGGCATTGCCTCCGGGCTATGCACTGAACGAGTACCGCATCGAGTCCACGCTCGGCGTGGGCGGCTTCGGGCTGACCTACCTCGCCACCGACGCGAACCTCAACCTCAGGGTCGCGCTGAAGGAATACCTGCCGGGCGACCTTGCGCAGCGCAACGAGGACAGCTCGGTGCGCCCGCGCTCCACCGAAGCCACCGACACCTTCAAATGGGGACTGGACCGCTTCCTCGACGAATCGCGCACGCTCGCCTCCTTCCGCCACCCGAACATCGTGCGCGTGATGCGCTTTTTCCAGGCGAACAGCACCGCCTACATGGTGATGGAGTTCGTCGACGGACGCTCGCTGCAGGACTGGGCGCGCGCCATCCGGCCGGTGAGCGAAGCAGCGCTGCGCGACATGCTGCTGCCGCTGCTCGACGGGCTGGAAGTCGTGCACAAGGGCGGCTTCCTGCATCGCGACATCAAGCCGGGCAACATCTTCATGCGCGACGACGGCTCGCCGGTGCTGCTTGACTTCGGCTCGGCGCGCATGGCCTCGGCGAAATCCGAACTGACCGCAATCGTCACGCCCGGATATGCGCCGCTGGAGCAATACCACAGCCAGGGCCGGCAGGGGCCGTGGAGCGACATCTACGCGCTGGGCGGTGTGCTCTACTGGCTGGTCACGGGCCACCGTCCGGTGGAGGCCGCGGCACGCGTGCGCAACGACCCCATGCCGCCGGCGGTGCAGGCCGGCGACCGCGGCCGCTACAGTGCCGACCTGCTCACGGCCATCGACTGGATGCTTGCACCCGACGAGACCCGGCGCCCGCAATCGGTTTCGGAAATCAAGGCCGCGCTGAAGTCAACCGAACCGGCCTCGGACCTCTCCAATCCCATCGACCCGTCGCGCACCGGGGCATTCGAGGCGCCCAGCAGCATGGCAGCGGCCACAACGGCGGGAGCGACTGCCGTCACACCAAACGCGCCCTCGCAGCCGACCAGCCTGCCGGCAGGGATGCTGCTCGACCGTGATGCGGTGAAAAAAATGGAATCCGAGCTCGTGAAGCACATCGGCCCGATTGCCGCAGTGGTCATCCGCCGCGCCGCGCCGGCCGCCGCCTCGATCGCTGCGCTGGCCCGCGCCGTCGCCGCGGAAATCGACGACGAATCCGCGCGCACGGCCTTCGTGAAGCGTTACGCCGGCGATACGGCCGAGCGGTCCGTGCCGGCCCCGCAGCCTTCGGCGCCCACCGGCAATCCCACGAACGTCGCCACCCTGCTGGCGGCACAGCGTTTTGACCTGGGTGCACTGGAGAAGGCCGAGAAGGCGCTGGCCCAGCACCTCGGGCCGCTGGCACGGGTGGTGGTGAAGCGCGCCGCGATGAAGGCGCGCGACCTCTCCGAGCTCTACCTGCTCATCGCCGACGAGATCGAGGACCGCAACGAGCGCAAGGCCTTCATCCGCAAGGCCATCGCCAACAAGGACTGAACAGGCCCGTGCATCAGACCCTGGGTCGGAACAGCGGTCGGAACACGGGCCGGGCGGCGGCGTCCGCGTAGAATGCAGGCCTCAGGACTCATTGCATGGGTTCTTCATCAGACAAGGATGCACCGCCGTGAAAAGAACCGACCTCGAGAAACTCAAGGGCCTCACCATCGCGGGCAGGATGGCCCAGGCAAAGACACCGGGACGTTTCGGCAAGGATGCATCGGCCCCGATGGACCGGCGCGAGCAGCGCAAGCTTGACCAGTCGCTGGGTCTGGTTCCCTTTGCCGTCAAGCTGAACAGCGATCTGGTGAAGCAGGTCCAGGCGCTGGCCGAGGAGCGCAAGGTCGGGTTGAATGAAATCGTTGCCGAGTTGCTCACCAAGGGACTCAAGGCGAAGTAGCAGGACGCGCAGACCAGGACGCTAGGGCGCGGTTTTTTTCATCAGTCGCGCCCAGCCCTCGTGGCCGAGGCGGCGCAGGGTTTCCATGTTGCGTTCATAGATGCGCGCCGGATCGGGATGGCCGGCCACGGCGCGCTCGATGCCTGCCTCGCGCAGCAGGTGCAGCATCGGATACGGCGAGCGGTTCGTGCAGTTCTCGATGTCATCCGGCGCAGTCCCTGCAAACTGGTAGTGGGGATGAAAGCTGGCAATCTGCAGTTCCCCGGCGAAGCCGCAATGTTCGATCGTGGCATCGGCCACGTCGAGGAAATCGTTGAAGTCGAGAAAATCGGCCAGCACCCGCGGATGGATCAGCAGCGTGGTTTCGATTTCCTCCGGATCAGCCGAGGCCAGCAGTTGCAGTTCGGCAAGGAGCGCATCGAGCAGGGCCTCCGTCGTTTCGGCCCCGCTCACCACGTAGCGGATGCGGCGGGCATCGTGCACCGCCCTGGCGAATGGGCACAGGTTGAGGCCGATGACTGCGGCTTCGAGCCACGCAGTGGTGGCGGCAATGATTTTTTCGCTGGCTGGCATGTACTGGCGCTTGATTTCTTGAATAGAACGACAAGGTAGCAGACCCGATGGCCCTCAAGGCAACCATATTCAAGGCGGAAATACAGGTGGCGGACCTGGATCGCAACCATTACAGCGATCACTCGCTCACGCTCGCCCGCCATCCCTCCGAGACCGACGAGCGCATGATGGTCCGGCTGCTGGCGTTCGCGCTCAATGCCGATGAGGAAGGGCTGTCCTTCGCCCGCGGACTGAGCGTGGACGACGAACCTGACCTGTGGGCGAAAGACCTCACCGGCGCCATACGCACCTGGATCGACGTCGGGTTGCCGGACGAGAAAATCGTGCGTCGCGCCTGCGGGCGCTCGGACAAGGTGCTGATCTACAGCTATGGCGGCAGCGCAGCGCAGCGCTGGTGGCAGGCGGCGGGCGCAAAGCTCGAGCGCTCGGACAATCTCGGGGTGATCGACCTGCCGGTGGAGGCCACGCAGGCGATGGCCGCACTGGCACAGCGCACCATGCGCCTGCAGTACTCCATGCAGGATGGGCAGGTGCTGCTCACTGACGGGACCCGCACCGCGGAAATCGTCCCGGTGGAACTCAAGCCGATCAGGTCGTTCCGCCGAACCTGACCGCACTGACCACACTGTGCGGAGCGCGCAACCCGGTCACACAGGCGTTGTTCCGAAAATTTCACCGGGCCGCTGAAGCCGGCTTCCCGGTGCTGCCTCCACCCGGGTTTGTCGTGCTGCCCTTCACCCCCTTTGCCACGCCGTCCGGGGTCACGCCGCTGCCCCGAATCGTTCCACTCCCCACTGCCGAACCCGGCGTGGCTGGGGCACGAATGACCCGCCGCTCGTCAGGCCCCCGCTCCAGCACGATCCATTCCTCCAGCCCCTGGTCGGTGGTGCAGTCCACGCCACGATTGGCCAGGCACCGTTCCACGGCGCGGGCCCGCACCTCCTTTGCGGCATCGCCGCCCTGCCCCTGGGCGAACACGGGCAGGACAGACACGGGCAGGACAAGCGCGGCCAGCGCAATGCAAAGCCCGGCACGAACATGCCGGCACGGGATCAGGCTGTATTGCTGCGTCCGCATCATGTTCTCCTTCCATATCAGTGGTAAACCACGGCCACGGGGCCGGCATCATCGGCACGCGCTCGGATACCATACGGGACTTCGCCCGACGACACCAGCATCGAAAGCTTCCTTTGAGTACGACAGCTCCCCAGCACCAATCGTTCGCCGCCCTGCGCCATCCGGGATTCCGCGCCTACTTCATCACCTCGGCACTGGCCATGATGGCCGACAGCATCGAGCACGTGATCAGCTACTGGATGCTGTTCCAGAAATTCCATTCGCCGGAACTGGGCGGCTTTGCGGTGATTTCGCACTGGGTGCCCTACCTGCTGTTCGCGGTATGGTCAGGTGCTCTTGCCGACCGTTTCGATCCGCGGCGCCTGATCCAGATCGGGATGGCGATCTTCATGAGCGTGTCGCTCGCCTGGGGCCTGCTGTTCATGAGCGGTGAGCTGGAAATCTGGCATGCGGTGATCCTGCTCATCGTCCACGGCTGCGCCGGCGTGCTGTGGATGCCGGCCAGCCAGTTGCTGCTGCATGACATCGTCGGCACGGCGCAACTGCAAAGCGCAGTGCGCCTGAATGCCACCTCGCGCTACCTCGGCCTGCTGATGGGCCCGGCCATCGGCGGCCTGCTGATGCTCGCGCTGGGGCCCACCCACGGCATCCTCGTCAATGTGCTGATCTACCTGCCGCTGGTGCTGTGGTTGTGGAAGGCGCCCTACGGCCCGAAATTCCGCAAGGGTGCACCCGCACCGGTGCGCGCCATCCGTGGCCTTCCCGACATCCTCGCCACGATCCGCGAAATCGCCACGAACCGTACGATTGTCTCGATGACGCTGCTGGCTGGCGGCGCATCGCTGTTCATCGGCAATGGCTATCAGGCGCAGATGCCCGAATTCGCACACGACCTCGGCCACGGTGATCCCGGCATGTCCTACAGCATGCTGCTCGGTGCCGATGCCGCCGGCGCGCTCACTGCGGGACTCGCACTGGAAGCACGCGGCCTGATTCAGCCGCGGCCGCGCACCGCATTCATGCTTGCCATGCTGTGGTGCTGTGCCATTGCCGGCTTCGCCGCCTCGTCGCTGTATCCGCTGGCTCTGGTGCTGCTGTTCCTGACCGGGTTCCTGGAGCTCTCGTTCAACAGCATGGCGCTCACGCTGGTGCAAATGAATGCGCCTGCGACGATCCGCGGCCGCGTCATCGGCCTCTATACGATGTCCAGTCTCGGGTTGCGCGCCTTCGCCGGGGTCACGATCGGCATTGTCGGCGGCCTCATCGGCATCCACTGGTCACTCGCCCTCTCGGCGATGGTGTTCCTTGCCGTCATCACCACGCTGCTTGCGTTCACGGCGGGCGGCACGCGCGGCACGGAATGACGCAAATGACACATCGGCCTCACACTCGAAGGAGCCACCCATGAAAGCCGTCGGCCTGCACCGCTACCTGCCGATCACCGATCCCGATGCCCTGCTTGACGTGGACGTTCCGCAGCCGGAGGCAATGGGGCATGACCTGCTGGTGGAAGTCCGTGCAATTTCGGTGAACCCGCTCGACACCAAGCACCGCGCCCCGAACGATGCCAACCGGAATTCTGTTGAAACGCCGCCGCGCATACTGGGCTGGGACGTGGCCGGCGTGGTGGCAGCCACCGGTCCGGCCGTGACGCTGTTCCGACCCGGCGATGCGGTGTACTACGCCGGCAGCATCGCCCGCTCCGGCGGCAACGCCGAATTCCATTGCGTCGACGAACGCATCGCCGGCCACAAGCCGGCCAGCCTCGGCTTCGCGGATGCCGCCGCACTGCCGCTCACCACGATCACCGCCTGGCAGGGAATGTTCGAGCGCATGAACATCTCATCATCGGGCGCTGACGCCGGAAAATCATTGCTGATCATCGGCGGTGCCGGAGGCGTGGGCTCGATCGCCATCCAGATTGCGAAACGCGTGGCCGGACTCACCGTCATCGCCACCGCTTCGCGCGCCGAATCCGCAGCCTGGGCACGCTCCCTCGGGGCAGACCACATCGTTGACCACAACCAGAGTCTCCCCGGACAACTGAAAACCTGCGGCATCGCCGAAGTCGATTACGTGCTCTGCGCAAACGCCGCCGGCCGGCATTTCGCGGACTTCCCCGCGCTGCTGTGCCCGCAGGGAAAAATCTGCTCCATCGTCGATGGCCCCAATGAAACCGATTTCCTGCTACTCAAACGGAAGAGCATCACCTTCTGCTGGGAGGCCATGTTCACCCGGCCGCTGTTCCAGACACCGGACATGGTCGCCCAGCACGACCTGCTTGATCGCGCCGCTAGCCTGGTCGATGCCGGGGTGCTGCGCAGCACGGCCACGATGAATCTCGGAACCATCAACGCAACGCATCTGAAGCAGGCCCACCAGTTGATCGAACAGGGTCGCAGCATCGGAAAAATCGTGCTGGAAGGCTTCTGAACACCACTTTGAACGCCTATGGAAACGCGGGGCGCCGAAAGGCCTGACGCCCCTGCGCATGATATATTTGCACGCTGCTGGAACAGGCAACTATAGGCAACTCCTGGTCCAACCGGCCGCCGGAAAAAAGTTCTTCTGGTGGCATTCGATTGGGGCGATTCCGGGGGAACTTTCCCTATTTCGCGACGCCCTGCAAACAAGGAGGAAGCACAATGACCGATGCTGCAGCAGCGCCGACAACGCTGATCACCCAGGCACTGAAGGACAGCCTGAACGTGTGGAGCGAGCCCCAGGTATCCCACCCCGTTGACCATTCCGACCTGCGCAAGTGGGCGATTGCGGTCTACTGGCCGGATGTCCCGCCGAAACTGTTCTGGGACGAGGCCTACGCCAGGACCACGAAGTACAAGGGCATCATCGCACCGCGCGAATTCAATCCCTTTGCCTGGCCCGCGATCCGCCCCGCCGATCGCGCACCGAAGCCCGCAAAGCGTGCCGTCGGCGAGCGCAGCATGAACGGCGGCCAGACTGAAACCTACGGCGTGCACATCCGCCCCGGTGACGTCATCACATCGAGGACCGCGGTCGTCAAGATGGAAGAACGGGTCGGCAAGCTCGGCCTGACGCTCTACAAGAGCACCGAAGTGCGCTGGACGAACCAGAAGGGCGAGTTCGTTCGCAGCCGCGTTTCCATCTCGATCATCTACTAGTACCAGACAGGCGGCCCTGACGGGATTTTGTCAGGCCTCACTATCAGGGGTGCGCGAGGGGATGTTTCTCCTCGCATTGTTAAATAAGGAAAGCGACATGTACAAAGTCTATTTCGAGGACGTCAAGGTCGGCGACGAGATTCCCTCCTTCGTCAAGCAGACCGATTTCATGCACTGGAACCGCTACGCCGCGGTCAATGACGAATTCGTCTACATCCACATGGACGACGAGGCCGGCAAGAACGGCGGCAACGCACAGGGCGCATTCGGCATGGGCAACCTGCGCTGGGCCTACCTGCAGAACATGCTGCGCGAATGGGCCGGCGACGAGGCCGAGCTGAAGGAAATGAGCGCGCAGTGGCGCGCCATCAACCAGAAGCACGACATCCTCACCACCACCGGCAAAATCACCGAAAAGAAGACCGAGAACGGCGAGAACCTGGTGCGCCTGGAAATCAACGTGATGAACCAGGACGGCAAGGGCACGGCGCCCGGCTACGCGGTCATCGCACTGCCCAGCCGCAAGTAGCCCGTCGATGACAGCGCCGGGGGGATGCGGTACCGTACCGCACCTCCGGCGTTTTTTATTGCAGCCCTTGATCACACACCGGAGCCCGACAAACAACGAGGCACTGGCCAGGCTCCCGACACGATGAACTGCCGCACGATGACAATCAGCACCGCCTCCCGACTACGGAACCACCCCCGGAGCCGGCCGTGAAACTGGGCCGCTTTGGCGACAAGCAGCGCCTGATCGCGGCAATCTGCCTGCTGCTGGTCATCGGATTTGCGGTGACGGTGGTGGTCAATTACCAGGTCTCCAAGTCGGCGATCCGCAAGTCCATGGTTGCCAACGAGCTGCCGCTGACCTCGGACAACCTGTATTCCGAAATCCAGAAGGACCTGGTCCGGCCCATCGTCATTTCTTCCATGATGGCGAGCGACACCTTCCTGCGCGACTGGGTGCTGTCCGGCGAAACGGACGTGGAGCGGATGACCCGCTACCTGCGCGAGGTGAAGGACCGCTACAGCGCCTTCACCTCCTTCTTCGTCTCCGAGCGCACCCGCACCTATTACCAGACGGGCGGCGTGCTGAAAAAGGTCAGCCAGGACGAGCCGCGGGATGCCTGGTATTTCCGCGTGCGGGCCATGAGCATGCCGTATGAAATCAACATCGATCCTGACCAGGCGAACAAGGATACGACCACGATCTTCATCAACTACAGGGTGCTCGACTATACCGGGCGCTTCATCGGCGTCACCGGCGTCGGCCTCACCATGGACGCGGCGCGCAGGCTGATCGACACCTACCAGAAGCGCTACGACCGCGACATCTACTTCGTCGACCGGCAGGGCCTGGTGGCACTGGGCAGCAGTGCGCACGCGCAGGGCAGCGACATCCGCAAGAGCCCGGGCCTCAACGATATCGCCGAGAGCATCCTGCGCAAGGGCTCGGGCTCCTTCCAGTACGTGCAGAACGGCCATGAGCGCCTGCTCAACGTCCGGCTGATCCCCGAGCTGAACTGGTACCTGTTCGTCGAGGGCACCGATGACGAGGCGATGTCCGCCGTGCGCAGCACGCTCTACTACAACCTTGCGCTCGGCATCGCCATCACGCTCATCGTGCTGCTGGCCACCAGCTACACGATCAACCGCTACCAGTCGCAGCTCGAGGAGATGGCCACCACCGACAAGCTGACCGGTCTCGCGAACCGCCAGGCCTTTGACGTGCTGCTCGCGCAATCCATCAGCGAATCGCATCGCACCGGCTCGCCGCTGTGCGCCCTGATGATCGACATCGACCTATTCAAGAACGTCAACGACAATTTCGGGCACCTCGTCGGCGACAAGGTGCTGCGCACGATCGCGCGCGCCATCAAGGGCACGCTGCGTGCCTCGGACATCCTGTGCCGCTGGGGCGGCGAGGAATTCCTCGTGGTGGTCAAGAACACGGACCTCGATCAGGCGCAGGTGCTGGGCGAAAAGATCCGGCACGTGCTGCAGAGCAGCGGCGTCCTGTACAAGGCCACGCGCATCACGGTCACCGCCAGCATCGGCATCTCCGCGTATCACGGCGACGACACGCCGGACCGCCTGATTTCACGCGCCGACGACGCGCTCTATGCAGCCAAGGCGCAGGGGCGCAATCGCGTGCAGCTCGAAGCGCCACCAGTTCCCCATTCGACACAACCCACTGACAAAGGAAATTCATGAGCACCATCACCACGACCAGCGGCCTGCAGTACGAGGAATTGCAAACCGGCGAAGGCGCGCTGGCCGAAGCCGGACAGCATGTGACCGTCCATTACACCGGCTGGCTGACCGACGGCACGAAGTTCGATTCGAGCAAGGACCGGAACGACCCGTTCCAGTTCCACCTCGGCGCGGGCCAGGTCATCAAGGGCTGGGACGAAGGCGTGGCGGGCATGAAAGTGGGCGGACGCCGCAAGCTGACCATTCCGCCGCAACTCGGCTACGGCTCGCGCGGCGCCGGCGGCGTGATTCCGCCCAACGCCATCCTGGTGTTTGAAGTCGAGCTGCTCGGGGTCTGACCCCACTCCCATCCTGCATATGCTGATGGCGTATGCAGGGCGGGTATGCACGCTTTTTGCTACGATGGAAGCGTGCGCAGTAAATCCTCTCCTCGCTTTTCACTTTCTGCACAGACCAATTCCTTCGGACCGCAGCGGGTTTTGACCCCCGCCCGGTTGCTGGCCATGGTGCTGTGCTGGCTTTCGCTCGCCCCGGCATTGGCCGCAGGCCCGGCGGCACTGGGCACGCACGACTGGGCCGACCTGGGCGCAGCGCAGCAGAGCCTTTCCGCATCGGAGAGCCTGCTCTATTACGAAGACGCCGGGAACACGCTGACTGTCAACGACGTGTCGGATGAGGCGCATGCCCAACAATTCCGGCCGGCCGGCACATTCGGCTCCGAAGTCAATTTCGGCTACTCGCGCTCCACCTACTGGCTGGCGCTGCCGCTGCGCGTGGCCGCCGATGCCCCGGCACGCTGGCTGCTCGAGATCGGCTTTCCGTCGCTCGATTCGGTCGAAGCCTATGTGGCCGATCCATCTAAAGCCGGCGAATACACCCGATTGGCTGCAGGCGACCTGCAGCCCTTTGCCGAGCGGCCCTTTGCGCACCGCAACCTCGTCTTCCCGGTGACCCTGGCGGCGGGGGCAGAACAGATCCTGTACCTCAAGGTCCGCTCCGCCGGCACGCTGACCATTCCCGTCACGCTGTGGCAGCCGGACGCGCTGCATCACCACGACCAGGCGAGCTATGCACTGTTCAGCCTGTACTACGGCATGCTGCTCGCGCTGCTGCTCTACAACCTGCTGCTGTTCCTGTCGGTGCGCGAACCGGTGTTCATCGCCTACGTCGCCTTTGTCGCCTCGATGGCCGTGGGCCAGGCATCGCTGAACGGCTTCGGCAACCAGTTCCTGTGGCCGGCGTCGCCGGCCTGGGGCAACATCGCGCTGCCGCTGGGCAACGCCGCGGCAGGCTTCTTCGGCGCGCTGTTCACCCGCCTGTTCCTCGGGACCCGCCGGCACTTTCCGAAACTCGATCGCCTGATCCTGGCGATGGCCGGGCTGTTTGCCCTCGCAGCACTCACGCCACTGATGCCGTTCGCAGCGAGCTACCAGGCAGCCGCCGTCTTCACCACGCTCACCGGCCTCGCCTTCTCCGGCGTGGCGGTTGGCGGCGGCGTGTACTGCTTCGTGAAAGGCCATCCGGGCGCGCGCTACTTCCTCATCGCCTGGACGCTGCTGCTGATCGGCGTGGCCATCCTTTCCCTGCGCAACCTGGGCTGGGTTCCGACAAACGACTTCACCACCCACGCCATGCAGATCGGCTCGGCCCTCGAAGTGCTGCTGCTGTCGTTTGCGCTTGCCGACCGCATCAACTCCATGCGCCGTGAACAGGAGCGCCTCGCCGCGGAAACGCTGGCGGCCAGGGAGCAGCTCGTCGCAACGCTGCAGCGCTCGGAACAGGAACTGGAATCGCGCGTGACCGAACGCACGCGCGCGCTCGAAACGGCGAACGTCGCGCTGCGCAAGAAGGAGGAAGAACTCGAATACTTGGCGCGCCACGATCCGCTCACCGGCCTGGCGAATCGCGTCATGCTGGGCGACCGCATCGCCAGCGCCATCGCCCGCGCACGGCGCAGCAAGCGCGCCGTGGGCGTGCTGGTCGCGGACCTGGACGGCTTCAAGGCCATCAACGACGCGCATGGCCACGTCATCGGCGACCAGATGCTGAAGGCCGTGTCTGCGCGCCTGAAGGCCTGTGTGCGCGAGACCGATACCGTCGCGCGGCTGGGCGGCGATGAATTCGTGCTGGTGCTGGAGGAATTGCAGGACCTGGGCGACGCCGCGCGCATCGCCGGAAAACTGGTCGAGACCACAAGCTGGCCGGTCAATCTCACCCACGGCTCGCTGCAGGTGAGCGTGAGCGTGGGGCTTGCGTTCTTTCCGCGCGATGCGACCGAACCCAACGCGCTGTTGAAGCATGCCGACAACAGCATGTACATCGCCAAGTCCGCCGGTCGCAACCGCTGGCATGCGGCCAGCGGGATTTAGGCGCGCCGAAGAGAACCCACCCCCACCCTGTCCCTCTCCCGCTTCGCAAGGGAGGGAACCGTCTTCGAAGCGAGTAGTTTTCTCCCTCCCTTGCGAACGCAGTGAGCGAGGGAGGGAGAGGCAGGGGTTTCGATCAGCATTGCTGATCGCCAGCCGAACGGCATTCCGGTGCAACGGAATGCGCGGCCTGCAAGGCTGGGGTGGGGGCGGGTTTTAGCTCAACCTACTTGAGTGCCTTGTACCGAATCCGCTTCGGCTTCGCACCCTCTTCACCCAGCCTCTTCCGCTTGTCCCGGAAACGAACAAGGGGACCTCATTTACGAAAATGCGTCCCCTTGTATATTCCCTCGACTTCAGCTCAAGACTACTTCAACGCCTTATAGCGAATCCGTTTTGGCTTCGCACCTTCTTCACCGAGTCGCTTCCGTTTATCTTCTTCG
>CAIYPG010000135.1 GCA_903928055.1 uncultured beta proteobacterium | reverse complement strand
GTGGAGTCCAGCACGTGCAGCCGTGGGGTTGCCAATGCTGATGTTCGTCAGCTGGATGCCGAACTTGCCCGAGACCGTGACCTGCGCTGCAGCGATGCTGGGCACGCCAAACGCGCCAGCAACCGCAACTGCTATCAGTTTTTTGTTCATCGAGTACTTCTCCTTTAATTATCGGGTTGATCAACAGCAGTCGCTGTCGTCCCCTCCCGCATGCCTGAACAGCCGGGACAGGGTGCGGCCAGTTTCGCGCCACGCCCGGACAGACTCAACAGAAAAAACAATATTTCCGCCCAGAAATCATGGTTTGTTGTATTTGTGTAAAATCTTGTTGACCAATATTTCTTACAAATGTATTATTTTTTGGCCATGCTCTTCTGAAGCATGGTGCGTCCGGGCCAGCGCACACTGGCACGTGACAGCAAGCAGGCACTGCCGCACCAGAAGCAAAGTACTATCCTCTTGAAGGGGGGGCCTCCGGGGCTCCCCCATCTTTTCCCGCCCGTTTCACCCCCTATCGGCTGATTACACAAACTCTTTGCTCATTCGGGCATTTTTGAGCATCATTGCTTGCGGTCAGTCAGGCAAGAGCCCCCTCGGCATGGGCCCCAAATGACCCTCCTTTGATTGCGGCATACAGGGACGCATGGCAGCCACGCTTTTCAGGTACCTGAGTTATCTGGGACTTGTCCTGGGTATCGGTCTTTCGTTCTGGGTCCTCCGCTGGGGCGCCCTGTGCTTCCTGTTTTCCATCGCATGCTCCCATTTGGCCGTGACCGCAAAAACGGATACCCACTTCAACCAGATTCACGAGACACTGTTTATTGTGCTGAGCATCCTGGGTCAGTTAAAGAAAAAGGTTGAAGAAGGCGATGCAAACCCGAAGGCAGAGGATGTGAGCCGGGCAAGACCGGCGCAAAAACTCCGTGAATACAGGGACATCTGATAGCCGGCAACCCGTTCATGCCAATGCCGGGAAAACGATATGAACAGGCGGTCCGGGCTTGGGCTGCCGGGACTCGGGGACTCAATGCCCCGTACAGATATGAAAATGGCCCAATAACATGGAATTCAGGCTCAAGCGCGACTCGCGAATTACCCCTTGAGGATGACTCGATTTCTTCCCGCGCTGCGCTGGTGGCCCTTGGTCACTGGCGACACCGCTCGTGCGGACGTGATTGCCGGCCTAGTCGGAGCCGTTGCTGTACTGCCGCAAGGCGTGGCCTTCGCCATGCTGGCCGGTCTGCCGCCGGAATACGGCCTGTATTGCGCCATGGTTCCGACGGTGATCGCAGCACTTTTCGGCTCATCGCTGCATGCGGTATCCGGTCCGACCACCGCGGTATCCCTCATGGTCCTGGCGGTGCTCTCACCGCTCGCAACACCCGGCTCCCCCGAATACCTGCGCCTGGCGCTGACCCTGTCGCTGCTATGCGGCCTGTTGATGATTGCAATGGGGCTTGCGCGGATGGGCACCCTGGTCAATTTCATGTCCGACGCCGTGGTGGTCGGCTTCACAGCGGCACTGGCCGTGCTGATCCTGGCCAGCCAGTTGCACAGCATGCTTGGCATCGAGGCGCAGGCAAGCCGCAGTTTCATCGCGCTGATCGCAGACACGGTCAGCCGCATCGCCGAAACCCGGCCATGGACCTTGCTGACCACAGTCGGAACCATCGCCGCCGGCCTGCTGTCACGGCGCCTGCTGCCCCGTTTTCCGGCGATGCTGAGCGCCATCCTGGCCGGAAGCCTGATTGCCGCCGGCATCAATGCCGCCGCCGGACCGGCGCAGTCGGGCCTGGAAATGCTGCGACCACTTGAGGCGGTTCTGCCGCCGTTTTCACTGCCGGACTTTTCCCCGGCCACACTACAATCGCTGCTCGGCGGCGCGATCGCCGTGACGATTCTGGCGCTGACGCAGGCCATCTCCGTGGAGCGCGCAATTGCGCTGCGCTCCGGACAACGACTCGACAACAACCAGGAGTTCATCGGCCAGGGACTGGCCAATCTGTTCGGTGCCTTCTTCTCCAGCATGCCATCCACCGCATCGGTCAATCGCTGCGGCCTGAATTTCGATTCCGGCGCAAGAACACCGCTGGCCGCGGTGCTGTCGGCCGTATTCCTGGTCGCCCTGATATTTGCCGTCGGTCCGCTGGCCTCGCTGCTGCCCATGGCCGCGATTGCCGGAGTCCTTGGACTGGTGGCCTGGAACCTGATCGACACCGGATTCATCCGCCGGGCACTCCACACCAGTCCGGGGGACGCCACTGTGCTGGCCATCACATTTTTCGCGACCCTACTGCTGGACCTCGAATTCGCCATCTGCTCGGGCGTGGCCGCATCGCTGGTGCTGTACCTGAATCGGACATCCCGGCCGAGTTTGCGCAGCCTGGTGCCGGACCCCCGGCATCCAGGACGGAAGATGGCCGAAGTCGAGCGGGGTCTGCATGAATGCCCGCAGATGAAAATCCTGCGGATCGAAGGATCAATCTATTTTGGCGCAACCAACCATGTCGAGCAGCACTTCGATCTGCTGCGCAGGGAAGCGCCCGAGCAAAAACATCTGCTGCTCATGTCAAAGAGCATCAATTTCGTCGACATGGCCGGCGCAGATCTGATTGGGCGTGAAGCCTTTCGACGCAATACGATGGGCGGAGCCCTCTACCTCTACAGCCCGCGCAAGCCGGTGGAGGCAATACTTCATCACGGCGGCTACATGCACGACATCGGGGCCGATCACATCTTTCGCGGCAAGGACGAGGCATTCCATGCGGTGTTCATGCGCCTTGACCGCACGATCTGCTCACAATGCCGAGCCCGGATATTTCTGGAATGCAAAACCATCCCCGGACCGGACGATTGAGGCAAAGTACACCCTGCAAGATCTCCGGGGCAGCCTAGGGCAATTTGATCCAGTTCATCGCCACGAGACAGGCCAGACCGGCAAAAGGCGGAAACAGGAAAGAACTGGTCATGCGCAATGTGATGAAGCGCGTTCCCATCATCGGAAATTCAAAGTTCAGGGTCCGATGGAAGGCCCAGATCGACCATCCGGTGAGCAGGGCCATCAGTTGCGGAGCGCCCGCACCCGCCTTGTAGAACGCCACTGCGATCGGGAACGACACAAACGGGCCGCCGGGAAGCAATGCGCCGGCGAGCGAAGCGAACAGGATGCCCCCTAGGCCGGAATCCTCGCCCATGGCGCTATGCATCATCTCCTGCGGCACGATTTCCACAATGAAGGCACCCAGCAGTATGGCCAGCGGCATGCGCAGGAGCAGCACCCTGCCCTGGCTGACGCTGAACTGGAACGCCTTGCCGAGCGCCCCCCGGGAACGGCGCATTGCAATGCTCCCCAGGATCAGCACCAGTCCCCACACAAAGACAGCGGATGCGGTCATTTGACAATGCTCCCCGTGCTCCATCCCCAATGCCGCGCCAGTCGCCGTGAGATCACGCCCGCCACAATGCCCATGGGCAGGCAGATGACGAAGCGCAGCAGGGAAAAATTGGCGCCCAGGAAGGGTATTTCCCAGATGACCAGACGCAGTACGCTGAGCGTCGTCCAGGCGGTCAGGTACGTAATCAGCACACCAATGTCAGCACCCACTTTGGCCAGGGCGTAGACGATTCCGAATGAGCCGTACGGCCCGCCGGGGGTCAGGGCACCCGCAATCTCCGCAACAAAAAGACCGCGCATGCCCGCCTCCTCCCCGAGCCATCGCGATACCGCCTCCCGCGGAATCAGGACCTGTATCAGCCCGGCAATGATCAGACCGCCGCAAATCTGCGGCAATATCATGAGCAGAGAGTCACCAGTACCAACAAATGCGCGCTGGACAGCGGCCACGCCACGCAGCCAGGCGCACAGGATGCCGGCGAGCAGCGCCGCGACCGCAAAGACCATTGTCGAGCGGTCAATCAGCGGGGGATCTTTGCTTTTCGCCATTCCATTTTTCTTGATATGCAGACCATCCGGGAAAGCACTGCGGGGGGATACGGGCGCTGGCTGATGCCAATCTTCTGCTGCAGAGATATATCACATTCGCTTTGGCGCAGCTCGATGGGCCTGGAGAATGCCGGGGTGCTATATTTCGCGCTCCTGAAACCTTGTGGCCACCAACATGGGATACCGTCTTTCGAAGATATATACGCGCACTGGCGACGGTGGAGAAACCGGGCTGGGCGACGGGTCGCGGGTACCCAAGGACAGCCTGAGAGTTGACGCCCTCGGCGACATTGACGAGTTGAATTCATGCCTCGGCGTATTGCTGGCCGAGCAGCTCAGCGCGCCGGTTTCCGCGGCATTGCAGGGCGTGCAGCACGACCTGTTCGATCTTGGCGGGGAGATCTGCATCCCCGGACGCGAAGTCATGACGGAGGCGCAGGTGTCCCGCATTGAACAACTGATTGATGCGTTCAATCGGGACCTGACGCCGCTGAAGGAATTCATCCTCCCCGGTGGCAAACGTGCTGCTGCGCTTGCCCATCTGGCGCGCACGGTTTGCCGCCGCGCGGAACGCAAGCTGGTCGCGCTGGCACATGCCGAAACCGTCAACACCCTGTCACCAGTCTTCCTGAACCGCCTATCAGACCTGCTGTTCGTTGTTGCCAGGACACTCAATGGTCAGGGCGGCGACGTCCTCTGGCAACAGAACAAAAACGCCTGAAGACTCTCCTGCGCAAGCGGTCCGCCATCCGGCAGCCCGCCAACACCCCTCTTTGCGAGCCAAGGGCTCCATACATGTTTCGTCGATACAAAAAAAAAGACGCAAGCAAGCTTGCGTCTTTTCGGTACAACCGAGTGACTTCTGTCAGTCGTCGCCCGCGAATGCGTCTTCGCGTTTTGCGCGGATATTCGGCAACAGCACGAATGCCAGCAGAAGGATCGCGACAACCAGCAGCGTCGCGCTGATCGGGCGCTGGAAGAAGACGAAGAAATCGCCCCGTGCCAGCAGCATCGCCCGGCGCAGGTTTTCTTCCATCAATGGCCCCAGAATGTAACCCAGCAGCATCGGTGCGGGTTCGGATTCGGTTTTCACCAGAATGTAGCCGAACAGACCGAACAGTGCCGTCAGAATCGCATCGAAGGCATTGTTGTTGATGGAGTACACGCCGATCACGCAGAACAGCAGGATGCAGGGGTAAAGAATGCGGTAAGGCACCTTCAGCAGGCTGACCCACATGCCGATCAGCGGCATGTTGAGAATCACCAGCATCACGTTACCCACCCACATACTGGCGATGAGCCCCCAGAACAGCTGCGGACGCTCATTCATCACCTGCGGTCCGGGAGCAATACCCTGGATCATCATCGCGCCGACCATCATCGCCATCACC
The DNA here is from genome assembly GCA_903928055.1 of uncultured beta proteobacterium. GTDB lineage: Bacteria > Pseudomonadota > Gammaproteobacteria > Burkholderiales > SG8-39 > CAIYPG01. Next base: position 277 of record CAIYPG010000135.1, on the reverse strand, counting down.
ACGTTGGACGGAATGCCCAGCGTCAGCATTGGAATGAAGGAGGTCTGGGCACCGGCGTTGTTGGCCGACTCAGGCGCAGCAACACCACGGATGTTGCCTTCGCCGAACTTCTCGCGATCCTTGGTGACGTTCTTCTCGATCGCGTAGGCCGCAAACGACGCCAGCAGCGCGCCACCACCCGGGAGAATTCCGAGAGCAGACCCGATCACGGTACCGCGTGCGATCGCCGGCAGGGAGTACTTCATATCATCCCATGTCGGCAGCAGGCTGCCGATGC
>CAIYPG010000134.1 GCA_903928055.1 uncultured beta proteobacterium | reverse complement strand
GTCAACGGCGCAGGAAAGACAACCTCGATCGGCAAGCTGGCTAAATTGTTCCAGAGCCGGGGATTGTCGGTCCTGCTCGCCGCGGGCGACACCTTTCGGGCTGCGGCACGCGAGCAGCTTGCCGCCTGGGGAGAGCGCAACAACGTGGCGGTGATTTCGCAATCGGGCGGCGCGCAATCTGCCGACCCGGCTGCAGTGATCTTCGATGCCATACAGGCGGCGCGCGCACGCGGCATCGACGTGGTGCTGGCCGATACGGCGGGGCGCCTGCCCACGCAGTTGCACCTCATGGAGGAGGTGAAAAAGATCAAGCGCGTCATCGCCAAGGCTGATGCAACGGCGCCACACGAGGTGCTGTTGGTGCTCGATGCGAACACCGGCCAGAACGCCGTCGGCCAGCTGAAGGCCTTTGATGACGCCATCGGCGTGACCGGCGTGATCCTGACCAAGCTTGACGGCACAGCCAAGGGCGGGGTGCTGGCGGCGATTGCCCAGACGCGCAGCGGTGCCAAGGCAGGCCGCCCGCTGGCGCTGCGCTACATCGGCGTCGGCGAAGGGCTCGACGACCTGCGGCCATTCAGCGCTGCAGAATTTGTTTCGGCCCTGCTCGATTGAGCACACAAGGCACATGAGCCAGCCTGCCATCAGTTTCAGCGGCGTATCCAAACGCTATCCCGGCGGATACCAGGCGCTAGCGGACATCAACTTCACCATCGACCCGGGAGAATTCGTTTTCATCACCGGCCATTCGGGTGCCGGCAAGAGCACCTTGCTGAAACTCATCGCCGCCATCGAGCGCGCCTCCAGCGGGACAGTGCTTGTCAACGGCCAGAATGTATCGACACTGAAAGCGCCGGGCATTCCCTATTTGCGCCGCAACCTCGGTCTGGTATTCCAGGACCAGAAGCTGCTGTATGACCGCAGCGTTTTCGACAACGTCATGCTGCCGCTGCTGGCCACTGGACAGCCGCATCGCGATGCAATGCGGCGCGCACGCGCCGCACTGGACAAGGTGGGACTGCTGGAGCGTGAACGCGCCCTCCCGGTCGCTCTCTCCGGCGGTGAGCAGCAGCGTCTCTGCATTGCCCGTGCCGTGGTCAATCGCCCCGCGATCCTGCTGGCAGACGAACCCACAGCCAGCCTTGATGACGAATATGCCGCCACCATCATGGAGATGTTCCGCTCGTTCAACCAGGTCGGCGTTACCGTGCTGATCGCCACGCACGACCGATCGCTGATCGAACATGGACAGCCCCGCGTCGTTACGCTCGGTCACGGCAGGCTCGCCACATGAGCGCCTGGCTAAGACACCACTCGCAAAGCCTGTGGCAGACGCTGGCCCGGCTGGCCAGCGCCCCCTTTGCGACGCTCGCCAACGTACTGGTCATCGCCGTTGCGCTGGCCCTGCCGCTGGGTGCTTACGGGCTGCTCGTGAATCTGCAGGGCTTCTCCGGCTCGCTGCCCACCGAACCGCAGATCAGCCTGTTCCTCTCCTCCGGCGGATCAGCGCCAGACGTTGCAACGCTGGAGGCTCAGTTGAGGAAAGCCGAGGGTGTACGCGGCGTGCGCTTCGTGTCGCGTGATGCAGCACTGGCCGGTCTCAAGCGCGCACCCGGCATGGCCGAGGTCATTAGTTCGCTCCGTGACAATCCACTGCCGGATGCCTTCGTGGTCACGCTGGCCGATGGCGATGCCAGTGCAGCCGAGCGTCTGGAGAAGCAGTTCCGCGCGCTTCCCGGCGTCGCCCATGTGCAGGTCGACTCAGCCTGGGTGCGCCGCATCGACGCCCTTCTGAGGCTGGGCCGGACTACAGTGCTGCTGCTCGGCACGCTCCTCGGATTTGCACTGGTGGCGGTCACCTTCAATACGATCCGGCTGCAGGTACTGACCCAGCGCGAGGAAATCGAGGTCAGCAAATTGATTGGTGCCACAGACGCCTTCATCCGCCGTCCGTTCTACTATCTGGGCGGACTGCTGGGCGCTGGCGGCGGCCTGGCGGCGCTGGGTATCGTCGCGCTGTCCTTCAGCCTGCTGAACCGGGATCTGGCCAGTTTTGGCACCCTCTATGGCGTCGAAGTCAGCCTGCAGTTCCTTTCCACAGCCGATGCCATTACGATCGTCTTTTTTGCAGGTGCTCTTGGCTGGATGGGAACTTATCTCTCAGTGAGCAGACACTTACATCACATTGAGCCGCGCTAAGCCAGGGGCGCGACAGCCAATATTCCGCGAACTCTTTCCCTTTTTAGCACTCTAATGCTCTGAGTGCTAAAATGACGTTGTTGCAATGCGAGGCGCGACTGCGCGCAGCATTGAAATCGACCCGCCAGCCTCGGCTGAACGGATCAGGGAAAGGAGATCACAATGAATACGATGACCATGACGAACCAGAGTCTGCTGCCCACACCCATCGGGGCCATCGGCAGCGTGGAAAGTTATGTCCAGACGGTCAGCCGTTTTCCCATGCTGTCCGCCGAAGACGAAGTCAGGCTTGCACGCAAGTACCGGCAGGACGACGACATCGAATCTGCCCGTCAGCTCGTCCTCTCCCACCTCCGGGTGGTGGTCGCCATCGCCCGCGGCTACATGGGCTATGGCCTGCCGCAAGCAGACCTGATACAGGAAGGCAACATCGGCCTGATGAAGGCAGTGAAGCGCTTCGACCCGGAGCGCGGTGTGCGTCTGGTGTCCTTCGCGATCCACTGGATCAAGGCCGAGATGCACGAGTTCATTCTGCGCAACTGGCGGCTGGTAAAGATCGCCACGACCAAGGCCCAGCGCAAGCTGTTCTTCAACCTGCGCAGCATGAAGCCGGGGCTGGAATCGCTCACTCCAGCTGAAATCGCGAACATGGCAAAGACGCTGAACGTGAAGCCCGAAGAAGTGGTGGAAATGGAAACCCGCCTGTCCGGCCGGGACATCACGCTTGAGCCCAGCGATGATGACGAAGACAGCTACGCGCCGATTGCCTATCTGGCCGACCCGGGCGCAGAGCCTTCACAGGTCGTCGAAGCCGAAGAGAACCAGCGCCTGAGCACACAGGGCCTTCAGGACGCCCTGGCCTCGCTGGATGCGCGCAGCCGGCGCATCATTGAGGCACGGTGGTTGCGCGAAAAGGATACGGCCACGCTGCATGAACTGGCTGATGAGTTCAAGGTTTCGGCAGAACGCATCCGCCAGATTGAAGTAAAGGCCCTGCAGAAGATGAAGGGCGTTCTGGCTCCGGCCTGATCCATTAACGTGCGAAATTGAAACGGCCCGCCTTCAACGGCGGGCCGTTTTTCATTGTGGCAGCTTTTACAGCCGGATCAGTTTCCGGACAAAAGGGTGCGCAGGTCCGCGACCAGCGGATCGATGCTGCCGCCATGGCGCACGAACAGACGCAGCCGCCCCTGGGCATCAATCACGTAACTGCCCGCGGTGTGGTCCATGGTGTAACTGTCCGGCTTTGCGCCCGGCACTTTCTGGTAGAACACCTTGAATTCCTTTGCCGTCTTCGCCGTGGCCTCGGCATCACCGTAGAGTCCGATGAAACTGGAATCGAATGCGGGCACATACTGCGCCAGCAGCTCGGGCTTGTCGCGTTCCGGATCGACGGTGACGAACAGCACCTGCACCCGTTTGGCATCGTCCCCAAGGCGCTGCATCACCAGCTTCAATTCACCCAGGGTTGTCGGGCAGACATCGGGACAGCGCGTATAGCCGAAGAAAATCAGCACGACCTTGCCGCGAAAATCAGCGAGTGTGCGCGGTTTCCCGGTATGGTCTGTCAGAGCGAAATCCCGGCCATAGTCGGCGCCGGTGATGTCGGCATTGTTGAACTTCGGCGCTGCGGGACCGCATCCGGACAACGCAAACAGCAGGCCGAAGCAGAGGGCAAGGCGCCTGAGCATCAGAAGCGCAGGTAGTGATCAACCAGCAGCGCCCCAAACAGCAACGCCAGGTAGACGATGGAAAAACGGAACGTGCTGCGAGCCATGGCATCGCTGTAGCTCACGAACAGGCGCACCGCGTAGGTGATGAAGGCCAGGCCCAGTGCAACGGCCGCACCCAGGTAGACCACACCACTCATGCCATACAGGTAGGGCAGCAGCGTGCAGGCAAACAGGATGAAGGTGTAGAGCAGCACATGCAGGCGGGTATAGCGGTTGCCGTGGGTCACCGGGAGCATGGGCAGCCCGGCCTTGGCGTAATCTGCCGTGCGATAGAGCGCGAGCGCCCAGAAATGCGGCGGCGTCCAGGCAAAAATGATCAACACCAGCAGCAACGCCCCGGGCGCGACTTCACCGGTCACTGCAGTCCAGCCCAATAGCGGCGGCATGGCACCCGACAGTCCGCCAATCACGATGTTCTGCGGCGTCAAGGGCTTTAGCACCACGGTGTAGATCACGGCATAACCGACGAAAGTGCCGAAGGTCAGCCACATGGTCAGCGGATTTACAAAAGCGTAGAGCACCCACAGTCCGGTGCCGCCCACCGCACTTGCAAAGAGCAGGGTTTCCCCGGAACTGACATCGCCGCGCGGCAACGGCCTGCCGCGCGTGCGTGCCATGAGCGCATCGATCTTTTGTTCCACCAGGCAGTTGATGGCCGCCGCCGCGCCGGCAACAAACCAGATGCCCAGCGTGCCTGCCACCAGCACCCGCAGCGGCACGAAGTCCGGCGTTGCGAGGAACATGCCAATGACTGCGCAGAATACGATAAGCGCTACCACGCGCGGCTTTGTCAACGCGTAGAAACGCTTGAATCTCAGAACGGCTGTCGGTAATGAAGCGGCAAGCATGTCTTAGAAGACGAATCCGTCAGGAAACTTCTGGAGGCCGTGATTTTATCACGGGGAGGCCCATTTTCCGGCAGTCGATCAGTCGAATCTCAAGCGACAAACCTCACTCGACGCGCGACACTTGCAGCAGCCTGTACAAGTCTTTTTTCATGCCACTTGGGTCGGCATCGGGAGGGTAGCGCAGCATGACATTCCCAAGGGGATCGACCAGCCAGATATGCTCGTGTAAGGCATCCGCTGAGGCAGCCGGCAGGGCTTCCAATACGGGGTTCGGGCTCGCATGGCCGGCGCGAACCACCACTGTGCCGGAATACTCCGCCAGCAAGTCCGGCGTCACGGCCGCATCGTCGCTGACCACCCACAGCCTTTGTACTCGATCCATGTTCTTGCCCTGGGTCAGGCGAACCTGACGCATCTTGTAGAGTTTGTCCCGACACCTCGTGGCACAGGCGGCATCATCAACTTGCACCATGATCCACTTTCCGCGCAACTCGCCCAACCGGACCGACCTGCCATCCAGTCCGTCCAGCACGGCTTCGGGAAACAGATTGGGAGTAATCAATTCACCATAATTCATACGGCTCTTCGGTGGTGCCAGGTAATACAACGCTGTCGATCCGATAATTGGTGCGACACACACCGCGAGTATCAGCCACAGGGTCAGGCTGCTGCGACGTGACTGCGCCGGGGTCGCGGACACCACCGCCGAAACGCCCCTGCTGCTTTCCGTATTCATGCCTGCTTCGCTCCGTTTCTGCGCAAATTCAGTCCAAACCAAAATGCCACTGCCAGTATCGCCATGACATACCATTGAAGTGCGTACGCGCGATGCATGTCCACACCGGCATCAGGCTTCGGCCAATCACGCATCAAACCATCCTTCGCAGCTCCGGTCTGCAAAACCACGACAGGCTGCAACGAAATTTTCATCTCTTCCGCAACCCGTTCCGGTACCAGATTCTGGCGCAATGGCCCGCTGTTCGCATCGGGCGCCAACTCAAAGGGACGCGCAAGAGGCACGACGGCCACACCTTCAATACTGATTGTTTCCGTAGGCGTGGATATCGGCGGAAGCCGATCACGTCCAACACCGGAGGCGATCCAGCCTCGATTGACCAGCACATGCACGTCTCCGCCGTCAATGTGGAACGGTGTTACGACATGATAGCCGGGCACGCCGTGGTAGATGCGATTGTC
>CAIYPG010000133.1 GCA_903928055.1 uncultured beta proteobacterium | reverse complement strand
CGCTCCCCCTGCTCATTGACCCGGGACTGCCTGGCACCGGACTCAAGGCTGGCAAGTGCTGCACGCGATGCACGGCAGTTTTCGTCACGCGACTTTGCATTCGCCTGTTTTTCCTGTTCCTTTTTTGCGGTGTCTTCCTGCTCGGCACGACGCTTGCGGAAATCCTGCTCCATTTCGGCCGGCGTTCTTGGTCCCGTGGGTTTGGCTTTCTGGTCTGCCTTCCCATCCGCCTTTGCTGCTGCACTGGGCGGTGGAAGTGCCGAACCAGGTGTAACCGACTGTCGCACATTGGCGGACTTGGTGTTTGCAGGGCAGGGATCCTGCGTGTAGACGGTCTTGCCGGACTTGTCCACGCATTTGTAGACTTGGGCGTGGGCAACGGGCGCCGCCAGAAATACGGCCAGCAACATGACGTGACGGAGGTAGGAGGTCATGAATCTTCGTCCTTGAACTGGATGATGCGGTTCCTTCAGAGTCGCTGCACCATAAGCGGTTTTGGCATACCCGTCAATGCGCTTTCCCTTGGAAAACCGGCAGAAATTCATGCCTGAATTTACCTGATCGGCGACTGTGCGTATAATATGAATTTGCGCCGGAACCCTCTGAATATGCGCGTTATTCAAAAAGCCCTGACGTTTGACGACGTCCTTCTCGTTCCCGCCCACTCCACTGTACTTCCCCGCGACGTCAGCCTTGCAACAAAGCTGACCCGGAAAATTGCGCTCAACATACCGCTTGTATCAGCCGCCATGGACACGGTGACCGAAGCGCGGCTGGCGATTGCATTGGCCCAGGAAGGCGGAATCGGCATCATCCACAAGAACCTTGGCACCAAAGCACAGGCTGCAGAAGTGCTGAAGGTCAAGCGTTACGAGTCTGGCGTCCTCAAGGACCCCATGACAGTGTCGCCGGACATAACCGTTCGCCAGTTGCTGGAACTGACCCGGCAGCACCGGGTTTCGGGCTTTCCTGTGGTCGAAGGAGGGAAGCAGCGCGGCAAGGTTCTCGGCATGGTAACCAACCGCGACTACCGTTTCGAGACGGACCTTGAGCTCCCCGTCAAATCGATCATGACGCCGCGCGAGCGCCTGATCTATGTGAAGGAAGGCTCCAGTCCTGAAGAGGCCAAGGCGCTGTTGCACAAGCATCGACTGGAGCGTGTCCTGGTCGTCAATGACCAATTCGAGCTGCGCGGCCTGATCACGGTCAAGGACATCATGAAGTCAACTGAGCATCCCAGCGCCTGCAAGGATGAGCAGGGCAAGCTCAGGGTTGGCGCCGCGGTCGGCGTAGGCGAGGGCACCGAAGAGCGCGTGGCCGCATTGGTGGAGGCCGGGGTCGACGTCCTCATCGTGGACACCGCACATGGACATGCCCAGGGCGTACTTGACCGCGTGCGCTGGGTAAAGAAAACCTTTCCCGCCGTCGAAGTCATTGGTGGCAATGTTGCGACCTCCGACGGCGCCAGGGCACTGGTTGACCATGGTGCAGACGGCGTCAAGGTTGGCATCGGCCCAGGCTCGATCTGTACCACCCGCATCGTCGCCGGCGTCGGCATTCCGCAGATCACCGCGATCCAGAACGTGGCCGCCGCGCTGGAAAAATCGGATGTCCCGTTCATTGCTGATGGCGGAATTCGCTATTCGGGCGACATTTCCAAGGCGCTCGCCTCAGGCGCGCATTCGGTCATGCTGGGCAGCCTGTTTGCCGGCACCGAAGAGGCCCCCGGCGAAACCATCCTTTATCAGGGGCGTTCGTACAAGTCCTATCGCGGGATGGGCTCCCTGGGGGCCATGCAGGACGGCGCGGCCGACCGCTATTTCCAGGATCCGACAAACAACGCCGACAAGCTTGTGCCCGAAGGCATCGAGGGGCGTGTTCCCTACAAGGGTAGCGTGCTGTCCATCATTTACCAGCTGGTCGGTGGCGTCAGGGCCAGCATGGGCTACTGCGGCTGCCCTTCCATCGAGAAACTCCGGACCTCCGCACAATTTGTCGAAATTACCTCGGCCGGCATCCGCGAATCGCATGTCCATGACGTACAGATCGTCAAGGAAGCACCAAACTATCGGGGAGATTGAGTCTTGGCAACACAGCAGGCTGCGGCAATGAATACCAAGGAGGCCGCACCCGCGCGCGACCGCATCCTGATCCTGGACTTCGGTTCGCAGGTCACGCAGTTGATTGCCCGGCGGGTGCGCGAAGCGGGCGTTTATTCGGAACTGCATTCCTGCGATGTCACCTCGGAATTTGTCCGCGACTTCGCACCCAGGGGAATCATCCTTTCCGGCAGCCACGCTTCAGTTTATGAAGGCGATACGCCGCGCGCGCCACAGGCGGTATTTGAACTGGGTGTCCCGGTGCTGGGCATCTGCTACGGCATGCAGACCATGGCGCAACAGCTCGGTGGCAGAGTGGAGATGGGCCATGTCCGCGAATTTGGCTACGCGGAAGTCCGGGCCCGTGGCCACACCCGACTGTTCGACGGCATCGAAGACCTGCGCAACAAGGAAGGGCACGGCCTGCTGAAGGTCTGGATGAGCCACGGCGACAAGGTCACGGAACTGCCAGCCGGCTTCAAGTTGATGGCCTCAACGGACTCCTGCCCGATTGCCGGGATGGCCGACGAGACGCGGCATTTCTATGCGGTGCAATTCCATCCGGAGGTCACGCACACGGTACAGGGCAAGGCCATCCTCACGCGCTTCGTGCGCGACATCTGTGGCTGCAGTGGTGACTGGAACATGCCTGATTACGTTGCAGAGGCAGTCGCGAAAATCCGCGCGCAGGTTGGCGACGAGGAGGTGCTGCTCGGCCTCTCCGGCGGCGTGGACTCATCGGTTGCGGCAGCACTGATCCACAAGGCCATCGGCGACCGCTTGACCTGCGTATTCGTGGACAACGGACTGCTGCGCCTGGACGAGGCCGTGCAGGTGATGGAGACCTTTGCAAAAAATCTCGGCGTGAGGGTGGATCTTGTTGACGCCAGCGATCGTTTCATGGGTGAACTGGCCGGTGTCACTGATCCGGAGCAGAAGCGCAAAATCATCGGGCGCGAGTTTGTCGAAGTATTCCAGACCGAGGCAAAGAAATTCCCCAAGGTGAAATGGCTGGCTCAGGGCACGATCTACCCGGATGTCATCGAATCGGCCGGCGCCAAGACCAAGAAAGCCCACACGATCAAGTCGCACCACAACGTGGGCGGTTTGCCGGAGACGCTGCACCTGAAACTACTCGAGCCATTGCGCGAACTGTTCAAGGATGAAGTGCGACAGCTCGGCCTGGCTCTCGGCCTGCCGCGCAGCATGGTATTCCGCCATCCGTTCCCCGGACCGGGCCTGGGCGTGCGCATTCTCGGCGAGGTGAAGCGAGACTATGCCGATCTGCTGCGCCGCGCAGATGCAATTTTCATGCAGGAGCTATCCGCCACGCTGGATGCCGATGGCGTGAGCTGGTATGACAAGACGGCACAGGCCTTTTCGGTGTTCCTGCCCGTCAAGTCGGTCGGCGTCATGGGCGACGGGCGTACCTATGAGTATGTCGTGTCGCTGCGCGCCGTGCAGACCACCGATTTCATGACAGCCGACTGGGCGCCGTTGCCACACGCGTTGCTCGCCAAGGTCTCGAACCGCATCATCAATGAAGTCCGAGGCATCAATCGGGTTGTCTACGACATCTCCAGCAAGCCACCAGCGACCATTGAGTGGGAGTAAGGGGCGTCATTGGGGTTAGACATATCTCCACCCGCAATGAATTGGCCTGTTGCTCGGAAATAGCGTTGCACGCCGGACAGAAAGCGCTGAACCTGCAACGCAGGCTCAGCGCACCAACTTGCATGGTCTTGCAAAAATGATTTCAGTTCAGGCCGCCTTGCGCTCTGCCACAAATGCCGCCGCTTCACGTCCGGCGATGCGCCCGAACACTGCGCCAGCCATCAATCCGGTGCTGCCTGGATAGTTGAAGTAATAGAGCCCGCCCACCAGTTCCCCGGCCGCATACAGACCGGGCAGGGGCTTGTCCTCAATGTCGAGCACCTGCGCATTGGTATCGATCTTCAGTCCGCCAAAGGTGAAGGTGATGCCGCAACCGACCGAATAGGCCTCATAGGGCGGCACCGAAATGGTGTTGGCCCAGTTGGTCTTGTTAATGGCCAGCCCTGTTGTTGCGCGCCCGTCCTTGCTGTTGGGATCAAAGGGCGCATCGGACTGAACCGCGGCGTTGTATTCCCTTACCGTTGCCAGGAAATTCGCCGGGTTGACGTCCTGCATGCGCTCGACCAGTTCTTCGAGTGTATCGGCCTGCACCTTGGCTGCACCACGGGCCTTGTATTCGTCTCGCAGCAGCGGCTTGACCTGGGCATCGAATATCTGCCAGGCGAAACTTCCGGGTTGTTGCAGCACGACGCGCCCATACTTTGCATAAGTGTAGTTGCGGAAATCGGCTCCTTCGTCGAGGAAGCGTTTGCCTTCCGAGTTCACCATGATGCTGAACGGGTAGCTGTGGCGATAGCCGGCATGCGGTGTTTCCACTTCGCCGAAGTCCGTGGCATACCGCTCCCAGGCGACTGAGTGGCATCCCGACCATTGCCCATAAGACTGCGCACCGTGATCGAGCGCCATCTGGATGCCGTCGCCGGTGTTGTAGCGCGTACCCCGGACCTTGGCGATTTCCCAGCCGGGCCCCAGATACCGGGTGCGCATTTCCCGATTGGCCTCGAAGCCGCCGCAGGCCAGCACCACGGCACGGGAATGAAACTCCACTTCCGTGCCATCGACGATGGCACGCACGCCGCCAACTCCGGTTCGACTGCGGATCAGCGAGACTGCGCGGGTGTTGTAACGAATCGGAATGCCCTCCTTTTCGGCCACCTTGAAATGGCTGTCCATCAGGCCCTTGCCGCCGCCATTGGCGAATATCACCAGACCGCCCCAGAATTTGAATCGCCCGTTGACGTTGTAGGCCTGGCGTCCGTAATTGGGCACGAATCGGATGCCGCGCTGGCGCAACCAGTGCACCGTGTCCGTGCTGTTGTCCACGATGGTTTCGGCCAGATCGGGGTCAATGTAATACTGGGTCAGGTTGCCGAGGTCATCGAGGTATTGTTCCCTTGTATAGCTGCCGAAATCGGTGCGCGCGATTTCATCATCGGACAAATCGGGCACGATTTTCCTGATGTCCTCGAGTCCGTTGTACACCATGCGCATGCCGCCGCCGGTAAAGGCGCTGTTGCCGCCGCGCTTGGCTTCGGGCGCGCGCTCCAATACCAGCACGCTGGCGCCATTTTCCCTGGCAGACAGTGCTGCGGACAATGCGGCGTTGCCGCTGCCCAGAGTGATGACATCATAAGTATTGGTCGTCATGACTGCTCCTGAAAAGTTTGCCCGGGGCCGTGTCCATCTGCATCAACTTCCGTCAATGCCGTGACCGCGCCGCAATGCGGGACTTCGGGACTTCAAAAATTCAGTGCTTACACTAGCCCTTTCCGGCGGGCGCAAACATGGGCGGGTGCGCTAATCGAAATTGAAGTTTCATAATGTGGAACAGTGGTATCAAGTATGGCAGCTGTCCCCAAATGAAGCTGCCGGTGTAGGCGTACTCTCTTCGCATGACGTGGATGAATCTTGCGTGGCAGCAAGCTGCAGGAATCCAGATCATTCGGCGGACTGATCGCCGGAAACCGCGTCGACGATTGAGCAAGGAGAAGAACCGATGGCAATGACGATGGCGGAGAAGTTGTTCTCGCGGCACAACCTCGATGGAACACCGGTTGTGGCCGGGGATATCCTGACAGCCAGGATCGATGGCGCCATGTGCCACTATCATGCGGCCGAACCCATGATGGAGGCGGCCGAGCAGGCCGGCTTCAAGGGCGGGCTTCCGCGCGTGTGGGATCCGGATCGTGTATTCGTGCTGCTCGATCACCATCAACCTGCGCTCAGCCAGAGTCTGGCGGATTCCAACGCAGCGGTTCGCAGGGAAGTCGAACGCCTGGGCATCACCTGTTTTCACGACGCAGAACCCGGCATATCCCATCAGATGATGGCCGATTACGGCTTGATGCGTCCCGGCGAACTGGTGGTGGGCAATGATTCGCACACCATCAGTTATGGCGCGATCAACTCCGGCGGAATCGGCATTACCCGGGCGGACATGTTCTACGTGCTGCTGTTCGGCGAACTGTGGTTTCAGGTACCCACTTCGCTCAAGGTCGTTCTCAACGGCAGGCAGCCCAATTATCCGATTGCCAAGGACATCATTCTGTATCTGGCTGGCCTGTATGGAGACGACTTTGCCGGCAGCATGTCGATTGAATACAGCGGCACGCTGGTACCGCAACTGAGCATCGATAGCCGCATGTGCCTGTCAGCACACGGCGTGGAGGTCGGCGCCAAGCTGGCGCTGTTTCCGTACGATGACAAGACACGTGAATTCATGAAGAGCCGCACCGACAAACCCTATGAGCCACTGGTGGCGGATGCTGATGCGAAATACGAGAAGGAGATCGTGCTGAATGTGGACGACATGCCTTTCATGGTGGCCAAGCCGCATCAGTTCGGCAATGTCGGCCCGGTGTCCGAATCAGCCGGGGTGAAGATCAATCAGGCACAGATCGGCTCGTGTGCCAATGGCCGTTTCGAAGATATTGAAATTGCCGCGCGCCTGCTCGACGGGCGCAGGGTGGCCAAGGGCGTGCGCCTGCTCATTTCCCCTGCTTCGCAGCAGGTCTATCTGCAATGCCTCAAGGCGGGCCTGATCGAGAAACTGGTGGCGGCCGGCGCTCATGTGATCACCCCCGGATGCGGCATCTGCCAGCCCAAGGTGGGATTCATATCTGACAAGGAAGTCTGCATTACCGCAACCACGCGCAATTTCAAAGGTCGCAAGGGCAGCATTCACGCCGACATCTACCTTGGCGGACCGCTGACGGTGGTTGCCGCGGCCGTGGCAGGGAAAATCATGGATCCAAGGGAGGTGTTCAGTGAGCTTTGATCTGAACCAGTTGATCAAGGGAAAAGTGTGGAAGTTCGGCGACTCGATCGAGACCGACGCAATTAATCCGTACTACCGTTATCCGACCATGGAGGAGTTGAAGCAGCACACCATGGAGGCTTATCGGCCGGAGTTCCCGAAGGAGGTGAAGCCGGGCGACATCGTGGTGGCGGGCCGCAACTTCGGCTGCGGGTCAAGCCGGCCCGGCCTGGTATTGCGCGAGGTCGGTGTTGCAGCCGTGGTCGTGGAGTCAGTGGCGCGATTGTTTCTGCGTAACAACATCTCTCGAGCAATCCCGATCTTCATGGCGCCGGGAATTACGCAGATCGTCAACGACGGTGAAGTTCTCGAAGTCGATTATCCCGCCGGAATCGTTCGCAATAGCAGGACCGGGGCCAGCGTGACCATGCGCAAATTTCCACCCATGATCGAGCAGATATTCAAGGCGGGGGGACTGCCCGAGTTTGCGCGCGCCCGCTACGAGGCAGAGCTGGCAAAACAGGCGGGATCCGCACGTTGATTCGGGCGGCAGCGTCGTTGCAGATATGAAGCTCCAGTCAGGCTGCAGCTTCGAACATCAATGTTTGGAACAATGTAATGGAAAAATCACTGCGTCTTGTCATTTTCAGGTCGCTGCTGCTCGCAGCGACAGTTGTCGGATCTTCACAAGCCTGGTCGCAGTCGACCTATCCAAACAAGCCTGTGCGCGTCGTCGTGCCACTGGCCCCGGGCGGCGCAACCGACATTCAGGCGAGGCTGTTCACCCAGAAATTGAGCATTGGCCTGGGTCAAACCTTCCTGGTCGATAACCGTGCTGGCGCCGGCGGATTGATTGCCTTCAACCTGATCGCGCATCAGACGCCACCGGACGGTTACACGCTGCTGGCAACTTCGGCGACCTTCACCAACGCCCCCGCGCTGTTTGAGAAGCCGCCGTTTGATCCAGTCAGGGACTTCGAGCCGATCTCCCTGATGAGCAAGGCCCCCTATGCATTGATCGTGACGCCGTCCTTTCCGGCCAAGTCGCTGGGTGAATTCATTACCTGGGCCAGAGCAAATCCCGGCAAGCTGAATTTCGCCATCTCCGGGCAGGGCACAATCATTCACCTCGCTGCGGTCTGGTTTGCCGGCGCGGCCGGCTTCAAGGCGACCCTGGTCCCCTACAAGGGGACCGGACCGGCCACGCAGGATGTCATGGCCGGGCAGGTTCATGCCACGTTTGCCAACGTGATCAGCGCCGCCCCGCTGTTGAAAGCCGGCAAGATTCGCGCAATCGCCGTGACCACGGCGCAGCGATCCAGCGTCTATCCGGATCTACCTGCCATCGCGGAAGCCGTCGCCGATTATGAGGTGACGACCTGGCATGGCTGGCTCGCGCCAAAGGGCACCCCCCGTGCCATTGTCAATGTCATGAATGCCGAATTGAGCAAGGTGCTCAAGTATCCGGAAGTGGTCAAGCTGCTGGCGGAAGATGGCGGCATACCCATGGGCGGGCCACCGGAGGAGTTCCGAAAACTGATTGCATCCGAGATCGAGCGCTGGAAACAGCTGGTCAAGGACAACGGTATCAAGGCGGAAGACTGACCTGGTACACGCAGGCGCTCGCAGGCAATCTCGGAGATCGACATGCCTGGTTCCCTTTGTTTATCGAGCTTACCGGGCCAGCAAGCGTGCTACCTTCTGCATCCGGTTGCAATCAAACTGTGGACCAACCTCCTCAACGCCATTGGCCTGAAGACAGACTGATGTTGCTACGAACGACCCTCGTCAATCGCTGGCGGTGATGTTGGCATCCTGAATGACCTTGCGCCAGCGGGTCAGTTCGGTTGCAATCAATTGCCTGAACTGCTCGGTGCTGCCGCCCACCGCAGTGCCGCCGTCGGACTCCAGCGTTGCAACAATCTTCGGATCCTTAGCAGCACTGGCCAGTTCGCCGTTCAGCTTGTTGATGATCTGCGGTGGCGTCTTTGCCGGAGCCACCAGCCCCAGCCAGGTGGACAGGTCGTAACCCGCGATACCCTGCTCGGCGATCGTGGGAACATCGGGCAGTATCTTGCTCCGTTCCGCCGTCGTTACCGCAATGGCGCGCAGTTTTCCGGACTTGATTTGGCCCAGGACAGACAGGGGACTGCCAAAGCTCGCAGTCAACTGCCCGCCAAGCAGCGCAACCAGGGCAGGCGCACCTCCCTTGTAGGGAATCAGGCTGACCTGCACCCCGGCCTCACCATGCAGCCAGGCAAATGCCAGATGGTAGAAGCTGCCTTCGCCGACAGTCCCGGCGTTGAGCTTGCCCGGATTGGCCCGAGCTCGATCCAGATACTCACGCAGATTCGCGATCCGCTCCGCGGGGTTCACCACAAGCACATACGGTGCCTTGGCCAGCTGGGCAATGGGAACGAAATCCTTGATGGGGTCATATCCGGCCGGGCCGCCGAGGAAATGCCCATAGGTGAAGGTGGGATTGACCAGCAGCACGGTGTAGCCATCCGGCGCTGACTTGGCCACGTATAGATAACCAATCCTGTTCGAGGCACCCGGCTTGTAATCGATGACGAAGGGGCGTCCCACCGATTCCGTAAGTTTCTGCGCGAACATCCGTCCCTGGACGTCCACGGCACCACCGGGCGCGGTGGCGCTGATGAAGCGCACGGGCTTGTTGGGGTAGTCCTGAACATCCTGGGCTGCGGCCGAATTCATCATCACTGCCACTATTGCGGACGAAACGGAAATCCTGCGCATGGCGCTCCTCTTTTGATTTCAACCGACGCGGGCGCCTTCAAATCCGCTGACCAGCTTGTCGATCAACATACTCCATCATTGGGCAATCGCCAGCCATGCCGGGAGACTCCTCAAGGTTTGCCCATCATACTTCGGTCAGGTTGAACCTCTTTGCCTTCGCCGAAAGACGGGGAGAACATTTCAAAAGAATATCAGAGCCCGATTCATGCGAAATGAGTCAATTCAGTTTGACGTTAAATCTGATGATGAAAAACCTCATTGTTAAAAAAATCTCCATTGCGGACAAAGGCTTGCTGGCGCCATTGATTATCCAGTGGGAGTAGAGGGCTCCATTGTGGCTTGACGCATACTCTTTGGGTCAATCGAATTCATCGATCCCTGCTTACGCAACTGAACATCTCTTCTTCGGCTTCCTTGCCGTTCCAGCCGTTGATTTGGGTTCGCCTTTTGGCACTTGCCAAGTCGCGGCGGTCAGCGATCGTGGTTCGCGCATTGCCTCCCGGATAGTAGTGGAGCACAAAGCCGCACATGCAGCACGCGGTGCATGGCTGAAAGCACCGCGGATCTGGTCAGATCTGGTCATTACGTGCGGCTGGTCAGAAGTTGAGGACTGTGGCCCAAATCCCGCTCCGTACGCGTTCGCGGCATATCGCGAGTTGCTTGTACCAGCGCTGTGCATCATCCGCCGGATCGTCGCAAGCAATCTGCTCAAGCAAGCAGGACTGAGACGGTGAACGGCCGACGCCGGCAGGCGTCGTAGATTTCGGCGCTATACGCGATATTCCGAAGCTGATAATCTCCCGCAAAGTTCACCTGCAATTCCTGACCATAGAACTTATATAAAAGAGGAGGTCATAATGCAGCCCCTGTGTGGAATTGCCGGCTTGTCGTGCCTGGCGTTGTCCTTGGTGCTGGGCACGCTCACCGCGTCGGCACAAGCTGCCGGCTACCCCGAACGTCCGGTTCGCCTTGTCGTCGCCTATGCATCCGGTGCCAATGCCGATCTCACCGCGCGCAAGGTCACGAACAAACTGTCGACGGCCCTGGGACAACAGATCGTGATTGACAATCGAGCCGGCGCGGGCGGAATCATCGGCACCGAAGCTGCGGCTCGCTCCGCCCCGGACGGCTACACACTGCTGTTCGGTACCGCACAGGCCATGGTGACCAATCTCTATTTGTACTCCAAGCTGCCCTACGATCCCATCAAGGACTTCACGCCTATCGCGCGCATCGGCGTGCATCCGCAGTTCTTCGTGGTGCCGCTCACCGTACCGGTGAATTCCATCAAGGAACTCATCACCTACATCAAAGCCCGGCCCGGCCAGATCAACTACGCCTCTTCAGGCAGCGGGACCAATGCGCACCTGTCCTCGGCGCTGTTTGCCAATATGGCTGGATTGGAGGTGGCGCATGTGCCCTACAACAATCCCGGCCAGTTACTAACCGACCTGGTCAGCGGGCGTACGCAGTTCATGTCCTACTCGTATCCGCCGCTGGCGGCCATGATCAAGGCGGGCAAGCTGAGGGTGCTGTCCACAACGGGACAGCACCGCTCCGAATTATTTCCCGACGCACCCACCATGACCGAATCGGGCCTTTCCGATTTCATTATCAGCGGCTGGGAGGGTATCTTCGCGCCCATGGGCACGGGCAACGACGTGCTGGACCGGGTCTACGGCGGCGTAGCCGAGACGCTCAAGGATCCGGATGTCATCACCAACTTGAAGTCCGACGGTGGCGAGCCGGCGCTGGCGACACCTGCCGAATTCATCAGGTTCATGCGTTCGGAAGTGGACCGCTACAGGAAGATCGTTGCGGTGTCGGGCGCGAAGGCCGAATAATGAGATTACTGAAGTATTCAAAATGACCGACACCACGCGCCGATTGGCGAATTACGTCGTCGATGCCCGCCCAGGCGACCTGCCCGATGCGGTGAGACGCGAGGCGCCTCGTGCCTTCGTCAACTGGCTGGGCTGCGCCTTGGGCGGATCGCCGGACATCTCGGTGACTACTGCACTGGCAGCCCTGAAGCCATTGTTCGGGTCACCGCAGGCCACGGTGATCGGCCGGCGCATGCGCCTGGATATGGCCCATGCCACGTTTTTCAACTGCCTCAGTTCCAGCAGCCAGGCGTACGACGACACCCACCTCGCCACCATCGCCCATCCCACCGGCGTGACCGCAGCCGGCATCTTCGCGCTGGCCGAAGGCCGTGGCATCAGGGTCAGCGGCGCGGACTTCCTGCACGCTCTGGTGCTGGGCATAGAGGTGCAATGCCGCATGAGTCGCATGCTGGTCGAGCCGCCGGCGAAGAGCGCTGTGGGCATGTTCATGACCGGGTTCACCGGTGCCATGGGCACGGCCGCGGCCGTAGGCAAACTCATGGGCCTCGATGAACAGCACATGATGTGGGCGCTGGCCATTGCCGCCACCCAGGGCGCGGGATTTCGCGAGACACACGGCTCCATGAGCGTGGGCTTTGTTCGGGCGCACGCGTCCCGCTGCGGCCTGGTGGCGGCGCTGCTGGCCGAGCAGGGCTTTACCGCCTCCGATTGCAGCCTGGAGGCGCCGCGCGGATTCGCCGCTTATGCAACAAACGCCAACCTGGACATCGTGACGCGAGGCCTGGGTTCGCATTACGAAACCCTGGGCGTTGCCTATAAGCCCTACGCATGTGCCATTGTCGTGCATCCGGCCATCGACGTGGCACGCGAGTTCATAACCGCGGTCGCTGGCAGGAGTGAAGCAGTGAAGAGCATCGAACTTTTGGTGCATCCGCTGGCGGTCGAGTTGTCGGGCAAGACCGCGCCCATCAACGCCAACTACGCGCGTATCAGTGCCTCCCACTGGGTCGCGGCTACCGTGCTCAAGGGAACGCAAAGTCTGCGCAAGCTGGCGGGACTGGATGGCTCCAGCGACGGCTACGTGGACGATGCCGCGGTGGTCGCGCTGCGCGGCAAAGTGATGCTGATCGGTGATGCCAGCCTGGGGCGCGATGAGGCGCGCGGCACGCTGACATTCATTGACGGCCGCGTTATCGAGGCGCATGTGAAGCATTGCCGCGGCAGCCTGGCGCGGCCCATGACCGACGAAGAGCTGAGCGAGAAATTCATGCCGCAGGCTCTGATGGTGCTGACGCCGGCGGCGGCACAGGCGGCGCTGGAGCAGTCCTGGCAAATGTATGAAATGCCCGACGTGGGCGAATTTGCGGGGCGCCTGCTGGGCGGCTGAGTGGTCAGGATCGAATGAATCTGAGTCCTTACTTTGACGTGGCCTGACCAGACCTGCGCAGACTGGGCAGATTCGAATCGAACCCGATTCGGCGCCACAGCGGCCTTTTCGCGTGACACATTCCATCAGGGCGTGAAGGTGGCAGAAATGAAATTGCGGTCATAAGCGTCGTAGCCCTTGTCAGTGGCTTGCGGAGCGCCAAATTCAGAAAGCGACCAAATCGGTCTTCCAGCCTGCTGGTGTAAAATCAACGCATGAATACTTGGGCAATCAACGGTGGACGCAACGATATCCGCCGTCGCAAACAACCACTTGATCGAGCACTGACGCGGTTCTCCCGATCGCTATTGAAAATAGAGTGGGAATAGAGGCCCAAGAAGGCCCCAAGCGGGCCATCGTGGCTGCCGTGCAGCTGCCGAGCGTGAGCGATGTCGAATTCCAGGCGTCACTGGATGAGCTGCGCGAACTCGCCAAGACACTGGGCTTCGAGGTGGTTGGGACGTTTGTGCAGAAGCGCTCCACGTTTGACACGACTGCCTATGTGGGCATCGGTAAGCGGCAGGAAATGCGCCGCTTCGTGGAAAACGCACTCGAACCCGACGAAGACTCAGATGAACCGCCGCCCGAGACTGGCATTCGCAGGGCGGCCAAAGGCGGCGCGGCCCGGGCCAAGGAGGCGGCGCAATCCGAAGCTGATCCTGACACCCGGCTCGCCGACGCCGTCCTCGTTGACCATGAAATTTCCCCGTCCCAGGCACGCAACCTCGAGATCGAGGTGGGCTGTGAGGTGATGGACCGGACCATGGTCATCCTCGAAATTTTCCACCGCCACGCGCGCTCGCCCGCCGCACAGGCGCAGGTCGAGATCGCCAGCCTGCGGTATCTGGCACCCCGGTTGCGCGAGGCGGCGAAGCTGGCCGGTCCGCAGGGCCGGCAACGCAGCGGTACCGGCGGCCGCGGCGCCGGAGAGAAGCACAGTTCCCTCGATCGGCAGAAGATCCGTAACCGCATCGCCGAGTTGCAGGAAGAAATCGCCGCAATGGACGTCGAGCGCAAGACACAACGCGCCCGGCGGCAGGAACGCCAGGGAATCGCCCGCGTCGCGCTCGTCGGCTACACCAATGCCGGCAAGTCCACGCTGATGCGCGCGCTCACCGGGAGCGAAGTGCTGGTTGCGAACAAACTGTTTGCGACCCTTGATACCACTGTGCGCGCCCTGCATCCGGAAGGCGTTCCCCGTGTGCTGGTCAGCGATACGGTAGGCTTCATCAAGAATCTTCCGCACGACCTCGTTGCGTCGTTCAAGTCGACGCTTGAAGAGGCGCTCGAAGCGTCGCTTCTCCTGCATGTGATCGATGCCAGCGATCCGGGATTCGAGCGGCAGCTGTTCGTGACGGACGAGGTCCTTTCGGAAATCGGCGCACAGGATGTGCCTCGCATCCGCATCTTCAACAAGATCGACAATGTCGGTGACTCAGCGGCACAGGCTGAATGTGAAGCCATGCTGCGTGCGCGGTACCCCGACTGCATCGTAATGAGCGCGCGCCACCCCGATGACATTGCAAAACTGCATGCTGTGGTCATGGCGTTCTTCCAGCGCGACCTCATTGAAGCCGATCTCTTCCTGCCCTGGTCGGAGCAGAAGCTGCGCGGGGAGATTTTCGAGAACTGCGAAGTGCTCAGCGAACGGGCCGATGATGCGGGAGCGTTCTTTCGTGTTCGCGGCCAGCCTGCCATAGTGAGCGGCCTGCGCACCCGACTTGGGGTAACGGAGTAGGGCGGATGGGCGGCCAGCAGGCATTGCCGGGACTTGAGGACGAGCGCCCGGATGGCGATCTCTATCTTGCCATCCATCCCTTGCCGGAGGTCGCGGAGCGCATGGCCGGGTTGACATCCGAACTCGGCAGAAGCCGCGATATATCGGGGAAGCCCTTTGCGGCATGCCGGTTGCACTTTTCCATGCAGACTGTCGGCCAGTACACAGCGTCTCCAGATTGATTGATCAATGCCGTTCGCGCGGCAGCGCCGTCAATTTCCGTCAGACCCTTTGAAGTCAGGTTCAGTCGTGTCTTGAGCTACAAGGGCAGGAACGGTAACACAGCATGGCCACTGGTTCTGTCATGCGACCCTGCCAGCATTCCTGCGTTGGCGACGCTCCACGGAAAATTGACACTTGCACTGGCGCGGCAGGGACTGAAGCTCAGGGTCGATCCGGCTTTCAATCCGCATGTCACCCTGATCTGGGGAAGGCATGCCATTGATGATGCGGTGGAACCGTTTGCATGGACAGTGCGCGAATTCTCGCTGGTGCACAGACCGGGTGGTCAGGGCCATGAAATCATCGGACGATGGAGCTTGCCTGAAGGCAACGAATCGGGCGATGTACAATCTCCCCTGTGAACTCCGGGAACAGGAACAACTTGTCATTTATGATCATTTTCATGAAATAAATGACGATTAATGCAAATTCATGAGCTGATTGATATCAGGGAAAACTCCCATGGCG
>CAIYPG010000132.1 GCA_903928055.1 uncultured beta proteobacterium | reverse complement strand
GCGACCACGATGATGGCGATCGGGTAGAACAGCGCTGACTTGATCTTGGACTTGATGGCGAGGGTTTTTTCCTTGTAGACCGCCAGCCGGTCCAGCAGGCCTTCCAGAATACCGGCCTGTTCGCCGGCCTGTACCAGATTGCAGAACAGGTTGTCGAAATACAGCGGGTACTTGCGGAAGGCGGCCGCGAGCGACGAGCCGGTCTCGACTTCAGTCTTGATTTCCATCAGCAGCCGTGCAACCGCCGGATTGGCGTGGCCCTTGCCGACGATGTCGAAGGACTGCAGCAGCGGAACCCCGGCCTTCATCATGGTGGCCAGTTGCCGCGTGAACAGGGCAATGTCCTTTTCGCCGACGGAACCGCCGCCGGTGCGGCGCTTCTTGATCTTGGAGACGACGATGCCCTGACGGCGCGGGGTGGCATTGACCAGCGCTTCGCCGCCGGCGCGCATCTCGCCCTTGACCTGCTTGCCGGTCTTGTCCTTGCCTTCCCAGACGAAATTGAATTCTTTTGGCTTGGCAGCTGCTGCTGTCGCCATGCTTATCCCCTAGAGCCGTGCGGAACCATCAACCGGAGGGATAATGCATCCTGCCCGTGCTTTTGTAAAGTCTGCAGATTCTGCGGTAACGGCTTGAAACGTGTGAGAAATTACCGATTTTTACCGCGCCGGGGCGGGCCATGCACCCGTGACCTCATTTTTCCCCAGCAGCGCCGTCATCCGGTGCTTCATGCGGACTGAAAATGCGCACCGTCTTGATCACGCGATCCTGGGTCTGGACGATTTCCATCGGTACCCGGCCGATTTTCACCGATACTCCCGACTCGGGAATGTCCTGCAATTGCTCCAGAATCAGGCCGTTCAGGGTCTTGGGGCCGTCCAGCGGCAGTGACAGTCCGAGTTTGCGATTCAGGTCGCGCAATGTGGCACTGCCTTCGACCAGCGCGCTCGTCGCGCCGCTGTCCTTGTTCTCTTCCCAGTGGATGCGCGTGGCGCGCATCGGTGCAGTGGTGGTGAACTCGCCGATGATTTCCTCGATGATGTCCTCCAGCGTCACCAGGCCCTGCAGCTCGCCGTATTCATCCACCACCAGGGCAAAGCGCTGGCGGTTCTCCTGGAAAAGTTGCAACTGGGTGAGGGCTGCGGTGTTCGCCGGCACGTAATAGGCTTCGGCCAGCATTTCCTCGAGGGCGGCCTTGTCCAGTTCACCGGCGTGCAGCGGACGCAGGACACGCCGCAGGTGCAGGATGCCGACGACATTGCCCAGCTCGCCGCGATAGACCAACAGGCGCGTGTGGTAACTCGTGGCAAGCTGGCCGATGATCGCCTCCATCGGCGCCTCCAGGTCCACCGCCTCGATCTGCGTTTTCGGCGTCATCACGTCCTCGACGGTGATCGCCTCCAGGTCAAACAGGTTGACGAGGATGCTCTGGTGCTTCTTGGGCATGAACTGCCCCGAGTCGATGACCAGCGAGCGCAGCTCCTCCATGGTGAGCCGCTGTGCATGCCCATCATTCATCGGGCGCAATCGCGTGATGAACAGCAGCGCCGAAACGAACAGGTTGACGAACCAGACGATGGGGTAGAGCACGCGCAGCAGGGGTGCGAGGACATAACTGGCGGGAATGGCGATGCGCTCGGCGTTCGCCGCGCCGATGACCTTGGGTGTGATTTCCGAGAACACCAGGATGAGGAAGGTGACCGACAGCGTGCCCAGGCCGAGCGCGACCTTGTCTTCGCCGAACAACTGGATGGTGATCAGGCCGACCAGCGTTGCCGCTGCGGCATTCACCAGGTTGTTGCCGAGCAGGATTACGCCACGCAGCTTGTCGGTCTTGGCCAGCAATTGTGTGGCAAGCAGTGCGCCGTGGCTGCCCATGCGCACCATGGCCTTCAGGCGATAGCGGTTGATGGCCATCATGCTGGTTTCGGCAATCGAAAAGAACGCTGAAACCACCAGCAGCACTGCGAGTGCAGCCAGTTGCCAGGAAATCGGGATGTCGTCCATCGTTCGGGTGTGCCAGTCTTCGATTGAACCCACCGGCGAGCGCGCCGGATCGTTCCAGTCCTAGAGCAGGGAGCGGTGCAGCACGACTTCAAGCACGAAGCGGCTGCCGACATAGGCAAGCAGCAGCGAAACGAAGCCGGCAAGCGTCCAGCGCAGTGCGACACGGCCGCGCCAGCCGTAGAAATGCCGTCCTGCCAGGAGTGCGGCGAAAATCAGCCAGGACACGATCGCGAACAGCGTCTTGTGGTTGATCCGCAGGGCCTGTCCGAACAGCGTCTCGGAGAACACGGCCCCGCTGACCAGCGTCAGCGTGAGCAGCAGGAAGCCAAGGCCGATGATGCGAAACAGCAGTGCTTCGAGCGTGAGCAGCGGCGGCAGATTCGCGAGCGGACCTGCCTCGGCGCTCTTTGCACCGGCGCCGCCGTGCAACCGGCGCTCGACGATGGTCATCAGCAGGGCGTGCAGCGCCGCCAGTGTGAACAGGCTGTAGGCGAACATGGCCAGCACCAGATGCACCCGGAAGGCCGGCGAGTTGGTATAAGGCGGGGTAGGGAAGCCGGGGAACACGCCGGGCAGCGGGGCGCACACCGCGGCCAGCGCGAGCACCAGGGGTTGCATGCCTTCGACGCGCACAAACAATCCTTCGACCCAGTAGATCGCTACCGCCAGCCAGAGCATGGCCGACAGCGCCTGGCCGAAACCGAAGCGCAGTTCCGGTGTTGCGAACAGGTCGTTCCACAGCAGTGCCGAATGCAGCACGAGCGGCACGAGGATGGCAGTGCGTTCGAGTGTTGACAGCGGCGCTGCGCTCCGGCCGCGCCAGCGCGTGTTCCAGAGGTGAGAGGCCAGCGCCGCATACAGGAGTGCGGTGAGGGCGTGGAGTAGAATGGGCGCCATCCGGGTGAGTTTATCACCCCGGTTCAGCAGAACTGTTCCCGCGGAATTTTCAGGGCCTTCCCACGACCGCCATGCTCGATAACCTGACCCAGCGCCTGTCGCGCGTCATCAAGACCGTAAGGGGAGAGGCGCGCCTCACCGAGGCCAACATCCAGGATGCGCTGCGCGAAGTGCGCATGGCGCTGCTCGAGGCCGATGTCGCACTTCCGGTGGTTCGCGACTTCATTGCCAGCGTGAAGGAAAAGGCCCTCGGGCAGGACGTGATCGGCAGTCTTACGCCGGGACAGGCGCTGATCGGCGTGGTGCATCGCGAACTGACCGGACTCATGGGCGGCGCAAACGTCGCGCTTGACCTTGCCGTGGTGCCGCCCGCGATCATCCTCATGGCCGGCCTGCAGGGCTCGGGCAAGACCACCACGTCTGGCAAGCTGGCGAAGTTCCTGATCGAGTCGCAAAAGAAAAAGCCGCTGCTGGTGTCCTGCGATGTCTACCGCCCTGCCGCGATCGAGCAGTTGAAGATGGTGGCACAGCAGGCCGGGGCTGATTTTTTCGGTTCCGATCCATCGCAGAAGCCGCTCGACATTGCGCGCGCGGCGCTGGAGCATGCGAGAACGCATTACAACGACGTGCTCATCGTCGATACCGCCGGGCGTCTGGCGATCGACGAGGCAATGATGCGCGAGATCGCGGAGTTGCACGCGTTCCTGAAGCCCGCCGAGACCCTGTTCGTCGTTGACTCGATGCAGGGCCAGGATGCGGTCAATGTCGCCAAGGCCTTCAACGACACCCTGCCGCTCACCGGCGTGGTGCTGACCAAGCTTGACGGTGATGCGCGCGGCGGCGCGGCACTGTCGGTGCGCCATGTCACCGGCAAGCCGATCAAGTTTGCCGGCGTCGGCGAGAAGCTCACCGGGCTGGAGGCCTTCCATCCTGAGCGCATGGCCTCGCGCATCCTCGGCATGGGCGATGTGCTCTCGCTGGTCGAGGAAGCGCAGAAATCGATCGATGTCGACGAGGCAAAAAAATTCGCCGACAAGATGAAGAAAGGCAAAGGCTTCGATCTCGAAGACTTTCGCCAGCAGATCGGCCAGATGAAGAAGATGGGCGGCATGTCCGCGCTCATCGACAAGCTGCCGGCGCAGTTTGCGCAGGCCGCCGCCAGTTCCGATGTTGGCGACCAGCAGATCCGCCGCCTGGAAGGAATCATCTGTTCCATGACGCCGCTGGAACGTGCCAAGCCCGATCTCATCAAGGCTTCGCGCAAACGCCGCATCGCAGCCGGGGCGGGCGTGCAGGTGCAGGAGGTGAACCGCCTGCTGAAGCAGTTCGACCAGATGCGCACCATGATGAAGACCATGCAGAAGGGCGGACTCGCCCGCATGATGCGCGGCATGAAGGGCATGATGCCGGGGATGCGGTAGGTGCCCACAGGCGTCCGGATATCCGAAAAAGGCTGAAATCGGCTTTTTCGGCCGGAAAAATGCCAAAAAACGGCCAAAATGGCCTCGCAATGGGCGGGCCAGGCGGTGTCTCCCGACGGCGTCCAGCAAACTTGCTCTTAAGAGCTAAGTTCGCGTAAAATCGCGGACTTTTCCGAATTCGGAACCTAGGGACTCAAGCAATGGTTGTCATTCGTCTTTCTCGTGGTGGTGCCAAGAAGCGGCCCTTTTACAATGTCGTGGTTGCGGACTCACGCCGCACGGCCAGCGGCAAGTTCATTGAGCGCGTCGGTTTCTGGGACGTGAAGGCACCGGAAGGCCGCGAGATGTTTCGCATCGCCACCGATCGCGTCACGCACTGGACGGGCAAGGGCGCCAAGCTCTCCCCGACGGTCGCACGCCTGATCAAGCAGCACGCTCCCAAGGCATCGTAAGCAGGCCTTGGTTGTACGTGGCGGGTCACGTACCCGCCGGGTCATGGCAAGCAACTGACTATGACTGACAAAGCCTCCTCTTCGCGCCTGCTTCTGGTGGGGCGGGTTCTCGCTCCCTACGGCGTCAAGGGCTGGGTCAAGGTCGAGCCTTTTACCGAATCGCCTGAGAGTCTTCGCGGATTCGGCGCATGGCGGGTCGGCAAGGGTGATCCGGACGAAACGTGGCTTGCGGTGCATGTCGTCGAGAGTGCCTCCCACAGCGGCAACGTGGTGGCCCGATTCGATGGCAGCGAAGACCGCGATGATGCATTGAAGTTTCGCGGCATGGGCGTTGCAGTGCCGAGATCGGAACTGCCGCCGACGCGGAAAAACGAGTTTTACCAGGCCGATCTGATCGGCCTCAGTGTGGTGAATGAACAGGCGGAACAGCTCGGCAAGGTGGTCGAGATGTTCTCCAACGGCGGGCACAACGTGCTGCGGGTGCGGCACGAAGGCGGTGAGCGGTTGATCCCGTATGTGCCCACGGTGGTCATGGACGTGGACCTCGGTTCCGGCGTGTTGCGCGTGGACTGGGGCAGTGACTGGTAGTAACCGCAGTCGGCGGCAGAACAACACATCAAGGGAAGGGACGAACGGGTGATCCGGTTCGATTGCATAACCCTCTTTCCGGAAATGTTCGCTGCAGTTGCAGAGCATGGCATCACGCGGCGGGCGCGTGAGCAGGGCATCTGGTCACTGGGGTTGTGGAATCCGCGGCAGTTTGCGACGGACAACTACCGCACGATTGATGACCGGCCCTACGGGGGCGGCCCAGGAATGGTGATGCTGGGTGACCCGCTGGCGCAGGCGGTCGAGGCGGCCAGGGGCGCAGCGCCCGGACCGGCGAAAGTGATACACCTGTCGCCGCAGGGGCGCGTGCTGGATCATGCCGGCGTCAAGGCGCTGGCAGCGGAAGAGCGGCTGGTGCTGTTGTGCGGCCGCTACGAAGGAATTGATGAACGCTTCGTCCAGCGGCACGTGGATGAAGAGTTGTCGATCGGAGACTATGTGCTGTCCGGCGGCGAGCTGGCGGCGATGGTGCTGATTGATGCGGTGGTGAGGCAGTTGCCGGGCGTGCTCGGCGACGAGCAGTCGGCGGCACAGGATTCGTTTGCGCGCAGCGACGGATTGCTTGACTGTCCGCATTACACGCGCCCGGAAGTATGGGAAGGCGAGCCGGTGCCGGCGGTGCTGATGAGCGGCCACCATGCCGAAATCGAGCGCTGGCGGCTTAAGCAGGCGCTGGGCAGGACCTGGCAGCGGCGGCCGGATGTGCTGGAGCGGCGTGGCATGACAAAGGATGAAGTGAAACTGCTGGAGGAATACCGGCAGGAGTTATTGAATAAAAGTGGTTGAACAAAGGCGGTTGAACAAAGGCGGTTGAACAAAAGCAGTGAATAAAAACAGATGCTGAAACAAAGCGGGCAGCAGGCCGGCGGTGAAATGCAAGGCGGACAGCAGCTGCAATAAATATGATGTCAGATTCAGGAGTATCAAAATGAACTTGATCGAAAAGCTGGAACAGGAAGAAATTGCCCGCTTGGGCAAGAAGATTCCGGTCTTCGCCCCCGGCGATACCGTGATCGTCAGCGTTTCCGTGGTCGAAGGCGAGCGCAAGCGTGCCCAGGCCTACGAAGGCGTGGTCATTGCAAAGAAGAACCGCGGTCTGAACTCCTCGTTCACCGTGCGCAAGATTTCGTCGGGTGAAGGCGTGGAGCGTACGTTCCAGACCTACTCGCCGCTGATCGCCAGCATTGAAGTGAAGCGCAAGGGTGCAGTGCGCCGCGCCAAGCTTTACTACATGCGCGGTCGTTCGGGCAAATCGGCGCGTATCCGCGAAAAAATCGTGGCGCGCGAAACGCCGGCAGCGGTTGCCGCACCGGCTGCCGAGTAAGGCTGCAGGCGGCGCAATCCGCCGGATGGTCTGCCAAAAGGGCGCTCCCTGGAGCGCCCTTTGTTTTTACTGCGCCGCCGCGCTGCTGCAATGACGGTATACGGCGGCCCAGCCTGTTAAAATCACCTTCCTTGGTCACATTGTGGCCCCGTGCGCCGTTCTTTAAGGATGACATCATGAGCGTCATCAGCCCGATCACCGAAATCATCGAAGAAATCAAGGCCGGCCGCATGGTGGTGCTGGTCGATGAGGAGGACCGAGAAAACGAGGGAGACCTCGTCATTGCGGCCCAATTCGTCACGCCCGAGGCGATCAATTTCATGGCGCGGCATGGCCGCGGCCTGATCTGCCTGACGCTCACCGAGGCACGCTGCCAGCAGCTCAACCTGCCGCTGATGGTGCGCGACAACCGTTCGCCCATGGGCACCAATTTCACGATGTCGATCGAGGCGGCCACCGGCGTCACCACCGGCATCTCGGCGCAGGATCGCTCGCGCACGGTGCAGGCGGCGGTCGCGCCCAAGGCGCGGCCCGAAGACATCATCCAGCCCGGACACATCTTCCCCCTGATGGCACAGGCGGGTGGCGTGCTGGTGCGTGCTGGCCATACCGAGGCCGGCTGCGACCTGGCGTCGCTGGCAGGACTTGAGCCTGCGTCGGTGATCTGTGAAATCCTCAAGGAAGACGGCACCATGGCGCGCCTTCCCGACCTCACCATCTTTGCCAAGGCGCACGGGCTGAAGATCGGCGCCATCGCCGACCTGATTCACATGCGCAGCCAGACCGAGACACTGGTGCGGCGCGTGGCCGAGCGGACCATACAGACCAACCATGGCCCGTTCCGCCTGGTGGCCTACCTGGAAAAGCTTTCTGCCGAAACGCACATCGCGCTGGTCCGCGGCGACATCACGCCTGCGAGCGACACGCTGGTGCGCATACACAAGCCCCTGTCCATCGTTGACCTCCTGGATGCCGGCGACAACGGCCACGCCTGGGGCGTGAACGATGCCATGGCGCGCATCGCGGCTGAAGGCAAGGGCGTCATCGTGCTGCTCAACTGCACCGAGAGCACCACGCAGCTGCTGGAGAATGTGGCGGAGACGCCGCGGGCCAAGCCGCCCGCCCGCATCACCGATCTCTTCAACCACGGCATCGGCGCGCAGATCCTGCGCGATCTCAAGGTGGGGCGCATGCGCCTGCTGGCCGCACCGCTCAAGATGCACAGCATGGCCGGCTGGGCGCTCGAAGTGGTCGGCTACGAGAAGTCGCCAGGCGCGAAGGCCGCAGGCAAGAGCGCCGCGAAGAAGACCTGAATTCAATCCAGCCAGACACAGAACATAGAAGCGGAACATGCCTGAAATCATCCCCAATCTTTCCGGACGCGGCCTGCGCGTTGCCATTGTCCGGGCGCGCTTCAATGAGCGCGTCGGAACTGCCATGCTCGCAGCCTGCCGCGCACGGCTGGTGGAACTCGGCGTGGCCGAGGGCGACATTACCGTCGCATCGGTGCCGGGCGCCCTGGAGGTTCCGCTGGCGCTGCAGAAACTTGCGGCCAGCGGGCGTTTCCATGCACTGGTCGCCCTCGGCGCAGTGATCCGCGGCGAGACTTACCATTTCGAGATCGTCTCCAACGAATCCGCCGCCGGCATCATGCAGGTGCAACTCGATACCGGCGTGCCCATCGCCAACGGCATCCTCACCACGGAGAACGACGAGCAGGCTGACGTGCGCTCTTCGGTGAAAGGGGGCGAGTGCGCGGACGCGGCCATTGAAATGGCCAATCTCAGCGCCGCCGTATCCAAGCCCATGACGAAGTCCGCATCGTGACGACCAAGTCGGCACGGCGGCGCTCGCGCGAATTCGCGCTGCAGGGACTGTATGCCTGGCTGGTGTCACGCAGCGATGCTGGCGCCATTGCTGCGCAGTTTGCCGACGCACAGGGCATGGCGCGCGCGGATCAGTCCTTTTTCACGCAGTTGCTGGACGGCGCCATCAGGCAGGCCACGGAACTCGACGCGGCAATGCAGCCGGCAATCGACCGTCCGGTTTCGGAATTGTCCCCGGTGGAGCATGCCATTCTGCTGCTGGCGGTGTTCGAGCTGATGAATTTTCCGGAGGTGCCCTACCGCGTCGTGATCAACGAGGCGGTTGAACTTGCCAAGAGCTTCGGCGGTACCGATGGCCACAAGTATGTGAACGGTGTGCTGGACAAGCTGGCCAAGTCGTTGCGTCCCCATGATGTCGCGGCGCAGAAATAGCCCGTCGGCAGCGCGTTCGATAGCGGCCGCTTGCCTAGTAGATGAGATCGTGTCATGGCCTCCGAGTTTGACCTGATCGGCCGGTACTTCTCGCGCAGCGCGCCCTCGGCGCTGCTCGGCGTCGGCGACGACGGTGCGCTGCTGCAGCCGCGCACTGGCATGAGCCTGGCCGTGTCCACCGACATGCTGCTCGAAGGACGGCATTTCCTTCCCGGCACCGATCCCGCCAAGCTGGGTCACAAGGCACTGGCCGTGAACCTTTCCGACCTGGCCGCCATGGGTGCCGATGCACGCTGGGCTCTGCTCGCCATCGCGCTGCCCGAAGCGAACGAAGCCTGGGTCGCCTCGTTTGCCAAGGGATTCTTTGCGCTGGCTGATTTACATGGCGTGGACCTGGTCGGCGGCGACACGACGCGCGGTCCGCTGGCTATCACGGTCACGGTTCTGGGCGAAGTGCCGCCGGAACTCGCCTTGCGCCGCGACGGTGCGCTGGCTGGCGACGACATCTGGCTGTCGGGCGCCACTGGTGAGGCGGCCCTGGGCCTTGCGCATGTTCAGGGTCGTGCCCGCCTGAATGGCGAACATCTGGTGCAATGCGTGGCACGCCTCGACACGCCGCAGCCGCGCCTCGAACTCGGTGGACGGCTGCGTGGCATCGCGCGCAGCGCCATTGACGTGTCTGACGGCCTTCTTGCGGACCTCATGCATATCCTGCAGGCTTCGGGTGTGGCGGCTGAAGTGCGCATTGACCATCTGCCCGTTGCGGCGGCGCTGGCCGCGTGCGGCGATGCGAAACTTGTCCGGGACTGCCTGCTTGCCGGCGGTGATGACTACGAACTGGTGTTCACCGCGCCGCCGCATCATCACGCGGAGATCGCGGCCCTGTCGGCGGAACTTGGGCTCGCGCTGACCGCAATCGGCACCGTCATGCCGGGCGAACCGGCGGTCGTGGTGCGCGATGCCTCGGGTGCCGAGGTGCCGGTGGCACGACACGGCTTCGATCATTTCTCCTGAAGCAGGATGATGCAGCGCGACGCAATGTTTTCACCGGAATCCGAATCATGATGATCCGTCCCACCATGCGTTTCATGTTGTCCGATCCGGCGCACTGCATCGCGCTGGGATTCGGCACCGGGCTGGCACCCGTTGCGCCGGGCACCGTGGGCACGCTGCTGGCGTATCCGCTGTACTACGTGCTGGCGAAGTGGGTCAGTGCCTACGAAATGTTCGGCATCATTGCCGCCTTCTTCCTGCTAGGGGTATGGGCCTGCGAACGCACCGGCCGGGCCATGGGCATCGCCGATCACAGCGGCATGGTGTGGGACGAGGTCGTCGCGATGATGCTCATTCTGCTGGTCATTCCGGCGGAGACGGGCTGGTGGGTGGCGGCGTTCTTCCTGTTCCGCATTTTCGACGTGCTCAAACCCCCGCCGATCCGCCATTTCGACCAGACCATCAAGGGCGGCTTCGGCGTCATGTTTGACGACCTGCTCGCAGCGTTTTATACCCTGCTGTTTCTGGCGATATTCAAGAGGCTTTTCCTATGACCGTATCTGCAGATGAGGGCGCACTTGACATACTGGCCGTGCAGGTTGGCGCGCGCCTCAAGGCAAAGGGTCTGATGATTGCCACGGCGGAATCCTGCACCGGGGGCTGGGTCGGGCAGGCGTTGACCGCGATTGCCGGCAGTTCGGATTATTACGAACGCGGCTTCATCACCTACTCGAATGCTGCCAAGCAGGAACTGCTGCGTGTTCCAGCGGCAACGCTGCGCGACTTCGGCGCAGTGAGCGAAGAGACTGCACGCGCCATGGCGGCCGGTACACTGGCGAACAGTCATGCGCAGATTGCCCTGTCGATCACCGGTGTGGCCGGTCCGGGCGGCGGTACGGAGAAGAATCCCGTGGGGACGGTATGCTTTGGCTGGGCCGTGAAGGGCGACCCCAGCGGGGCGGGCAGTGCCAGGATGCTTTTCGCCGGCGATCGCGAGGTGGTGCGCCGGCAATCGGTGATATTCGCGCTGCAGGGTGTGCTGCAGCGCCTGGAACATTGAATCAACTTGTCAGAGGCGGCATACCCATGAGCGTTCGCGATTTTTCTCCGGTCAGTCCCACTTTTTCAATGCCTTCGCTGCTTGCGCGGCTGGTGGGCATTCTTGCGCTATTTGCATCGGCCGCCTGCTTCGCGCAGGGCACAGCCGGGCCCTATGTACCCACGCCCTGGCCGATCGTCGATGAGCTGCTCAAGCTCGGCAGCATCAAGAAAACCGACTATCTGATCGACATCGGCTCCGGCGACGGGCGCCTGGTGATCGAAGCAGCCAAGCGCTATGGCGCAAGCGGCCTGGGCATTGATATTCAGGCGCCGCTGGTGGAACTCGCCACGGCAAATGCTGCCAAGGAAGGTGTGTCCGACCGGGTGGAATTCGTGGTGGACGACATCTTTCAGACAGGTTTGTTGTCGAGGGCGACGATTGTCACGGTTTATCTGCTGCCCAGCATCATGGGCAAGCTGGTGCCCAAATTGTTGAAGGACCTGAAACCGGGCACGCGCATCGTGTCGCATGACTACGCGCTGGAGGGCATGAAGTACGACAAGGTGCTGACCTTCGATTTCCAGGAGAAGCTGGACATCAGCGGCACAACGCGCACCGTGCTGTATCTTTACACCGTACCGGGGAAGTAGTCTTTCCCGGGCATTCCGAACCCACCATCGAACGGGTCACAGGAGGAGGGTGCATGGCCGGATATCTTCGTCTTCGCCAGATCTGCCTGGTTGCTGCTGATCTGGAACCGGTCGTGGATCAGCTGTGCGCCACGTTCGGTGTCACGGTGTGTCATCGTGACCCCAACGTGAACAAGTACGGGCTGCACAACGCGCTGATGCCGTTCGGGCCGACCTTTGTGGAGGTCGTCGCGCCCCTGCCGGGCAAGGCGGCGGACGAAACTGCCGGTGGGCGCTACATGCAGCGCATCGGCGGCAACGGCGGGTACATGGTCATCATGGACCAGGACGACGTGAACGCCTTTCGCGAACATGTCGCGGCCATCGGTGTGCGCATTGCCAACAAGCTCGATTATCCGGGCTACCAGGGCACGCAACTCCATCCCAAGGACGTGGGCGGCACGATCATGTCGATCGGCCACGACGAGCACGGTGACGAACTCTGGGGCGGCTGGCATGCCGCCGGCAAGGAGTGGAAAAAGTACGTGCATACTGAACGCGTCGCCGCCATCATTGGCGTGGAGACGCAGTCCGACGATCCGCGGCGCCTGGCCGAAAGCTGGGGACGGGTGCTGCGCAGGCCAGTACTGGAGGATGCGGCGGGGCTGCGTGTGGAAGTCGACAACGCGAAGTATCATTTCGTGCCGCCGGTCGATGGCCGTGGAGAAACCATGTCCGCGCTGCATATCCGGGCAAACGACAAGGCGGCCATCCTCGCCGGGGCAAAACAGGCGGGTCTGGAAGTCACTGGCAGTACCATCAGGCTGTGCGGCGTGAACTGGCGCCTGGCGGACTGAGTTCGGCACCCCATCAACGTGCACCAATGGAGTACACCCATGCAAGCAACGCGACCTTCGTTTGACGAGCGGGCCAAGGACTGGGATGAGGACCCGAAAAAAATCTGGCGCTCGCAGCTCACTGCCGATGCCATCCTGAAGGCGGTCAAGCCTTCACCGGACACCACGGCGTTCGAGTTCGGTTGCGGCACGGGCCTGCTCAGTTTCGCGATGAAAGACGCATACGCGAAGATCACGTTGACCGACACCTCGGATGGCATGCTCGACGTGCTGCGCCGGAAAATTTCCGCAGCCGGCGCGAGCCACATGAGTGCCATGCGGCTGGATCTGACAACCGACCCACTGCCGGCCGAGCGCTATGGCATTGCCTATTCGGTGGTGACCCTGCATCACATTCCCGACACGGACGGTGCGTTGCATCGCCTCCATGACCTGCTGCAGCCGGGCGGCACGCTGTGCATCGCCGACCTGGACAAGGAGGACGGCTCCTTCCATGGGCCCGAAGAGATCGTTCATCACGGGTTTGATCGTCAGATACTGAAAGGCCAGGTTGAAGCGGCCGGGTTTGTTGATGTCCGCTTCGAAACCATCCTCGAAATCACGAAAAAAATCGACGGCAAGGACCGGCCCTATCCGGTGTTCCTGATGACCGCCAAAAAGGCGGTACAGTCCTGATTCCGCCAGTCATGCCATTGCGGCATTGAAAATGCTGTCAGGCGCCTTCATCTGAAAGGGCTGCGCCATGCTGACGGAATCCATGCGATGAGCAGCCCAGACGCCATCAACGGCGGTGGGCGCTTGCGTGCCTGCGGAGCTGGTGCATGAGCACCCAAACCCCAGCATTGCCAGTGCGCCCCGCGGCCGTTGCCGGGGCATTCTATCCGCGTGATCCGGCAGCCCTGGCGCGCGAGGTTGGCGACTATCTCGAACAGTCGGCCGAGCGCGATCCTGTGCCGGGTTTTCCCAAGGCCGTGATCGTGCCGCACGCGGGCTACATCTATTCCGGCGCTGTCGCCGCAGAGGCCTATGACCTGCTGCGATCGGCGCGCGGCATCGTCACCCGGGTGATTTTGCTTGGGCCGTGCCACCGCGTGGCAGTGCGCGGCGTGGCGCTTCCAGGCGCCGGCGCCTTCACCACGCCATTGGGGGCGGTGCCCGTTGATACCGCGGCAGTAGCCGCCCTGCGCGGATTGCCAGACATCGTCGAATTCCCGGCCACGCATGCCCAGGAGCACTCGCTTGAAGTGCAACTGCCGTTCCTGCAGCAGGTGCTGGGCGGATTCACCGTACTGCCACTGGTGGTGGGGCAGATCGGTGGCGCGGCGCTGGCGAAGATACTGGAGCGTGTCTGGGGCGGGCCCGAGACGCTGATCGTAGTCAGTTCCGACCTGTCGCATTTCCATGGCTACGAAGAAGCGCGGGCCATTGATGCGGCGACTGTCCAGGCCATCCTTGCCGGGGACGGCGCCATCAACCACGAGCAGGCCTGCGGCGCCACGCCCATCGCCGGCCTGTTGATCGCGGCGCGCGCCCATGGCCTTGTCCCGCGGCTGCTCAATTGCCGCAATTCCGGGGACACCGCCGGCGGGCGGGATCGCGTCGTGGGCTACGCATCATTCGTGTTTGATCCTGAGAGTGGGCCGCCGGCCTATGGCGAGGCGCATGGCCGCACACTGCTTGCGCTGGCACGAGCATCCATTGGTGCTGCGCTGAAGCTCAATGCTTCACCGACGGTTCCGGATGAGTCGTGGTTGCGTGAACGCCGCGCCACCTTCGTCACGCTCTCGCTGGATGGCGCGCTGCGCGGCTGCATCGGCACGCTGCAGGCGGGCCGTGCGCTGGGCGAGGATGTGGTGGCGAATGCGCGAGCCGCGGCGTTTTCCGATCCGCGTTTCAAGCCGCTCACGGCGGATGAGTTCCGCCGCTGCGTGGTCGAGGTCTCATTGTTGTCAGTGCCCAAGCGCCTGGCCTTTGAGGACCATGCTGATCTGCTCAGGCAGCTTGAGCCGGGCCGCGATGGCCTCATCCTCGAATGCAAGGGGCGGCGCGGCACCTTCCTGCCGCAGGTCTGGAAAAGCCTGCCGACGCCCGAACAGTTTGTCGCCCAGTTGAAACTGAAGGCCGGCCTGCCCGCCGACACGCGCACCGAGGGGTGCAGCGTGCTCCGCTATCGCGCGCTGAAGTGGGTCGAGCGGCCGGCATGAATGCCGTGGCCGACGCGCAATCGGGCGACATCTACGTCGGGCGTTGGGCGCACCTGCTCGGTGACGGGCGGCTGCAATGCGACCTGTGCCCGCGCGAGTGCCGCCTGCATGAAGGGCAGCGCGGTGCCTGCTTCGTGCGTCAGCGCGGCGAGGGTGCGCACAGCAACGACATCCTGCTGACCACCTACGGGCGCTCCTCCGGCTTCTGCGTCGATCCCATCGAGAAGAAGCCGCTCAACCAGTTCTATCCGGGAACAAGCGTGCTCTCCTTCGGCACGGCCGGCTGCAACCTGGCCTGCAAGTTCTGCCAGAACTGGGACATCTCGAAGTCGCGCGACTTCGACCGGCTCGCCGACCAGGCCTCGCCCGAGGCGATTGCCAGTGCGGCGCGCGAGCTCGGCTGCCGCAGCGTGGCATTCACCTACAACGATCCGGTGATCTTCGCCGAGTACGCCATGGACGTGGCCGATGCCTGCCATGCCGTGGACGTGAAGACCGTGGCGGTGACCGCTGGCTACATATCGCCTGAGCCGCGGCGCGACTTCTACGCGAAGATGGACGCAGCCAATGTCGACCTGAAAGCCTTCACGGAGGATTTCTACTTCAAGCTGACCGGCGCGCACCTGGCGCCGGTGCTGGACACGCTGGCCTACCTCAAGCATGAAACGAACGTGTGGTTCGAGATCACCACGCTGCTGATCCCGGGGAGAAACGATTCCACAGAGGAGCTCGAAGCACTGTGCCGGTGGGTGGAAAAGGAACTCGGGCCGGATGTGCCGCTGCATTTCACCGCCTTCCATCCGGACTGGAAGATGACTGACATTGCGGCCACGCCGCCCGCCACGCTGACGCGCGCGCGGGAGATCGGCATCGCCAGCGGCCTGCATTACGTCTATACCGGCAATGTGCACGACAGCGAGGGCGGCAGCACCTTCTGCCCGCACTGCGGGAATGCGGTGGTGGTGCGCGACTGGTATCGCATCCTCAACCATCGCATCACCGATGACGGGCATTGCCGCGAATGTGGCGGTGCGATTGCCGGATGCTACCAGCCCTTCGACATGAAGACGGCCTTTGGTCCGCGGCGCATTCCGGTGCGCCTTGCGACGGCACGTTGAAGCACAGGGCGGGGCGTGCCTGCCTGGCTTCCGCGCTTGACGCTAGAATGATCCCCTTGAAGCCGCTCCAGGCGGAAGAGAGCCAGCGCAGCGGCTTGCCTCCGGCATGCCCTGAAGAATATTGATTATTATTAATTTCGAATTTAATTCGTTATTCATGGCGAATTAATGCGATTAATGTAATCATTGATGTTCTGAATCAGTGCGCTGCGGCAGTGATTCTGTGCATGGACAGAATCAGGATTGAACACAATTGCGCGAATCCTCTCGCGCCACCCCGAGGAGAAGATTGATGGCAACACGCATACCCGCCTGGCTTGCCTGCGCGGCAGCAGCATTCCCCGTTCTGGCCCAGGCCCAGGGCGCAGGCAGCTTTCCGTCCAAGCCGGTCACGCTGATCATCCCCTTTGCCCCGGGCGGGCCCGTGGACATTGAAGGTCGCCGCCATGCCGCCAAGATGACCGAAGTGATGGGGCAGACCTTCCTGCTGGATTTCAAGCCCGGCGCTGGCGAGACCATCGGCACGACCTATGTTGCCCGCGCCCCGGCAGATGGCTACACGCTGCTGGTGGGCTCGGCGAGCTTCACGATCAATCCCTTTCTCTACAAGGACCTGCCCTACGACGTGTTGCGCGATTTCGCCCCCGTGTCGCTGGTGAGCCAGCGCGCGTCCGTCCTGCTCGCGCATCCCTCGCTGCCCGCGAAGAATGTTCCGGAGCTGATTGCCTATGCCAGGGCCAATCCGGGCAAGCTCAACTGGGGCACCACGGGCGTAGGCAGCATCAGCCACCTCTCGGGCGCATGGTTCCAGAATGCCGCCGGCATCAAGGCCACCCTGGTGCATTACAAGGGCGCAGGGCCCGCGCAGATCGACCTGATCGCGGGGCGCACCGACCTGGGTTCGCTCACGGTGCTCGCCTCGTTGCCGCTGATGAAATCGGGCAAGGCCAAGGCGCTTGGTGTCCTCAGCAATACCCGCTCCAAGATCCTCCCTGACGTCCCGACCATCGAAGAACAGGGCGTGGCCGGCTATAACGCCAGCAGCTGGTTCGGCGTCCTCGCGCCGGCGGCAACGCCGGTTGCCGCGGTCAATCGCCTGAGCGAAGGTTTCGCAAAAGCCGTGCGCTCACCCGACGTGGCTGCACCACTGGAGGCCGAAGGCATCGCCCTGGTGGGCAGCACGCCCGCGCAGTTCCGGCAAATGCTCGCCGGCGAGACCGAGCGCTGGCACAAGGTGGTGCAGGAAAACGGCCTCAGGCTGGAGGAGTAGTTCACTGGCATGCTCGCTGTGGTAGCGTGTCGCTTCCCCGCACTGCCATCGGCATGAGGATTGCTTTGGCTCAGTGGCGCACTATCGCGCAGCGGCAAAGACTAGGAGCACCAACGATGACCAGTAAAGCGTACTTGATGGCCCTGATGCTGGCCGGCTTCCCGGCCGTGGGCATGGCGCAGGCGGGCAGCGGCTGCCAGGGGCTGGTCGGTGGGGCGATGGCCCAGTGCGTCCAGGGGCTCGGACTGGGAACTGGCCCCGGACTCTACGGTGGCGAAACTCCCCGTCAGGATGCGCGCAAGTCGACTGGCGCTGAAAGTCCCCGTTCCGCTGCGGACGGCGGGGCGGCTATCGCGAACAGCAACAGCGCAAAAAGCGGCAGTTCGACCAGCAGTGTCTGGAACTTCCTCGGCGGTTTGAGTTTCGGCCTCGGTGGCAGCGGGGATGGCAAACGCGCGAGCATTGGCACACCCCTCAATTGCCAGGGACTGGTTGGCGGGGCGATGGCCCAGTGCGTGCAGGGTATGGGATCCGCTTCCAGTTCCGTCGCTGGCGCGGCGCCACGCCAGGATGGCCCCATAGCGGCCAACAGTGAAAGCGCTGGCGGTACTGACAGCAACGCTGGTGGCAGTGACTGGGACTTCGAGCTTACCAACCACAATTTGAAGTGCCAGGGCCTGGTCGGCGGGGCAATGGCCCAGTGTTTGCGGGACATGTAATCCGCTTCCGGCCACAGCGGCGGTGCCGCCCCACGGCAGGACCCTCGCACGAATGACCTGAGCTGCACAATCGCCACAACCGTATTACCGAGGACCTCAATTCGCTCATAGAGGCGAAGAGATGGCGCCCACAGGCTCCCGCCTGAGTGCGCCGCCACAAGGAGGAGCTATGCGGAGCATGCTGCAACGCAGGCGGTTTCTTCGTGCCGCGCTGGCCACGGCGGTCACCGGTCCTGAGCTCTTTGCCGGTTCGCCATGGGTGTACGCGCAGTCCTGGCGCTCGCCCGATGTCATCTACCTGCCCACGCCCAATCCGGTGGTTGACCTGATGCTGGAGATGGCCGCAGTCACCTCCCGGGACGTGGTCTATGACCTGGGCTGCGGCGATGGCCGTATTCCCGTTACCGCGGCACAGCGCTACGGTGCACACGGCGTTGGCATAGACATCAACCCGGCCCGCATCGCCGAGGCGCGCTGGAACGCGCACGATGCCAGGGTCGAGGACAAGGTGAAATTCATCGAGGGCGACCTGTTCGAGGCCGACATCTCCGAGGCCACGGTGGTGACGCTCTACCTGCTCAATGCCCTCAACGCCAGGCTGCGTCCCAAGCTGCTGAAGGAGCTGAAACCCGGAGCGCGTGTGGTTTCCCACGCCTTCCACATGGGCGACTGGGCTCCCGAGAAAACCGACGGCATCCATGGGTCAGAGGTGTTCTTGTGGCGGGTGCCGGGGCATTAGAATGCACGGCTATGCCTGAAGACAGCAGCCGCTTCTACTCCGGACTCAAGATCCTCACCGACTTTGCCGATGTCGGCAGTCTGGAGAATTACGCCGCGCTGCCTGATGACTGGCACGTGGCCATGTGCGACGTGCGCAATTCAACCGCCGCAGTCGAGGCCGGGCGCTACAAGAACGTCAACACGGTGGGTGCGGCGGCCATCACGGCGGTGCTGAACGCCGCCGGCGACATCGACATACCGTTCATCTTCGAGGGTGACGGTGCCATGCTGTGCCTGCCGCCAGAACTGCTTGACGCCGCGCGCGGCGCGCTTCTGCAGACGCGCCGGGTGGCGAAGAACTCGTTTGGCCTGGACCTGCGTGTCGCCACATTGCCAATGGCGCAGATTCGCGGCGCCGGCAACACCATACTCGTGACGCGCTACAAGGTTTCCGACAACTACGTACAGGCAGTGTTTGCCGGTGGCGGCATGGCCTACGCGGACCGATGCATGAAAGATCCGGCCACCGCAGCGCTGTGCGCAGTCGAACCCGGCAGCGTCGAGGCCAAAGCCGATTTCGAGGGGCTGGAGTGCCGCTGGCAGGACATCCCCAGCCGTCACGGCGAAACGGTGAGCGTGATCGTCAAGGCAATGGGCGGTGACCAGGACTCTGCAGCACGCGTCTATCGCGACATCGTGGCAGCGGTGCGTGAAATCTATGGAGCCGACGATGCCTGCCATCCGGTGTGGCCGCCCAATCTGAGTTTTTCGCTGGATGGCATGCGCCTGGCGAACGAGGCCGGTGTGCGTGCAGCGGAAAAAAACGCGCTGGGTCGCTGGGTGTATCTGATGAAGGCGCGCTGGCTCACGCTGCTGGGCTGGTTCCTGATGCGCTTTGATATCAAGACCGGGAAAACCGATTGGGGACGCTACAAGCACGTGCTGGCGCGCAACTCGGACGTGCGAAAGGTGAATGACTGCTTTCGCCAGATACTTGCCGGCAACGCCCGACAGCGTGAAGCGCTCACCGCCTGGCTGGAGGCACGCCATGCGTGCGGTGAACTTGTCTATGGCACCCACGTCACCAACCGCGCCCAGATGACCTGCCTGGTATTCGATCATTCCGGCCGCCACCTGCAC
Source organism: uncultured beta proteobacterium (assembly GCA_903928055.1). Classification (GTDB taxonomy): domain Bacteria; phylum Pseudomonadota; class Gammaproteobacteria; order Burkholderiales; family SG8-39; genus CAIYPG01. The sequence continues at coordinate 27,226 of CAIYPG010000132.1, read as the reverse complement.
TTCATCGACGGTGCAGACGGCGGCCTGTTCATGGCGGCCAAGGCCCTGAAGGAAAGGGCGGTTCGTACTTCAGCGGCTGCTGATGCCATGAAAACGGAAGCATCAGCGTGACACCCATCCATTACATCGTCATGTTCCAGGCCTTCAATCAGGCCACCTTCACCGGCGCGCGCTTCCTCGTGGCGGTGTATGCCGTGCATCTGGCGGCATCGCCCTTTGTCGTCGGGCTGATGGTGGCGTTGTTTTCTCTTACGCCGACCTTTCTCACCATCCCTTCGGGAAAGCTGATCGACCGTGCCGGCACCCGGGTGCTGCTGCAGGTCTGCCACGTGCTGATGTGTGTGACCCTGCTGGTGCCGTTTTTCTGGCCGCGCATGGAGCTGCTCTATGCCGTCGCGTCTGTCATCGGCGCGGGTTTTTTTGCCGTTTATGTCGGGGCTAGCACGTTTGCCAGTCATCACAGCGCACCCGGGGAACGGGCGGAAAATTTCTCCAGGATGAGCGTGGGAGTGGCCACCGGCCAGGGGCTTTCACCGCTGATCCTCGGGTTCAGCGCGGACTACCTCGGCTATGCGGCGACCTTTGCGGTGGCGGCGCTTTTTCCCCTGTTGTGCTGGGCGACGTTTGCCTTTGGCCGGCTCGAGCACCTCGGTCCGCAGAAAAAGGCGGTGGAGCCGCAGGCAAAACAAAGCACGCTCGATCTGCTGCGTGATCCGAAAATGCGGCCGGTTTTCTTCATCAGCACGCTGTTCATCCTGTCCTGGGATATTTTTCTCGTCATGACGCCGATCTATGGTGCACAGCTGGGTCTTTCCGCCTCGCACATCGGCCTGCTCATGGGTGCCTTTGCCGTGGCGTCCTTCGTGGTGCGCTTCTTCGGTGGCTGGCTGTCGCGGCGGTACACCCCATGGCAGCTGCTCCTCGGCGCGCTGGTGGTGCAGGCGGCGGGCACCATCGTCTTCGGCCTGGTGGCCTCGATGCCGCTGCTCATGGTGAGTTCGTTTGTGGTCGGGCTGGGGTATGGTCTGTGCGGCCCCATGTCCAACACCGCGATCTACGAAGTCGCACCTCCCGCCCGCGCGAGTGAAGCGATGGGCCTGCGCCTGTCGCTTGGCATGGCCGCGCAGACCGTATTCCCGCTGATTGTCGGCAGCGTCGGGTCATTGCTTGCCGCCGGGCCGATCTACTGGGCCTCGGGCATCATGCTGCTCGCGGGCGCCGCGATGGAACGGCGGCATTGGCGGAGGGAGAATCCAAAGGAAGGCTGAGGAGACCGGATCACGCTTTTGTGGTCAGGTCACGCTCCAATGCCGTTGCCGATGGTATGCGAACAGAAGGACTTTTTAGGCCCGCCAAGAGGCTTGTGATTTCCAGGCTTATTGTTATTGCGGAAATTGTCACTGACGTGGAACCAGTCCATCAAAGGAGGTCTTACCATGCATAAGCCGATTTTCCGGAACGTCCTTGCGGTAACGCTCGCCGGCCTTGCGACAACACCGACATTTGCACAAGACTATCCCAGCAGGCCGGTGCGCGTCGTGGTCCCGCTTGCACCGGGTGGCGCGACCGACATACAGGCGCGCCTGTTCTCGCAGAAGATGTCCGAGGAAATGGGCAAACCCTTCCTGGTTGAAAATCGCCCGGGAGCGGGGGAGTCAGTCGCCTTGCAGGCGCTCAAGAGCGGAGGGCCGGACGGGTACACGCTGCTGGTCAGCGCGCCGACTTTCACCATTACACCGGCCTTTTCAGGCAAGCCGACCTATGACCCCAGCAAGGACTTTGCGCCCGTCTCGCTGGTGACCAAGGCGCCCTATCTGGTGGTCGTTTCACCCGCGCTTCCCGTGACGACAATGGCCGAGTTCATCGCCTATGCGAGGGCCAATCCCGGTGTGGTGAACTTCGGCACTGGCGGTGTTGGATCGCCCCTCCACCTGAGCGGGCTCTGGATAGGCAATGCGACCAATACCAGGATCGCCATCATCCACTACAAGGGAACGGGCCCGACCCTGAACGACCTGATGGCCGGCCAGTTGCATGTCACGTTCGGCAATCCCATCAGCACGCTGCCGCTGGTGAAATCGGGAAAGCTGCGCGTGATTGCCGTCACCAGCGCCAATCGCGCCAGGGCTTTCCCTGACCTGCCTACGATTGCCGAGACCGTGATACCGGGCTTTGATGTCACCACATGGCATGGCTGGATTGCGCCAAAGGGCACCCCGGTGGAGATTGTCAATCGGTTGAGCATGATGCTGTCAAAGGTCGTCAATGCTCCCGAGATGTCGGCGAAGCTGATCGCCGACGGCGGAGAGCCGGTGGGCAGCACGCCGGAGCAATTCACGCAGCTTCTTGCGTCGGAAACCCTGCGTTGGAGCAGGCTGGTCAGGGAAACCGGGGCAAAGATTGAGTAGGCGCAGCCGCAGCCGAGAGGCGAATCGGGCATGCCTGCCATTTCGCGAGGATCAGTCGGTTGACCCGGTGCGCGCCGGCGCGTTCACGGTGACGAGCAAGGCAACGGATGCACGTGCCGAGTGATCCGTCGCAACTGATGTCGATACGGCCGCCGATGGCCGGGCTGCCGTACGGGCATTTGTCGATGCTTTCAATCGCGTTGATGTTCCGGCGATTGCGGATTCGCTCAACTTTCCGCACGTCCGCCTCAACCAGGGCACATTCAATGTCTTTCAGACGCGGGAAGATTTCCTGAAGCGCACGGCGAACCTGAAGGCGAATCTGGCGGCAGAGGGCTGGCACCATACGGTCCTGGAGTCCGTGGCGGTGATTCATGCGGCACCGGAAAAGGTGCACATGACGATCGAGTTCACACGGCGTCGGGCCGATGATTCGGTCTATACGCGCTTCCAGACCCTGTGGATCGCGACGTTGCAGGGCGGTCGCTGGGGGATTGCGTTCCGCTCCAGTTATCTGGGAGAGTGAGCCCTGCGCTGCGTCTTGTGGCTTCTACCGCCGCTGATCAAATCTCCGCCCCACCAGCGCCGCCGCAATGTTCGTTTTCTGCACGCTGATGGTGCGTTGAGTAATCCAGCAACGACCTTCATTCGGCCCCGCGTTCGATGGGGTATCATCAAAAAAGAATAAGAATCAAAAGCCGTAATCGGCAAGACCCATGCAAATCAAAGGAGAGTCCATGAATCATCCCAGAGCCGTCATGGCGTCTTTGTCGGTGGTCTTGTTGTTGCAGGCAGGGGTCGCGGGCGCGCAGTCTGCTGACAACTTCCCGAACAAGCCGGTTACCATCATCGCCAATGTCGCGGCTGGCGGCCCCACGGACATCGAAGCCCGCCTGCACATTAAGAAGATGACCGAGTTCATGGGGCAGCCTTTTCTGCTTGATTACAAGCCCGGCGCAGCCGGTGCCATCGGTTCGAGCTACGTCGCGAAGTCGAAGCCCGATGGTTACACCATTCTGATCACCTCGGCCTCCTTCACGATCCTGCCGGCCTTCATGTCACAGCCTTTCGACGTGGAAAAGGATTTCGCGCCGATCTCGCTCATCACGCAGCGGACCTCGGTGCTGGTGGCCAGCCCCACGTTTGCGCCGAAGAATTTCCGGGAATACATCGCCTATGCCAGGGCCAATCCGGGCAAGATCAATTTCGGCTGGGTCGGCCCCAGCGTGGTGGTGGGCGCCTGGATCCACAGCAGCAGCGGCACCAAGGTCACCTTCGTTCCCTACAAGGGCACTTCGCCGGTGCTGACCGATGTGATGGCGGGGCGCCTCGATGTCTCCTCGGCCACCATGACGCTCGCGCTGCCGCTCATCAAGTCGGGCAAGGTGAGGCCACTGGCCATTCTCGAGGACAAGCGCAGCCCGTTGCTACCCGATGTGCCGACGGTTAAGGAACAGGGCTTCCCGGATTTCAACTATCAGGCCTGGCTTGGTTATCTCGCGCCAGCCGGAACGCCGCCGGCAATCGTCAGCAAGCTGAGCCAGAATTTCGCGAGAACGGTGAAGTCCCCCGAGATCGCCAGCGTGCTCGAGGCTGAAGGCAACCGTCCCATGGGCCTGTCACCTGAGGAATTCAAGCAGTTGATCGCCACCGAAACCACGCGCTGGCGCCAACTGGCCAGGGAAACCGGCTTCAAGCTGGAAGAATAGGGAGCGAGGATATGAATCAGACGAATCAGGACAGGGAATTTTCGGGCAAGGTCGCGCTGGTCACCGGTGCGGCAAAGAACATCGGTCGCTCCATCGCGCTGCAGTTCGCTGCAGGGGGAGCGGCAGTCGCGGTGAACGCGCTGACCTCGAAAGCCGAAGCGGAAGCGGTCGTGAAGGAGATTCGTGATGCCGGAGGCAAGGCCGAAGTATTCATGGCCGACATCTCCGACGCAGCCCAGGTCAAGGGCATGGTCGAGGGCGTGGTGAAGCAATTTGGCCGACTGGACATCCTGGTACTCAATGCCTCCTATCGCAAGGAGACGCCGTTCGTGGACATGAGTTTCGAGGAGTGGCGGCATGTGATGAACATCACGCTGGATGGCTCATTCCATTGCATCAAGGCCAGCCTGCCGCATCTGATCAAGGCGGGTGGCGGCAACATCGTGATGCTGGGTGGCGATAACGCGCTGGCAGGCGGCGTGGGCAAGGTGAACAGTTCCACGGCAAAGAACGGCCTCGTCGGCATGACGCGGGCGCTGGCCAAGGAACTGGCCGAGTACGGCATACGCGTGAACTGCGTCTCACCCGGTTCCATTGAAACCTCCCGCCCGGGTTATCGCGCCGAACGGAAGCCCGTTGGTGCCGGTGTTCCGATGCGGCGCAGAGGAGACCCGGATGAACTGGGTGCGACAGTGCGCTTCGTGTGCAGTGCCGGCGGTGGGTATATCACCGGCCAGGTCATTCACGTCAATGGGGGCGCGCTTATGAGTTCCTAGGCGGCGCGAAACACACAGGACGCAAAAGAAAACGCCCGCTTGATGCGGGCGTTTTTCATGGTGCCGATGTTCCTCAAGCAGCGATCAGCTATTCCTCGAACTTGATGTTGTTCTGCTCGATGATCTTCTTCGATACGGCGAGTTCCTTGATGAATGCGGTGCGGAACTCATCAAGGCTGCTGCCCACGGCGGTGCTGCCGGTCTTCTCCAGCGCATCGACCACGTCCGGCGCCTTCACTGCCTTCACCCATTCGGCATTGAGTTTGTCGACGATGGCCTTGGGCGTCTTCGGTGGGGAGAACACGCCGAGCCAGCTCGGGTAGTCCACGTCAAAGCCCATTTCGTAGGTGGTGGGCATGTCCGGCATCAGCTTGGAGCGCTTTGCGCCCATGATGGCGATGTAGCGCAGCTTGCCGGCCTTGACCTGGTTCCAGGCATTGAACACCGTGCCCACCGACACCTGCGTGCGCCCGGCGATCAGGTCGATCTGGCCCGGGCCCACGCCCTTGTAGTGCACGGGTGTGATGGGAATGTTGATCACATTGGACAGGGCGGCGCAGGCGATATGAGTTGCGGCGCCGGCGCCGGCGGTATTGCAGTTCAGCTTTCCGGGGTTGGCTTTGCCGTAGGCGATGAGATCCTGCAGCGTGTGAACGTTCGGCAGGGCGGCGACGCTGGTGATCACCGCCGCGCTGCGGGCGCTCAGTTGCGTGATGGGGATCAACTGGCTCACGGCGGCCTGATTGAGTTCGGGATAGAAGTTCGGGATTACGGAGATTCCCGAATTCGTGGACATGATGGTGTAGCCGTCCGGCGCGGCGCGCAGCGTGTAGGCGACGCCAATCGTGGTGCCGGCACCAGCGCGGAAATCAAATACCCAGGGCTGGCCGGTGCTGGCCTGCAGCTTTCCGGTGTAGAGACGCAGCTCGGCGTCCGTGGTGCCACCAGCGGCAAAGGGAATGACGATTGCGACCGGGCGGCTGGGGTAATTGCCCGCGGCGCTCTGGGCGGCCGCGAAGTTCGGTGCGGACAGGGCTGCAGCGATTGCACAGACTGCCAGTGAACGATGGGAATGCCGATTAGGACGCCGATGGGTAAGCATGGTTCTCTCCTCTTGAATGCGCCTCTCCGTGCGGGGAGAGGCGCGGGTCAGTCGATACTTTGCCTTGAGTCTCGCCTGAGTTCGCCTATTTTTACTGGATGACCCCTGCACGAATCCGGTTGCGGGCGATGAGCTGGCGATGCACTTCCGACGGGCCTTCGAGCACGCGCCACACGCGGATGCGGTTGGCCATGGCCTGCAGCGGGATTTCCTTGGTCATGCCCATGCCGCCGAAGCTCTGCATGGCGTGATCGACGATGTCAGCGGCCATTTCGGTGGCAAATACCTTCATCATCGAGAGTTCCGAGCGCAGTCGCTCTCCGTTCTTGATGCGCTCGGCGGCGTCCCACAGCATCAGGCGCAGCAAATGCATCTGCGTGGTGCCGTCGGCAATCCACCACTGGATCGCCTGGCGGTCGGCCAGCAGCGTGCCGAAGGTTTTGCGCTGCGTGACGTGGTCGACCATCATGTTCATGGCGCGCTCGGCGAGGCCCAGGCAGCGTGCGCCGATCTGCAGGCGGCGCACCGACAGGCGCTGCTGCATCGGGCCGTAGCCCTGGCCTTCCTGGCCGAGGATGTTGCCCGCCGGGATGCGGCATTCGTCGAACAGCAGTTCCGAAGTGTAGGCGCCACCAATCATCGGGATCTTGCGCACGTAATTGAAACCGGGCGTGCCCTTGTCAACGAGGAAGGCGGAGATGCCGCCCTTGGAGCCAGCCTCGCGATTGGTGGCGGCCATGACGATGCCGAAGTCGGCCTCAGGCACGCGGCTGATCCAGATCTTGCGGCCGTTGAGCACGTATTCGTCGCCTTCGCGGCGCGCGGTGGTCTGCATGGAAGCGGGGTCGCCGCCGGCACCGGGCTCGGAAATCGCGATGAAGGATTTCAGGGCCCCCTTGGCGTAGGGCACCATGTACTTCACTTTCTGTTCCGGCGTGGCCGTCATCATCAGCATGGCGAGGTTGGGCGAGTCGGGAATGGGCGCCCAGGGCGTGACGGTCTTGGACAACTCGATCTGGATGGCCACCATGGCATCGGGCGGGAGGTCCGCGCCGCCGAATTCCTCGGGCACATCAAGGCCGTACAGCCCCAGCGACTCGGCCTTGCTGTCGAGCGCCTTCTCGATGTCCTTGGGCAGGCTCATGCCCTGGCCGGTGGCTTCGCGCTCCAGCGCGATTTTTTCGAGGGGCATCAGGTCTTCCTTGACGAAGCGCTTGACGACGTCAACGATCATCCGGTGTTCTTCGCTCAACTGGTACGCCATTTCAATTTCCTTTCAGACATTCACGCAAATGCAGCGATAAAGAGCGCGCAACGACAATTGCTCCCGTGCGCAACAGCGATTGGTGGATTGGGCCCTTGCGCTTCCCCTGAAACGGGGTGGCTTTGGTTTGCTGCGAGTTTCTCATATTTCCCGTGATCGGCCCATTCTCCCCGCGGCAATGCTGGTTTCCTCTCTGGCTGAGGGGTGATTTGGTGGAGTATCATTGGTCCCGGATTCAGACCGGATTCAGCAGCAATCAAGTCCGGCGCCCGCAGTGGCAATGAGCCTCGTGCAGTCCAACCCGCAGTTCGATCAAAGGAGATCGGGATGGGAAGTATTCCCGCAGGGCGCATGGCCGCGCTGGCCATCGTCATGGCCTTGTCCGGCAGTGCCATCGCCCAGTCCGCTGCCGACAAGTCCGTCGACAGTTTTCCCTCCAGGCCGGTGACGTTCATCGTGCCTCTCGCTCCCGGCGGGCCCAACGACATTGAAGCGCGTCTCTATACGGTGAGGCTTGCCACGCTGATGGGGCAGCCCTTCCTGGTGGACTACAAACCAGGCGCCAGCGGCACGATCGGTGCAGGCTATGTCGCGCGCTCCGCTCCCGATGGATACACGCTGCTGCTCACGGGAGGCAGCTTCACTGCGCTGCGTTCGCTGTTCAAGGATCTTCCCTTCGATACGATCAGGGATTTCGCGCCGGTATCGCAGATGAGCACCAAGCACTTCGTCCTGGCGGTCTCGGCATCGCATCCGGCCAGGACTTTTGCCGATTATCTGGCCTATGCCAGGGCGAATCCGGGAAAGATCAATTTCGCCACCACCGGTGCCGGCGGTTCGGTTCACCTCGGCGGTGCCTGGCTTCACAACCTTACCGATACCAAAGTGACGTTCGTTCACTACAAGGGGACGGCGCCACTCAGCCTTGATCTGGTGTCCGGGGCCGTGGACGTTGGCGCCCTGGGCGTGCAGCCTGCGCTGCCCCTGCTGAAGGCCGGCAAGATCAGGGCGCTTGCCATGATGGGTGATGCGCGATCGAATCTCGTTCCGGGTGCGCCGCGCATCATGGACTCGGTGCCGGGCTATCGTTTCGAGAGCTGGATCGGACTCACTGCGCCGGGTGCGACACCTGCCGGCATCGTCAACAAGCTGAACCAGGCTTTTGTGAAAGTGGTGAGAATGCCGGAGGTTGTTTCGGCGCTTGAGGCACAGGCGAGCGTGCCGGTGGGCAGCACGCCCGCGCAGTTTCGCGAGTTGCTCGCCACGGAGATCGAGCGTTGGCGCAAGGTGGTGCAGGACAACGGAATCAAACTGGAGGAATAGCAGGAACGCTATGGACAGGTCTGGAGAGCGCGGTGTTGATCCAAATCAATTCACTGGATTTCCTGCGAAGGACAATGCGTGCGTGGGTAGCAATCGGCAATCGATCCGGACCGCGCATGCAAAGTGGTGTATCTGCCAGTTGATGCAGGCGACAGGCTTCTCTGCGGTATCATTACCGCCACCTGCTATTCTTTCCAGATCAGGACGCAACAAGAAAAGGGGTTCGATCCCCTCGCTTTTTCCGTCACAGACTACAGAGGAAGATTATGGAAATCGGCATCCCGGCCGAGACGAGGCTGGGCGAGACGCGCGTTGCGGCCACGCCCGAGACGGTCAAGAAACTCATCGCCGGCAAGCATGTTGTCCGTGTCCAGGCGGGCGCGGGCATTGCAGCCAGCATTCCCGACAGTGATTTCCTCGCAGCAGGGGCCAGCATCGCGGCCACGGCGGCGGAGGTGTATCAGCAGTCCGAACTGGTGCTCAAGGTGCGCGGGCCGCAGGCTGACGAAGTCGCGCAACTGAAGAGCGGGCAGGTGCTGATCGGCATCCTGAACCGCTTCGATGCCGCGGGAATCGAATCACTGGCGAAGCAGGGTGTCAGCGGCTTTGCGCTTGAAGCGGCGCCGCGCATCTCGCGGGCGCAGTCCATGGACGTGCTCTCCTCGCAGGCCAACATCGGCGGCTACAAGGCCGTGGTCATGGCTGCGGACCATTACGGCCGCCTGTTCCCGATGATGATGACTGCCGCCGGCACGATCAAGGCGGCGCGCGTCGTCGTGATGGGTGTGGGCGTAGCGGGCCTGCAGGCAATCGCGACGGCCAAGCGTCTGGGCGCCGTGGTGGAGGCCACCGATGTGCGCCCCGCCACCAAGGAGCAAGTCGAATCGCTGGGGGCGAAGTTCATCGATGTTCCCTTCGAGACTGACGAAGAACGCGAAATCGCCAAGGGCGTTGGCGGCTATGCGCGGCCAATGCCCGAGGCATGGATGAAGCGCCAGGCGGCACTCGTGGCCGAGCGCGTGAAGCAGGCCGACATCGTCATCACCACTGCACTGATCCCGGGACGCCCGGCGCCGGTCTTGGTGACCGAAGACATGGTGAAGTCCATGAAACCGGGCTCGGTGATCGTGGACATGGCGGCCGAGCAGGGCGGCAACTGCCCGCTGACCGAACGCGACCAGATTGTGAAAAAGCACGGCGTGACGCTGATCGGATACACCAACTTCCCGGCGCTGGTGCCTGCGGACTCCTCCGCGCTCTACGCGCGCAACCTGATCGACTTCCTGAAGCTGATCGTGGACAAGGAAGGCAAGCTGGTCATCAACAAGGAAGACGAAATCGTCACCGCCTGCCTGATGTGCGAGAACGGTGCGGTCGTCGCGAAATAGCCGAAACAACAGATCAAAGCCAGAGAATCAAGAGAGGGCAGCACCATGATCGTCGATCCAACCATCAGTTTCCTCACAGTCTTCGTGCTGGCGATATTCGTCGGCTATCAGGTCGTGTGGAACGTGACCCCGGCGCTGCATACGCCGCTGATGTCCGTGACCAATGCCATTTCCGGGATCATCCTGGTCGGGGCGATGCTGGCCGCGGGGCCTCTGGAGACGGACTGGGGGGCGTGGCTGGGCGGTGCAGCCGTGGCACTGGCCTCGATCAACGTGTTCGGCGGCTTCCTCGTGACGCAGCGCATGCTCGAGATGTTCAAGAAAAAAGAAAAAAAAGGAGCGGTGTAAATGTCAGCGAATGCGGTTGCACTCTCCTATCTTGTCGCCTCCGTCTTTTTCATCCTCGCGCTGAAGGGCCTTTCCTCGCCGCTGTCGGCGCGGCGCGGCAACCTGTTCGGCATGCTGGGCATGTCGCTCGCCGTGGTGACCACGCTCACGCAGACCCCGAATTTCGGCATGATCATCGCCGGCATTGCGGTGGGCGGCGTGATCGGCACCGTCATCGCGCGGCGTGTGCAGATGACTGCCATGCCGGAACTGGTGGCCTTCATGCATTCGCTGGTGGGCCTGGCTGCGGTGTTCATTGCCATCTCGGCAGTCAACAATCCGGAGGCCTTCCACCTGGAGGCACCGCTGCCCACGGGCAACAAGCTCGAGTTGTTCCTCGGCAGCTTCATCGGCGCCATGACCTGGTCGGGCTCCGTGATCGCCTTCATGAAGCTGTCCGGCCGTATGAGCGGCGCCCCCATTACCTTTCCCGGGCAGCATCTGGTGAATCTGCTGATGTTCATTGTGATGATCGGCTGTGGCCTGTGGTTCTTCCTTGATCCGCAGATCAACTGGCTGGCCTTCGGCTTGATGCTGGGCCTGGCGTTTGTGCTCGGCTTCCTGATCATCATCCCGATCGGTGGCGCCGACATGCCGGTGGTGATCTCCATGCTGAACAGTTATTCGGGATGGGCGGCGGCGGGCATCGGCTTCTCGCTTCACAACACCATGCTGATCATTGCCGGCTCGCTCGTGGGTTCATCGGGCGCGATCCTGTCCTACATCATGTGCAAGGCGATGAACCGGCCCTTCCTGTCGGTGATCCTTGGCGGCTTTGGCGCCGAGAGCGGCGCTGCGGCAGCCGGTGACGGCACGCAGAAGACCCATCGCAGCGGCAGTTCCGACGATGCCGCCTTCATGCTCTCCAATGCCGACAGCGTCATCATCGTTCCGGGTTACGGCCTGGCGGTGGCGCGCGCCCAGCACGCGGTGAAGGAAATGGCACACAAGCTCACCGAGAAGGGGGTCAACGTTCGTTACGCCATCCATCCGGTCGCGGGCCGCATGCCGGGACACATGAATGTGCTGCTCGCCGAGGCCGAAGTGCCCTACGACCAGGTGTTCGAGATGGAGGACATCAACAGCGAATTCGGCAACACCGACGTGGTGCTGGTGCTGGGCGCGAACGACGTGGTCAATCCGCTGGCGCACGAAAAGGGCAGCCCGATCTACGGCATGCCCATCCTTGATGTCTCAAAGGCGCGCACCGTGCTGGTCAACAAGCGCTCCATGGCCTCCGGCTACGCCGGCCTCGACAACCCGCTCTTCTACATGGACAAGACCATGATGGTGTTCGGCGATGCGAAGAAGGTCATCGAGGACATCGTCAAGGCCCTCGAGTGAGCAGGGAAGAGGGGCCCCACGCAGTGGGGATCTGACCGTCCGCGAATGAGAGGGGCGCCGACATCGCTGGTGGTTGAACACCAGCGTACTTCCGGAGGCGGCCTGGAGTAATCTGAAGAAGGGCACCTCGAAGGTGGAGCAGGTTCCCCGCGCCGCGCACAATCGCCGCTTCGCGCGCGCTTCACCGATCAGCTCTTGCGGGATTTCCCGCGAGGATCGGCGACTGCAGCCCGTCTGTTCCGCTTCTGGGCTGACGAGATGGCGGATTGTGCCATTTCCAATTCGCGCTCCAGCCTGACGCCCTCTTCCTTCAGGTAGTCGAAGAACGTCCGTGCGACGATCGACAGCTTCCTGCCCTTCCGGTGCACGATGTACCACGAACGGCGAATCGGCAGCCCTTCGACATCGAGCAGTACCAGTTCCTTGCGTGCGAGTTCGCTTTTCAGCGCATGCAGCGACAGCAGCGACAGGCCAAGGCCCCCGGCCACGGCCTGCTTGATCGCCTCATTGCTGCCGAGTTCCATGCGCACTATGAGCTTCACGCCATGCGACTTGAGAAAACGCTCGGTTGCCATGCGCGTGCCAGATCCCTGCTCGCGCAGCAAAAAGGGCTCCTGTGCAAGCCGTGCCAGGCTCACGCGTCCGCGACCATGCAGCGGGTGCCCGCGCGGCGCGATGGCGACGATGGGGTTTTCAACGAATGAGTGCCGCTCGATGTCCATGCCCGCTGGTGGCATGCCCATGATGTACAGGTCGTCTTCGTTGCGCGACAGGCGCGCCACGATCTCGCTGCGGTTGCCCACATCCATGGCAATGTCGATGCCCGGGTAGTGGTGCGTGAAGGGGCCGAGCAGGCGTGGAATGAAGTACTTCGCCGTCGTGACGACCGACACCTTCAATCGCCCGGCCTTGAGCCCCTTGAGTTCGGCGAGCTGCATCTCCAACTGCTCGAACGCGGTGCTCACATCTTCTGCGGCAGCCCGCACCAGCGCCCCAGCCTCGGTGATCTGGATGGCCTTGCCGATCTGTTCGTAGAGCGGCATGCCGATGGTGTCGACCAGCTGCTTCACCTGCAGCGACACCGTCGGCTGCGCGAGGTGAAGTTCCTTTGCGGCGCGGCTGAAGCCCGACAAGCGCGCAACGGTTTCGAACACCTTGAGCTGGCGCAGGGTGATCCGCCTTAAGGGGAGCTTCGTCATATATTTACAATTATAAATGATATTAGTCAGTTAATACAATTTTACTCTATTAATGTGTCCATCTAGGTTGGGCGCACATTTGGAAACCGAAAAGAGGGTGCTTCATGGTTCTCAGCGGATTGCTCGTGCCGCCACTGTTGTTCTTCGTCCTCGGTGCCGTGGCCCAGGGCTGCCGCTCGGACCTGAAATTTCCGGCAGACCTTTCGCGCGCGCTGTCGATCTACCTCATGATCGGCATTGGGCTCCATGGCGGCGCGGAGCTGGCGCACGCCGAATTTGCCACCGCAATCCAATCCGTCCTGGCCGCGCTCGCCATGGGCATCGGGTTGCCGCTGATTGCCTACCTTGCGCTCACCTTGTTGCTTCGAATCGACGGACTGAACGCCGCGGCGATCGCCGCGCATTACGGCTCGGTCAGCGCCGGCACTTTCCTCACCGCGGTCGCCTACATGCAATCACGGGACATTGCCTTCGAGAGCTATCCGGTGATCATGCTGGCGGTGATGGAGGCACCTGCCATCATCATCGGGCTGTTGCTGGCGCAGCGCGCGCGCCGCGAGGCCGGCGCCGCGGCCAGCCAGGGCGGCGTTGGTGCTGCATTTGCGAAGGCCATGACCCATGGCAGCGTCGTGTTGCTGTTCGGCACCATGGCGATCGGCGCCCTCGTGTCGGAAAAAAGCCTCGGCACCATCACGCCCTTCTACCAGACGATCTTCACGGGGGCGCTGTGCCTGTTCCTGCTGGAACTGGGCATGGACGCGGCAAAACGGCTGGAGGACTTCTGGCGCGTGGGCTGGCGCCTCGCGGCATTTGGCATCGCCATGCCGCTGGTCGGCGGGACGATCGGCCTTGGCATAGGCCATGGCATTCTCGGATTCGGTCCCGGCGGCGCCACGCTGGTGGCTGTCCTGGCAGCGAGCGCCTCGTACATCGCCGTGCCTCCGGCGATCCGGCTGGCGGTGCCTGAGGCCAACCCCTCGCTGTACCTGACGCTGTCCCTTGGCATCACCTTCCCGTTCAACGTAGTTGTTGGCATTCCCCTTTATTTTGGAGCGGCAAAATGGCTCGCAGCGTAGATCCTCGACCGACAGCGTCCACCCCCAGGAGCGTTGCCTCGCGATCCTCGCAAGCTGGAGCCGCAGGCGGCGGGACAGTCGGGGTCGTCATGGGCAGCGACAGCGACTGGGAGACCATGCGGGGTGCGGCAGAGCTGCTGCGCGAATTCGGCGTCCCGTACGAGGCCCGCGTCGTGTCGGCGCATCGCACGCCGCGCCTGCTCTTCGAGTACGCCGAAACGGCTGCCGCGCGCGGCATTGCCTGCATCATCGCCGGCGCGGGCGGCGCAGCCCATCTTCCCGGCATGCTGGCTGCGATGACCGTCGTCCCCGTACTGGGCGTGCCGGTCGCCTCGCGCCACCTGAAGGGCATGGATTCGCTGCTGTCGATCGTGCAGATGCCGCGCGGCGTGCCGGTGGCCACTTTCGCAATTGGTGCGGCGGGCGCCGCCAATGCCGCGCTGTTCGCTGCCGCCATGCTGGGCACGCGCGACAAGTCGCTTGCCCAAAGGCTGCAATCATTTCGCGCGACAGAGGCCGCGCGCGTCGCTTCACTGACGCTGCCGGAGCTGAAATGATCGCGCCGGGCGCAAGGAGGATCGCACCCGGTGCGATGCTCGGTGTGCTTGGCGGGGGCCAGTTGGGCCGCATGTTCGCCATGGCCGGCCACCGCCTCGGCTACCGCGTGGCGGTGCTCGACCCGGACCCGGATTGTCCCGCAGCCGGCGTGGCAAACATCCACATCCGTGCGGCACTCGACGATGCCAAGGCCTGGGATGCGCTCGCCGGCGAGTGCGCGGCGATGACCATCGAGACCGAATCCGTACCGGCCGAGGCGCTGCGGTACTTCGGCGCCCGCATGCCGATCGCTCCGGGCGAGCGGGCGCTCTACATCGCACAGGACCGCAGGCGCGAGAAGCACTTTCTCTCCACCAATGGATTTGCCACTGCCCCTTATCGGGAGATTGAAGCGCCATCCGACATCGAGGCGCACGGTGTTGATGCCCTGCTGCCGGGCTTGCTCAAGGCAAGCCGCTTCGGCTATGACGGAAAGGGTCAGCACACCGTTCGTTCCCGGCGGGAGCTTGTGGACGCGGCGCAGCAGCTTGGTGGCCCGGGTGTTCTGGAACAGCGTGTTGACCTTGCAGCCGAGTTGTCCGTCATCGTTGCCCGTTCGGCTGATGGCCGGACGGCGGTTCATCCTGTTCCACTCAACCGCCACGTTGCGGGCATCCTGGATCTGAGCGTCGTTCCGGCGCAGTTGCCGCAGGACATCCGCAGCCGGGCAGTGGCCGAGTCCCTCCGGCTTGCGACGCTCCTCGATTACTGCGGCGTGCTGTGCGTCGAATTCTTTCTCACCACCGAAGGTGCTCTGCTGGTCAACGAAATTGCGCCGCGACCCCACAACAGCGGCCACTTTACCCTCGATGCCTGCCATACCTCACAGTTCGAGCAACAGGTGCGCACACTGGCTGGCCTGCCATTGGGCGATCCCGGGCTGGTTATGCCTCAACAGGGCGTGGCAATGGTCAACCTTCTCGGCCAGCTCTGGGCCGATGGCGAGCCGTGCTGGAATGAAGCGCTTTCCAACCCGAATGTCCGGCTCCATCTTTACGGCAAGAGCACTCCGAGGCCGGGGCGGAAGATGGGGCATCTGACATGCATGGCCGACAGCGTGACTGACGCGCAAGTCCTGGCATCCCGTATTCGCGCTGCTTCACAGCCGGCGGCGATTTCATGACCTGCCCATCCGCTCGCTGAGGGGCGGTCTGTCAGTCCGTTTGGCGTTCGGTTAAAGTGGCGCCATGAGCGAAACGTCCCGTGATCGAATCCTTGCCCGCATACGCCGGGCGCAGGGCCGCAGCGCCAGCGCCGCGCAGCACGAACTCAGTGCGGCCGAAACCTGGATCAACGCAAGGCAGCGCGGCCCGTTGCCGCTGGTCGCCGGCGATCTTCTGGCGCATTTCCGTGCACAGGCCGAGGCGATGCAAAGCACCCTTGATGAAGTGGCGCACATGGCTGATGTGCCTTCAGCTGCCGCGCACTATCTGCAGTCCAATGGCTTGTCCGTCTCTGGATGCGTATGGCCGGCACTGGCTGATCATGACTGGATGGGCGCCGGCCTCGCGCTCGAAGCGCGTGCCGCGCGTGATGCCGACGCCATCGGCATCACCGGCGCATTTGCCGCCATTGCCGAGACCGGCACGCTAATGCTGTTATCAGGACCCGCGACGCCGGCATCGGCCAGCCTCCTGCCGGAAACACACATTGCGGTTGTTCCTGTGCATCGCATCGTGCCGCGCATGGAAGACGCGTGGGCTTTGCTTCGCGCCGAGTGCGGGATGCCACCGCGTGCGGTGAATTTCATTTCAGGGCCATCGCGCACTGCGGACATCGAGCAGACAATCGTCATCGGCGCCCATGGGCCCTGCCGCGTGCATATCATTCTGGTTCGTGGATGAACTTTTTTATTATTATCAATTACAATATTTATCTAATAAAATAAGCATCATTACAACATTATTGTAATCTCAATATCTTTGTTACCGGCGGTCCCCGATCATCCGGAATCCGGGGCTCCGCTTCCCGGAAATTTCCGGGAACTTCGTTGTTCCGAGCCTGTCCAACTTCGAACAGGGCAGGTAATGCGCGAATTCCGGCATTCATAACTACGCGCAATCCGTCATCGCCTTCGTCGTACGGCCATTGTTGCAGAATCGCGACGGGGCCATCCTTGCTGGGCAACCTTTTCGAACATTGTCGAGGTGATTGCTCATGACCGATCTGTTCTTTCTCCCCGACTGGCCCAGCCGCATGAATGCGATGAGCTGGCTTGCGTTGTTGCTGGTGGCCGGTCTGCTTGGCGGCGAAATTGTCGCGCGTGCGCTGCGCCTGCCGCGCATCACCGGCTATGCGGCGGTGGGCTTTGCATTGGGACCCGCCGGACTGGGGTGGGTCGACAAGGCGGCGCTTGCCGACATGCGAGTGTTCATCGACGTGTCGGTCGGCTTCATCCTTTTCGAACTGGGCCAGCGTCTGGACCTGCGCTGGTTGCGGCGCAATCCGGCCCTGCTTGCCTCAAGCGTCTTCGAGGCGGCACTGGGCTTTGCAGCGGTGTTTGGCGTGCTGACGCTGCTGGACGTGCCGCCGCTGCTGGCGGCTTGCGCCGCGGCCATCGCGATGGCCACGTCTCCGGCAGTGGTGATGACCGTGGTGCGCGATCAGCGCGCCCAGGGACAGGTCACCGAACGCCTGCTGCACCTGTCTGCGCTGAACAGTGTGTACGCGTTTCTTGCCATGACCATGCTGTTTGCCTGGCTCAACCTGGAGTATCGCGGTGGCTGGGGCGTCATTCTGCTGCATCCGCTGTATCTCATCGTTGGCTCGTTGGTACTGGCGACTGCTGCGAGTGCCGTCACCTTGCTGCTGCTCCGCAGGGTCGGGCGCGGCCCGGATGCGCAGTTCATCTGCGTGGTGGCGCTGGTATTGGCCACGGTGGCCGCAGCATCGACCCTGAAGCTCTCGGTGCTGATGACGTTGCTTGCCTTCGGGGCGCTGACCCGGGTGCTCGATCATGACCGGCGTTTTGCCACGTTGACATTCGGGCGCACCGGCATGGCGCTGACCGTCGTGCTGTTTACACTGAGCGGCGCCTACCTGAGCATTGATCCCTTGCCGGGCGCGGCCTGGGCTGCGGCGGCGTTGATCGCAGCGCGCTTTGCCGGCAAGGCGGTGGTGCTGTTTGCGCTTGCGCGCCCGAGCGGTCTTCAGGTGCGCAAGGCCTCGCTGCTTTCGGTGGGCCTTGTGCCGATGTCGGGAATCGCAGTGGTCCTGGTCCAGGACACGGCCGCGGTATTCCCGCAGTTCGGCCCGTCGCTGTCGGCGGTGCTGCTGTCGGCCATCGTCATGCTGGAGGTGCTGGGGCCGCTTGCAGTGCAGTTCGCCCTCAGGCGTGCCGGCGAAGTCGGAGAGGAGAGACATCATGTCTGAAGTGATCACAAACCCGAAGCTGGCAACTTCCGCGGCGGCACAACCTGCGCTCACCTTCAAGCAGTCCGAGGCGCTGACCGTCGGGGTGGAACTCGAGCTGCAGTTGCTCAATCCGCGAGACTGCGACCTGACGCGCGGTGCGTCGGACCTGCTGGCGCTGATTGCCCGGGCGAAACATCCAGGGGAGATCAAGCCCGAGATGACCGAGAGCATGATCGAGATCAGCACCTCGATCCATTCGCGCTACGAGTCACTGCTGGCCGAACTGCTGGAGATCCGCGGTGTGCTGGGCTGCGCCGCAGAGCGGCTCAACATCCTGATCTCCGGCGGCGGTGCCCATCCCTTCCAGCACTGGAGCGAGCGCCAGATCTACGACGGGCCGCGCTTCAAGCACCTGTCCGATCTGTACGGCTACCTCGCCAAGCAGTTCACCGTGTTCGGCCAGCACATCCACGTCGGCTGCCCGCATGGCGACGATGCCATGTTCCTGTTGCATGGAATGTCGCGCTACATGCCGCATTTCATTGCGCTGTCGGCATCCTCGCCGTTTTACCAGGGCGTGGATACCGCCTTCGATTCGTCGCGACTGAACTCGATTTCCGCGTTTCCGCTGAGCGGCACCGCGCCCTGCGTGCTGAAATGGTCCGAATTCACGGATTACTTCGAACGCATGCGCCGCTCCGGCATCGTCGCCAGCATGAAGGACTTCTACTGGGACATCCGGCCCAAGCCCGAATTCGGCACGATCGAGATCCGCGTCTGCGATACGCCGCTGACCGTCGAGCGCGCCGCTGCGCTGGCAATCTATGCGCAGGTGCTTTGTCGCTACCTCCTCGTGGAGCGGCCGGTGCGTCCGGGCGAAGACAATTACCACGTGTATTCCTACAACCGTTTCCAGGCTTCGCGCTTCGGCCTGGAGGGGAATTTCATCGATCCGGTGGTGCAGTCGCATCGCACGCTGCGCGAGGATGTGCTGGCCACGCTCGAGGCGCTGGCGCCGCATGCGCGCGAACTGGACGCCACCGAGCCATTGCGGCTGTTGTCCACGGTGGCCGCTAAAGACGGCAACGACGCGCGCTGGATGCGTGAACGTTACGAACACAGCCATTCGCTGGAGGAGCTGATGTGGCAGGCAAGCCGGCGCTGGGGCGGGGCGTGATCGCCGCAGCCGGCTGAGGGCGCAATGACCGGCCGTCATCGCCCCCTGCGCATCGGACTGTCGGCGCGGATCATGCACAAGGTGCCGCCCGCCTTGGGGTTCCGTGGCAAGACGCTGCAGTTCCTCGAGCAGTCGGCGGCGCACTGGATCATGCGCCGCGGCGTGCTCGTTTTCATGGTCCCCACGATTGACAGTACCTCGGCCATCGGCCGCGACGCGGTGCGCATGCGCGACTATGTTGCGGAACTGGATGGCCTCGTGCTGCAAGGCGGTGCCGATGTGAGCCCGGAATGTTATGGGCAGACCGCTCTGGCGCCGGAGTGGGCCGGCGACCGGGTGCGCGACAGGTACGAGATCGAGATGCTGTGGGAGTTCGTCTTCCAGAAAAAGCCCGTGCTCGGCATCTGTCGCGGCTGCCAGCTCATCAACGTGGCCTTCGGAGGTTCGCTCTGGCAGGACATCGCCACCCAGATCAACGGGGCGGCGGTGCACAATGATGCGGAGGCGTATGACAGCCACATCCATCCGATTGCCATCGAGCGCGGTTCCGGGCTGTCGCGGCTGTATCCCGGACTGGAAACCGCCCTGGTGAATTCGCTGCATCACCAGTCCGTGGACAAGCTGGGCAACGGACTGGTGGTCGAGGCGCGCTCACCCCGGGATGGCGTGGTCGAGGCAATCCGCTGGACCGGTGCCAGCCATGTCGTCGGGGTGCAGTGGCATCCGGAATTCCACCGTGAAGGGGATGCCGGCGTGCTCAACGGCGGTCCGCTGCTGGCGGAATTCCTGGGCAAGGCCGAAGATCGCCGCAGTCACGTTGAAGCGCCGGTGGCGGGAACTGCGCCAGCCTGAATCCCGTGTCGGGCCTGCGTTGCGGTGCTGCGCCGGCGCGGCGCCGCTTGCTGCGGTTATCATGCCGCCATGATGGTGATGGGCATCCCGATGGATTTCGTGCTGTTTGCCGCGACGCTGCTCGGCGTTGCGCTGTTCCATCGGCATACGCTGGGTGTGGCACTTGCAGGGCTGGTGACGATAACCGCATACAAGCTGGCCTTCACCGGATTTCGCTCTGGTCCGGGGTTGCAGGGTCTCGCGCTGCACATGGCGCACGAATGGGTCATCCTGACAAACCTGCTCGGCCTGCTGCTCGGCTTCGCGCTGCTGTCGCGGCATTTCGAGGACAGCGGCGTGCCCAGAGTGCTGCCGCGCTATCTGCCCGACGACTGGAAGGGCGGCTTCGTGCTGCTCCTGATGGTGTTCGTGCTGTCCTCCTTCCTGGACAACATTGCCGCGGCCATGATCGGCGGTGCGATTGCGCATGCAGTGTTCCGGGGAAGAGTGCATGTCGGCTATCTGGCCGGCATCGTTGCCGCATCCAACGCCGGCGGGTCGGGCAGCGTGCTGGGTGACACCACGACCACCATGATGTGGATTGACGGTGTCGATCCGCTGGACGTGCTGCATGCCTATGTCGCGGCGGCGGTGGCCGTGGTGGTGTGTGGCATTCCGGCGGCGCTGCAGCAGCACCGGTTCTCGCCCATCCTCAAGGACGCTCCGCGCCACGCGCACATCGACTGGCCGCGCGTGGGCATCGTCGGCTTCATCCTGGTCGCCGCACTGGCCACAAACGTGCTGGTGAATACGCGCTTCAGCGGTCATGCAGACAGTTTTCCCTTCCTTGGCACCGCGGTGTGGGGCGCGCTGCTGCTGTCGGTACCGGTGCGCGCGCCGCACTGGCGCCTGCTTCCGGAGGCTTTCCGGGGTTCCGTGTTCCTGCTGTCGCTGTTGACCATTGCGTCGATGATGCCGGTGGAGCATCTGCCGCCGGCTTCCCTGCTGGCGACCTTCGGACTTGGATTCGTGTCGGCGGTATTCGACAATATTCCGCTCACCGCATTGGCGCTGAAGCAGGGCGGTTACGACTGGGGCGTTCTGGCTTATGCGGTGGGATTCGGTGGTTCCATGATCTGGTTCGGCTCATCCGCCGGTGTGGCACTGTCCAATCTCTATCCGCAGGCGCGTTCGGTCGGGCAGTGGCTGCGCCATGGCTGGCATGTCGTGCTCGCCTACATTGCGGGATTTGCGGTATTGCTCGGAACGCTGGGCTGGCATCCGCATGAGCCACACAAGCCGGCAGATGCACAGAATGCGGCGACATCCGTCCATCCATCATCTCCCTCATCCGAAGCGCAATGAACAAGCACCGCATCCTGATCACCCGTGCCACGTTTGATGAAGTTGTCACCGACCTGCGCCGGAATTTTGACGTCGAGATGGGTGGCGACGATCCCTGCCTGCCGGAAGAACTGCGCCGGCGGGCCGCCCGCGCGGATGTCCTGATGGTATGGGGTGACCGCATTGATGCCGCGCTGCTGGATGCGGCGCCGCAGCTCGTCGCAGTGTGCAACATGATGGTGGGCTACAACAACATCGACATTGCAGCATGCACGGAGCGCGGCATCCTCGCGACAAACACTCCCGGCGTGCTGGATGACACCACTGCCGACATGGCCTGGGCATTGCTGCTCGCGGCAGCGCGCCGCGTCACCGAGTCCGAACGCTGGCTGCGCGCCGGGCACTGGAAGGGCGTGCGCTTTGCTGAGCCGCTTGGGCGCGACGTGCATCATGCCACGCTGGGCATCCTCGGCATGGGTCGCATCGGGCGCGCCGTGGCGCGGCGGGCGCGCGGCTTTGACATGCCGGTGATCTATCACAACCGCAGCCGCCTCGACGCCGGACTGGAACGGGAATGCAATGCCCGTCATGTCAGCTTAGAAGAGTTGCTGGCCGAATCCGATTTCCTCAGCCTCAACCTGCCGTATTCCACCGACAGCCATCACCTGATCGGCGCGAAGGAGCTGGCACGCATGAAGCCGACTGCGATCATTGTCAACACCGCGCGTGGCGGCATCATCGATGACGCCGCGCTGATCGATGCGCTCGCATCGAAGCGCATTGCCGGCGCAGGACTGGATGTATTCGAGGGGGAGCCGGACTTCAACCGCAGTTTCCTGGCCCTGGACAATGTGGCGCTGGCACCGCACATGGGCAGCGCCACATTTGCAACGCGCATGGCCATGGCCCGACTTGCGGCGGAGAACGCGAGGGCTGCCCTGGGCGGGGAGCGGCCGCCCTGCCTGATCAATCCGGAGGCGTGGGAGCGGCGGCGGTTTCGTTAGTGCGTGGGCTTTGTGATACAACAAGCCCCGCTTGCATTACCATGCCGACTTCCGGGAAGCCATCCATTGAAGAAGACCACCTATCCCACCGCACAGGACGCCGAGACCGCCTTTTACGAGGCGCTGGAGGGGCGCGACCTGGATGCCATGATGGAAGTCTGGGCCGAGGATGAGGAGATTGTCTGCGTGCATCCGGGCGGCGAACGCCTGGTCGGCTATGAGGCCGTTCGCGCTGCGTGGGCGCAGATCCTCGGCTCGGGACAGCGCCTCAAGGTGCACCTCACCGATTTGAGCGTGCTGACCGGCATGATGGTCACGGTGCACAGCCTGCATGAGCACATCACTGTCCAGGGCGAGCGCCGGCAGGCCGTTCCGGTCGTGGTGACCAACGCCTACCTGCGCACCGGCAATGGCTGGCGCATGATCATCCATCATGCCTCGCCCGCGCCGCAGGTCGTGGAAGCGCGTCGCCCGGCGGATGACGGGCCCAAAATACTCCACTGAGTCATTGCACTGAATCCTCCGGGGCATGATCTGAGCGAGTTCCACGCGCCGTGGTGGTTGAAGAACCGCCATGCCCACACCATCTTTGCCGCCCTGCGCGGACGCTTCCAGAGAAAGCCGGCCTACCGGCGTGAGCGCTGGGAGACGCCTGACGGCGATTTTGTCGATGTGGACATGCTCGGCGATGATGCCGATATGCCGATGGTCGTGCTGTTCCACGGACTCGAGGGTGGCTCGGGCAGCCACTACGCCGTTGCATTTGCGCGCGAGGCGGCGCGGCGCGGCTGGCGTTTTGCCGTGCCGCATTTTCGCGGCTGCTCGGGTGAAATCAACCGGCTGCCGCGCGCCTATCATTCCGGCGACAGTGCCGAAGTCGGCTGGATGCTCGAGCGCTTTCATGTGCTCGCGGGCCGCGCGCCGCTGTTCGCCGCCGGTGTTTCGCTGGGCGGCAATGCGTTGCTGAAATGGCTGGGTGAACGAGGTGCGGCAGCGGCCACTGTGGTGAGCGCAGCGGCGGCAGTATCGGCGCCACTTGACCTGCGCATTTCCGGCGATGCACTTGGCGTCGGGTTCAATCGCCTCTATACGCGAATGTTTCTAAAGACCATGCAGGCCAAGGGTGCGGCCAAGCTGGCACGCCACCCCGGCAGTTTTGACGGTGCGGCCATGCAAAGGGCGCGCACGCTGCGGGACTTCGACAATGTCGTGACTGCTCCGCTGCACGGCTTTCGCGATACGGACGATTACTGGACGCGCGCCAGTTCGCTGCCGCTGCTCGCCGGCATCAGTGTGCCGACCCTGGTCATCAATGCGCTGGATGACCCGTTTGTTCCACCGGCGGCACTGCCCGATCCGGCCCGCCTGCCTGCCTGCGTCCGGGCCGAGTTTCCGAAGCATGGCGGGCATGTGGGGTTCGTGAATGGCGCGTTCCCCGGAAACCTCGGCTGGCTTCCCCGGAAAGTGCTGGATCATTTCAATGGGTGCATGCCGTCTGTCAATGCCAGGGGCAATGTACGGTAGGAAACGCAGTGCGCAGCCCCCGGCTGTTAAAATCATCTGACCCTGAATAACTTTCCAGAAGAACAAGATGAGCCAGAAGCCGTTCCTTCCGCCTGCCGAAATATTCAAGGCCTACGACATTCGCGGCATCGTCGGCCGTACCCTGACCGAGGAGGGCGTTCGCTCCATCGGCCATGCGCTCGGCTCCGAAGCGGTGGCGCGCGGGCAGAAGGCCATTGCCGTCGGACGAGACGGACGCCTGTCGGGACCGGCCTTGTCTGCGGCGCTGGCCGAGGGGCTGTGTGCTGCCGGCATCGACGTGATCGACGTGGGCATGGTGGCGACGCCGATGTCGTACTTTGCCGCCTACCACCTGGGTTGCCACAGCGCGGTGTCGGTCACCGGCAGCCATAATCCGCCGGACTACAACGGGCTGAAGATGGTGCTGGGCGGAACGACGCTGTCCGGCGAAGACATCCAGAAGCTGCGCGTGCGCATCGAAAAGGGCGACCTGGTGAATGGCAGCGGAAAACTCAGCCAGGTGGACATTCGCACAGCTTATCTGGACCGCATCGTGTCCGATGTGAAGCTGGCGCGGCCGATGCGCATCGCCGTTGATTGCGGCAATGGTGTGGCCGGGGCCACGGCCGTGGAATTGCTCGAGCGTCTGGGTTGCGAAATCACCGCTTTATTCTGCGAAGTCGATGGCAGCTTTCCCAACCATCATCCGGATCCGTCGCAGCCGGAAAATCTGAAGGATCTCGTTGCGGCGGTGCGCAATGGCAATCTGGAACTGGGCCTTGCCTTCGACGGCGACGGCGACCGGCTTGGCGTTGTCACGAAAAGCGGCCGCATCATCTATCCCGACCGGCAGTTGATGCTGTTCGCAAAGGACGTTCTGTCGCGGATGCCCGGCGCGGAAATCATCTATGACGTGAAATGCACGCGCCAACTGGCTCCGTGGATCAGGGCTGCCGGTGGCGTGCCCAGCATGTGGAAGACCGGACATTCCTTCATCAAGGGCCGCATGAAGGAGCGCGGTGCGCCGCTGGCGGGCGAGATGAGCGGGCACATCTTCTTCGGCGAGCGCTGGTATGGGTTCGATGACGGGCAATATGCCGCAGCGCGCCTGCTGGAAATCCTGTCGCGCGAAGCCGACCCTTCCGCAGTGCTGGAAGGGCTGCCCGATTCGGTGAGTACGCCTGAACTGCACATTGATCTGGAGGAGGGCGAGCCGCACCGCCTGATCGCCGAATTGCAGAACAGCGCGAAGTTTCCCGGAGCCGTGGATGTGATCAAGCTCGATGGATTGCGCGTGGAATATGCCGATGGCTTCGGCCTTGCACGGGCCTCGAACACCACGCCGGTGATCGTATTGCGTTTCGAGGCCGACGATGCCGCTGGCCTGAAGCGCATCCAGGAGTCGTTTCGCGGCGTGCTGCTTGCCGTCAAGCCCGGAGCGAAGCTACCGTTTTGAGGCGAAGCTCCGGTTCTGAGGAATCTGGGGCGACGGCCGCTTCCGAACGGCGGCCCGCCCCCGATACTGCTGTTTCTGCCGCCTACTTGGCGACCTGGCGATCGTTTTTCTGCCGCGCAATCGCACGGCTGTCGCGATTGGCTTCCCGTTCCAGGCGTGCGCGCTCACCCGGGGTGACCACGCCGTCGGCCTTGGCCTTTGCTTCATGATTCTGGAGCAGGGTCTCCCGCTTTTCCAGCCTGCTGGCTTCGGCACCAGTGAGCTGGCCTGATTTCACGCCCTGATCGATGCGGCGTTGCTGATTGGCCTCGCGTTTGTCGAGCCGGGGTGTGGCGGTCTGGGCAAAGGCGGGGAGGGTCATCGTGCCGAGCAGCAGGGCTGTCAGTGTCAGGTTGCGCATGTCAATTCTCCAATGGTTTGATGAAGGGTCCTGCTGTTCCAATAACGCCTAAAGGTTACGTGCCGCGGACTGGCAGGATGTAAGGGTTTGTAAATCGCACTTACAGTCTGTTGATCATCCTCAGAGGGCGGCTTTGCCGGACTGTTACAGCAGCGTGACAAATATCACGCTGCGAAGTCGGGGCCGATCAGGTCGAGGCGGTCCGTGAAGATGGCATCCACGCCCCAGCCGAACAGCCGCTTTGCCATCGCCGGATCATTCACCGTCCAGACGGCGAGGCCGTAACCCGCATCGCGAATTGCGCGCGCAGTGCGTTGTTCAAGGCGGGCGGCATTGCAATGCAGCGACACGCATTCCAGTGCCTGCAATTGCGCGAGCCAGTCGGCGGGCACGGCATCGAACAGCAGGCCGCGCGGCAGCGCAGGCGCTGCCGATCGCGCGGCACGAAGGGCGGCTGCACTTAACGAAGACAGCAGTGGCTGTGGCACGGCTCCGTTCCAGGCCGTGAGGGCCGTCATCGCGGCGACGCGCCCGGTTTCCTGTTCATGTCCGGTGGCCGGTTTGATTTCAACATTGGCCCAGAGGCCGAGCGACGCGCAGAGTGCGGCGGCGGCTTCGAATGCGGGCACGGGTTCGGCCTTGAATGCGGCATCGAACCAGGAGCCGGCATCCAGCGTTGCCAGCACATCAAGCGGTGTTTCCGCGACGTTGCCGCGGCCGTCTGTGGTGCGCTCCAGCGTTTCATCGTGGATCAGCACCGGTCTGGCATCCGAGGTGAGCATGACGTCGAACTCCACGCCGCGAAAGCCCAGTGCGTGGCCCTTGCGGATTGCCGCCAGCGTGTTCTCAGGGGCGAATCTTCCGCCGCCGCGATGGGCGATGATGCGCGGAAAGGGCCACGGGGTACTCATGACGAGTCGGTGTCGCGCCCCGGAGCTCAGCGGCAGCCGGTACAACCCGGCTTCATCGGGAGACGCGGCGCCGGCGGGTTGAGCACGGCGTTGCCGCGCGCTGCGGCGTCATCCAGTGCGAGTTTCGGGGGTTTCTTGCCGCTCCACACCGTTTCCAGTTCTTCATCCAGGATGGCACGGATCTGCTCGAAATGGCGCAGGCGTATGCCGCGGGCGTAGCTGCCCGGGTTGATGCCGCGCAACTGGGTCGCGGCAATCTGCATTTCCGGATGGCTGTCGTAATAGCCGGTCTTCTGCAGCGCCAGATAGGCGCCACGCGTCACCGGAATGTAACCCGAGTTCTTGTGCCATTCGGCGGCGATCGTCGGCGAGGCGAGGAACTCCATGAACCGTGCGACGCCGGTGTATTCACCCGCAGTCTTGCCGGCCATCACCCACAGCGCGCCACCGCCGATCAGCGTGTTGTAGGGCGCGTGATTGAAGTCGTCGTAATACGGCAACGGTGCCACGCCCAGCTTGAAGGGCGCGACGCGTGCGATACTGGACATTGCCGCGGAAGATCCGGTGAGCACGGCACATTCACCGGTGGCAAAGCGGATCTCGCCTTCGTTCGTGCGGCCCGGGTAGATGAACAGGTCCGATTTTCTCCAGG
>CAIYPG010000131.1 GCA_903928055.1 uncultured beta proteobacterium | reverse complement strand
TGGCCACGTGGAGTGCTAAAGATTGCGGCTACGTCGCTTTGGTACTGTGCGCGCTGCGCAGTTGTACCGACTGAGCTGAACTGACCGGCTCGATAGCCTAAAACCATACACCTGCATATGCAACTACCTACATACATATAAGGCCACTTGCCGGCATATAGTTTTCTGGAGGGCAATCTTCCTCACCTTTTCAAGCGAGACAACGACACTGGATTCCCGCCTGCGCGGGAATGACGGTGGCTCATTAAGCTGGGGCGCGGAACAGAAGATTTTAAGAAAGATAACAATCTTTGCTAAAACTAATATGGAATAATGATTGATTTACAAAAATGATCATTATTAATAGCTATCTCTTCGGCAGATCCTCCGGCCTGTCGATGTCCCGATGCACCCCTGCATCTTCCACTTCGATAAGCTTGATGGATGCTGCATGCCGCTGCAGCACGCGCCGCGCACCCTCATCGCCGGACAGCGCTTCGAGTTCGTCGCGCAACGCAGCGCCAAGGCCCACGGGATGCCCGCGCTCACCCTTGAATGACGGCGCAGCGATGGTCGCGCCATCGGCGATGGCGTCAGCAACGCGGCGAATCGTTTCGGACTGGATGAAGGGCATGTCGGCCAGCGCAACAACCCAGCCCTGAACATTCACGCTTGCCGCCACCGCATGCTTGAGGCTGTAGCCCATGCCATCCTCGGCACACTGGCACACCACCACTTCGCAGCCTGTTTCGCGCAGCAGGGTTTCCAGTTCCGCAGAACCGGGACGCACCACCGCGATCGTGTCGGGCAGCGCGGCGACCAGGTTGCGCGCGCTGGCCACGGCGACGGAGGTTCCGTCGGGGAGTTTCTGCAGGAGTTTGTTCGCGCCGAAGCGCACCGAGGCGCCGGCCGCCAGCAGGATGCCGCGCACGGTCACAGGTTCACGTCCCGATGATGGATGGTGATCAGCGCTGCGGCACGCCGCAACCGGCGGAAACATTGTTCTTCGCCGGCTCGATCAGGTCGGGAATCATCACGCCGTGGCGCACTGCCGTCATCTCGGCGAGGATGGCAATGGCGATTTCGGGCGGCGTCTTGGAGCCGATCCTCAGGCCCACTGGACCGTGCAGCCGTGCAATCTCGTGCGCGGCGAGGTCGAAGTCGGCCAGGCGCGTGCGCCGTGCATCATTGTTCTTCTTGGAACCCAGCGCGCCCACATAAAAGGCCGGCGACTTCAGCGCCTCGAGCAACGCCGCATCGTCCAGCTTGGGATCATGCGTCACCGCCACCACGGCGGTATGCGCATCGGCATTCATCGCCACCACGACATCGTCCGGATAGCCGCGGTCGATCGGCACGTTGGGCAGCGGCCATTCGGCGCTGTATTCCTCGCGCGGATCGCATACCGTGACGTTGTAGTCCAGGGCCTGGGCCATCTGCGCGAGGTAACGGCTGACCTGCCCCGCGCCGATGAGGAGCAGGCGCCAGCGCGGGCCGTGCACGGTTTTCAGGACTTTGCCGTCGAACTCCAGCAGGTCGGACCACTTGCCCGCCTCCATGCGCACTTCGCCCGTATCCATGTCGAGGAAGCGCGCAGCAAGTTCGTGGCGCTCGATGATCGCCAGCAGCGCATCGAGTTTCGATTTTGCAGTGACCGGCTCCAGCACCAACTGCAGCGTGCCGCCGCAGGGCAGGCCAAAGCGCGTTGCCTGCTCCTGGGTCACACCGTAGGTGGTGACCACCGGGCGCTCGGCCGCAATCAGCTTGTCGCGCACCTGCTCGATCAGGTCATCCTCGACGCAGCCACCCGACACCGAGCCCACCACCTGGCCGTCGTCGCGGATCACCATCATGGCACCCACTGGCCGTGGCGCCGACCCCCAGGTGTGGGTGATCGTGCCCAGCGTGGCGCGATGCCCGGACCGTGTCCAGAGCAGTGCGGTGCGGATGACTTCCAAATCAACGCTGTCCATGATTTTTTCCCAATCGGTGTCTTTCCGATGCGTCAGATGAAACTGGAGCACTCAAGCCTAGACATATGGGCAGCCCCGGTCAAGGACAAGACCGCATGTGCCGAATCGGCATGCACGTCCTCTGTTATTCGACATTTTGAACACCCCAGGCGCTGGATTCACGATTCACATAAAGCGAATGGTGCTTTCACTTCCTTTTTCAGCGCCAGCCATTGGGCAGCGACGGCCGGAGTGCGATAATGTCCGTACAGTGGTTGCGGGCAGCAACCGCAGTTCAGTCACGGTTTTGCAACACCCATTCAAACAACATACGCTGCCCGGCCGCCGTTCCACGCCGCTCAATCGACTCGATCGATAATGACTCGACAAGGACAAGGGACCTATGAGCCACGACGCTTTTCATGGACGCCTCGAGGATGACCGCATGGTCACCGGCAGCGGAACCTACACGCTGGACTGGGACTTCCCCGACACGGCGCATGCCTGGTTCGTGCGCGCCGACCGCGCCCACGCCGAGATCGTGTCCATCGACGCGAGTGCCGCGTTGGCCCATCCGGGTGTAATCGCCGTGCTGACCGGCGCTGATCTGGAGGCCGCCGGTTTCAAGTCGCTGCCCGTGATCACGATGCCGCTCAAGCCGGATGCCATGAAGCCGCTCATGCCCTTCCGTCCCTGCCTCGCCACCGGCAAGGTGCGCCTGGCCGGCGAAGCGGTGGCCTGCGTCATCGCCGAAACGCAGCGCATCGCCATGGACGCGAGCGAACTGGTCGTCGTGGAATACAACGAGCTTCAGCCCGTTGTCGATTCGCTGGATGCGCTGAAGCCCGGCGCCCCGCAACTGCACGATGATGTGCCCGGCAACCTCTATTGGGATTACGAGGACGGCGACCGTGCGGGAACCGATGCGCTGTTTGCCAGGGCCGCGAAGATCGTCAAGCACGACCTCTACAACCACCGCGTGGTGGGCCACCCGATGGAGCCGCGCTGCTGCACCGGCGTCTACGATGCGGCCAAAGACCAGTATTTCCTCTACTCGCCCACCCAGGGGCCGCGCATGCAGGCCAGCATGGTGGCCAAGGTGCTCGACGTCCCCACGGACAAGGTGGATGTGGTGGCCAAGGACACGGGCGGCGGCTTCGGCATCCGCTCGGCGCCCTACCCGGAATACTGCGTGACGCTGCTCGCGTCGAAGAAGCTCGGCCGCCCCGTGCGCTGGAACGGCACGCGCTCGGAAGTCTTCCTCACCGACAACCAGGCGCGCGATTTCATCTGCCACGGCGAACTGGCGCTCGACGACAAGGGCAAGTTCCTGGCGATGCGTTTTTTCATCGTCGCGAACAACGGCGCCTATCTCGCACCGACCGGGCTGCTTGCGCAGACGCGCAGCGTGACCAGCTGCATCACCGGCGTGTACGACGTGCCGGTGTCGCATGCCCGCATCCAGCTCGTCGCCACGAACACCGCGCAGGTCTCGGCCTATCGCGGCGCGGGCCGGCCCATCATGTCCATGCTGCTCGAATGCCTCGTGGAGCGCGCTGCGATCGACCTGAACATGGACGTCGTGGAAATCCGCCGCAAAAACCTGATCCGCAATGACCAGTATCCCTACAAGCTCGTGAACGGCACGACCTACGACTGCGGCGATTTCGAAGGCGTGCTCGACGATGCGCTGAAGGCGGCCGACTGGAACGGCTTCGACAAGCGCCGTGCCGAGTCCGCCAGGCGCGGCAAGCTGCGCGGCCGCGCCCTCTCGACCTACATTGAATCCACCGCCGCAGGCGGCATCCCGGATGACGCGCAGTTGTTGTTCGAGGCCGACGGCACGATTTCACTGAAATCCTCGTCCCATTCGCATGGCCAGGGGCACGAAACCAGCTTCGCCCAGGTTGTGGCGGGTGTGCTCGGTGTGCCCATGAACATCGTCAAGCTGCGCACCGGCGAGGCCGGCATGCGCGTGGGCGGCGGCGGTACCGGCGGTTCGCGCTCCATGGTGAGCTTCGGCAGTTCCTACCTGCTGGGTGCGAGGGAAGTGGTGAAAAAGGGGCGTGAATTCGCGGCGAAGGAACTCGAAGCCTCGCCCGACGACATCGAATTCGACCACGGCGAATACTCGATCAAGGGCACCGACCGCCGGATCAGCCTCATGGACCTGGCGAAGAAATACAAAGGCAGCGCAGGCGAACCGCATCCGCTCAACAGCGTCGGCTCCGGCAAATGGGGCATGACCTTCCCGAACGGCGCGCACATCGCCGAGGTGGAAATCGACGCGGAGACCGGCGTGACGGAAATCGTCTCGTACATCGCGGTGGACGACATCGGCAATGTCATCACGCATGCCCTCGTCGAAGGCCAGATGCAGGGCGGCCTCACCCAGGGCGCGGGCCAGATCCTCGGCGAACACGCCATCTATGACCGCGACACCGGCCAGCTCCTCACCGGCAGCTTCATGGATTACCCCATGCCGCGCGCCGGCATGGTTGCGGGCCTCGAGGTCCTCGACCATCCGGTGCCGACCAAACTCAATCCGCTGGGCGCCAAGGGCGTGGGCGAGGCCGGCTGCACCGGGGCGCTGCCGACGCTGGCCAATGCCATCGTCGATGCGCTGCGACCGGTGGGCGTGACGCATTTCGACATGCCGGCCACGCCGCAGCGGGTCTGGCAGGCGATCCAGGCGGCAAAAGCCGGCAATCCGCGCGCACTGCAGACCTATACGCTGGAATATGCATAGGCGCATGGGTGCACGGCCGGTGCATGACCGGCCGTGGAATGGGATTCGGTATTAAAATGCATCAAAACAAGGAACACTGTGGCTGCACTGAGTGGCTGCACAGCAGTCCGTCCATGATCGAAGGAGAACTCCCGTGGCAGTGAAAGTATCGATGACGGTAAACGGCAAGGCCGTGAGCCACGAAGTGGAAGAGCGCACCCTCCTTGTCAACTACATTCGCGAGACGCTCAAGCTGACCGGCACGCACGTCGGCTGCGACACCGCGCAATGCGGCGCCTGCACGGTGCACATGAACGGCAAGGCGATCAAGAGCTGCAACATCGTCGCGATGCAGGCCGAAGGCGCGAACATCACCACGATCGAAGGCGTGGCGAAGGCCGATGGCACGCTGCACCCGATGCAGCAGGCCTTCAAGGAGCATCACGGCCTGCAGTGCGGCTTCTGCACCCCTGGCATGGTGATGAGCGCCATTGACCTGGTGAAGAACTTTCCGAACCCGACCGAAGCGCAGATCCGCGAGCAACTCGAAGGCAACCTCTGCCGCTGCACCGGTTATCACAACATTGTAAAAGCGATCAAGGCGGCCTCCGCCGACAAGAACGTCACCGTGGTGGGAGGCTGACCATGTACGCATTCCAGTATCGCAAGGCCAAATCAGTGGATGACGCGGTCTCCGCACTGGCCGCAGACGCGGACGCCAAGGTGCTCGGTGGCGGACAAAGCCTGGTGGCAGCACTGAAGCTGCGCCTCGCGCAGCCCTCGGCACTCGTTGACCTCGGCACCATCGGCGACCTGCGCTACATCAAGGTCGGCGCAGCCGAAGTCACGATCGGTGCCATGACTACGCACGCCACAGTGGCGGCCTCGCCCGAACTGAAGAAGGCCATCCCCGCGCTTGCAGATCTGGCCGGTGACATCGGCGACCGGCAGGTGCGCAACATGGGCACCTGCGGCGGCTCGATCGCAAACAACGATCCGGCTGCGGACTACCCGGCGGCCTGCCAGGGCCTGGTCGCCACCATCATCACGAACAAGCGCAG
Source organism: uncultured beta proteobacterium (assembly GCA_903928055.1). Lineage (GTDB taxonomy): Bacteria > Pseudomonadota > Gammaproteobacteria > Burkholderiales > SG8-39 > CAIYPG01. The sequence goes on along the minus strand of CAIYPG010000131.1, from coordinate 3,371 downwards.
GATCGCCGCGGATGACTTCTTCAAGGGCCTGTACGAAACGGCACTGGAAGCGGGCGAGATCATCACCGCGGTGAGCTTTCCGATCCCCAAGCGCGCGGCCTACATGAAGTTCAAGAACCCGGCTTCGCGCTTTGCGCTGGTGGGCGTGTTCGTCGCCGAGACGAGTGCCGGTCCGCGCGTCGCAGTGACCGGCGCCGGTCCCGGCGTGTTCCGCGTCAAGGACATGGAACAGGCACTGGCAAGGAAATTCGCGCCCGAGTCGGTGGCTGCAATCAAGGTTCCCGCCGACGACCTGAACTCCGACATGCACGCTCAGGCCGATTACCGCGCCCATCTGATCACCGTCATGGCGAAACGTGCCGTGGAAAAGGCCCTCAAGTAAGCGAACGACGCCGCGTGTTCCCTGCCCCAAAATGGCGGGAACGCGCAAATTGCGGTACAAAACCGCTTTCCCGTCCCCACTTTTCGGGGGTCACCCCTGCGGGATTGCCGGTGGTACAAGCCCTGACAGAAACCCCGTCATGGCCCGACCAGGGGTTGATGGAAGCCCTTCCCCACCTGTTTAGGCCTGAATGATGACCGCAAAGAAAACCACTCTTCCCGCATCCATTGATGACACGCTGAAGCTGCTGGCCAGTGCCGATTACGTGGCCGAGCGCAGCCTGGCCACCTCGGTATTCCTGTCGTTGAAGATGGGCCGCCCGCTGTTCCTCGAAGGCGATGCCGGCGTGGGCAAGACCGAAATCGCCAAGGTGCTGTCCTCGACGCTGGGGCGCCCGCTGGTGAGGTTGCAATGCTACGAGGGCCTGGACATTGCCTCGGCGGTGTATGAATGGAACTATCCGCGGCAGATGATCGAGATCCGCCTCGCTGAAGCGGAAGGCAAAAAGAACTCCCGCGAATCGCTGGCCGATGACATCTTCTCCGAGCGCTTCCTGATCCGCCGGCCGATCCTGCAGGCGCTGGAAGGCAAGCCGGGCGCGGCGCCCGTGCTGCTGATCGACGAGCTGGACCGCACCGACGAGCCCTTCGAGGCCTACCTGCTGGAGGTGCTGTCCGACTTCCAGGTGACCATCCCTGAGCTGGGCACGATCAAGGCCAAGGAAGCGCCCATCGTCATCATCACCTCGAACCGCACCCGCGAAATCCACGACGCCATCAAGCGCCGCTGCTTCTACCACTGGGTGGACTATCCGGATGCCGCGCGCGAACTGGACATACTGCGCCGCAAGGCACCGGGTGCCCCCGAGCAGTTGTCGCGCGAAGTCGTGGCCTTCGTGCAGAAGCTGCGCGAGATCGACCTGTTCAAGCTGCCGGGCGTGGCCGAGACGCTGGACTGGTCCGAGGCACTGACCACGCTGGACAAGTTGACGCTCGATCCGCAAACGGTGAATGACACGCTGGGCACGCTGCTCAAATACCAGGACGACATCACGCGCATCCGCGGCACCGAGGCCGAACGCCTGCTGCTGGACGTCAAAGCCGCGATGGCCGCCTGAGCAGCGCACAGCTTCGCCACCACAGCAACATGCCCAAGCCCGCCGCTCCGGCTCCGCCCACGCTGCCCACGGCAACTGAAGGCCGCATCGCCGAAAACATCATGCACTTCGCGCGCGTGCTGCGCCGTGCCGGTTTGCCGATCGGGCCGAACCGCGTCATCGATGCGGTAAAGGCGGTGGAAGTCGCAGGCCTGACCCGGCGCGAAGACTTCTACTGGACGATGGCGGCGGTGTTCATCGACAAGCGCGAGCAGTTCGAGCTGTTCGACCAGGCCTTCCAGATGTTCTGGCGTAATCCGCGCCTGCTGGAGCGGGCGCTCAGCCTGCTCATGCCCGAGACCATCCTGCCCGCCACTGACGGCACCGAGACCGTGGCGGACGACCGCATGTCCAACCGCTTGTCCGACGCCACGAAGTCCGATGTCGAGGCCCCCGAAGAGGAAGGCGAGGAAGCGCCGGACGAGATCAAGGCCGACGCCGCCTTCAGCTCATCCGCCCAGGAAATCCTGTCGGAGGTGGATTTCGAATCCATGTCGCAGAAGGAAATGGCCGAGGCCAAGCGCCTGATCGCGCGCCTCCGATTGCCCATCCCGGAAATCACCACGCGTCGTTTCCGGCCCGACGATCACGGCTCGCGCATCGACCTGCGCATGACGCTGCGCGCCGGCCTCAGGACCGGCGGCGACATCATTCCGCTGAAGCGCCGCACGCCGCGCAAGCGCCACCCGCCGCTGGTGGTGCTGTGCGATGTGTCCGGCTCGATGAGCCGCTACTCGCGCATGTTCCTGCACTTCCTGCATGCCATCACCAGCGATCGTGACCGGGTCACCAGCTTCGTGTTCGGCACGCGGCTGACGAACATCACGCGCCACCTGAAGCATCGCGATGTCGACATCGCCATGACGCAGGTGATGGAAATGATCAACGACTGGTCGGGCGGCACGCGCATCGGCCAGTGCCTGACGGAATTCAACCTGCGCTGGTCGCGCCGCGTGCTGGGGCAGAACGCCACGGTGCTGCTGATTTCCGACGGCCTCGATGGCGATGTCGGCGCCGGGCTCGGCAGCGAGATGGAACGCCTGCACAAATCCTGCCGCAGCCTGCTCTGGCTCAATCCGCTGCTGCGCTACGACGGCTTCGAAGCGCGGCCGGCCGGCATTCGCGCCATGCTGCCGCACGTCGATGCCTTCCTGCCGGCGCACAACATCAAGAGCCTGATCGAACTGGCCACCGTCATGAACGCCCCGCCCGCGCGCCTGCCGCGGCGCAAGGCGGCCTGAACACCGTTTTTTGTCTGCTGCATCAACACCGCTGAAGAAAGAATCATCATGGACATGACCGGAGAACAACTCATTCCACTCGGGCAGCAACAGGTATGGGAGGCGCTGAACGACCCCGCGATCCTGAAGGACTGCATCATGGGCTGCGACGTATTGGAAAAGGTCTCCGACACCGAATTCAAGGTCGGCCTGGTCGCGGCAATCGGTCCGGTCAAGGCGAAGTTTGCCGGCAAGCTGCTGCTGCTCGAAATGAATCCGCCGAACTCCTATGCGCTGGCCTTCGAAGGCTCGGGCGGGGTGGCCGGTTTCGGCAAGGGCACCGCACATGTGTCGCTGGCCCCCGAAGGTGAAGGCACCAAGCTCAGCTATACCGCCAAGGCCAGCGTCGGCGGCAAGCTGGCGCAGATCGGCTCGCGCCTGATCGACGGTGTGGCGCGCAAGATGGCCGAGGACTTTTTCAAGAAATTCAACGCGCGCGTCGGCCCGAAGTAAATCGCGTGCAGGAAGTGTGCGGCCGCGCCGGACGGCGCGACCGGAAGCAGCGTTATTTGCCGGTGAATACCGGCTTGCGCTTCTGCAGGAAGGCGTTGCG
>CAIYPG010000130.1 GCA_903928055.1 uncultured beta proteobacterium | reverse complement strand
TACGTGTTCATGGATGCCGAATACAACCAGTTCGAAATCGATGCCGACAGCATGGCCGATGCGCTGAACTACCTGGAAGAAGGCATGCCGGCCGAAGTTGTGATCTACAACGACAAGCCGATCTCGGTGGAAATTCCGCAGACACTGGTCCGCGAAATCATCTACACCGAACCTGCCGTGCGCGGCGATACCTCGGGCAAGGTCATGAAGCCGGCCAAGCTGAGCACCGGTTTCGAGATTCCGGTGCCGTTGTTCTGCGCCACCGGCGACAGGATCGAAATCGACACCCGGACGCACGAATATCGCAACCGCTCCAAGGCCTGATCACTGTGGTTGCAAACGGAAAGGGCGCTTCGGCGCCCTTTTTCATTGATTGAACGGTGGCAGGGCGGCGTGGTCAATCTCTGTCATTCATTGATCTGCAGGGAGATTTCTTGAGCGCCTATGCCGGCATTCTGGTGAGGCTGCGGCAGTTTGCGCAATGCTGCACGGCCGCCGTGGTCCTGGCTGCCTGCAGTACAGCCCCGGTCGTCGCGCCAGCCCCGACCACTCCTGCAGTGACCGCGCCCGCCGTGCCGAAAATTGCACTGGTGCTGGGTGGAGGCGCTGCGCGCGGCTTTGCGCACATCGGCGTCATCAAGGCGCTCGAGGCGCAGGGCATTGTTCCCGATTTCATCGTGGGCACCAGCGCCGGCAGCCTGGTGGGCGCGCTGTATGCCGGAGGCTCCAGCGGCTTTGACCTGCAGCGCATCGCCCTCACCATGGATGATTCAGTGATGACCGACTGGTCGCTGTTCGGACGCGGCCTGATCAAGGGCGAGGCATTGCAGGACTACGTCAATTCCGCGCTGGCGAACCGTCCGATCGAGAAGCTGCCACGCGCGCTTGCCGTGGTGGCCACCGACCTGCAATCGGGGGAAGCGATCGTGTTCCGCACCGGGAACACCGGCATGGCGGTGCGCGCCTCATCCAGCGTGCCCGGCATCTTCCAGCCGGCGCGGATCAACGGCCGTGACTATGTGGACGGCGGCCTGGTGGCGCCGGTGCCGGTGCGCATCGCCCGCAGCCTGGGGGCCGACATCGTGATCGCCGTGGACATTTCGGCGCAACCGCGTGAGCAGAAGACCGCGAGCAGTTTCGAGATGCTGCTGCAGACCTTTGCCATCATGGGCCAGAGCATCCTCTCCTATGAGCTGAAGCAGGCCGATGTGGTGATACGGCCGAACATCGGGCGCATCAGCGGTGTTGATTTCCAGTCGAAGAACCTGGTGATCCTCGAGGGAGAGCGCGCGGCGCAGGCGCAGATTGCCGCGATCAGGGCGAAGCTGGCGGCCTTTCCCGGCCAGGCTGCCGCGCCTATTCGATGAGGCGTCGCGCGCCGTCGTAGCGTGTGCGCCAGTAGGCGAGCTGCATGTTTTCGGTACGCACCACGGCACCGGGTTTCGGCGCATGGATGAAACGTCCGTCACCCAGATAGATGCCGACATGCGAGAACGGTTGTCGTTCAGTGTTGAAGAACACCAGGTCACCGGCCTCCAGTTCCCTTGCCGGCACGAACTTGCCGCGTTCGCTCTGCGCCTTGGCGTTGTGCGGCAGCAGCAGGCCGTAGGCCTCCTTGAACACATGCGCCACCAGCCCGCTGCAATCGAAGCCGGTCGCCATGGACTGGCCGCCGCGCTGGTAATCGAACCCCACCGCGGCAATCGCCTGCAGCAGCAATTCCGGCGAGCGCGAGGCCTGATGCCGTTCGCCTCCCGTTCCGCGGGCCGACGCGTGCACATCCGCCGTACGATCCGCCGTACGATCAATGGGCGCCGGTGGCTGGCTTGCGCAGCCGGCCAAAACCGAGCCGATAAATCCCATCAGAAACAATTGTTTGAGGCGGGTCATTGAAGTAATCTAGTAAATTCACCGTAAAAAGTAAAGCATCCTGCGGAAATGTTCCGCGGCAGGCCTCCAGGGACGGGGTCACCGCAGTGCCGTCGGGTATGCTTCACCCCCATGCATACCACGCGATTTCCGGTTTTCATTCCTGTTTTCCTTGCGGCATTTGGAACGTGCACGGCCAGGGCCGACGTCGACGTCATCCCGCTCAAGTACCGCAATGCCGAGCAGGTGCTGCCCATCTTGCGTCCGCTGGTGGAGCCGGGCGGGGCACTGACCGGCATGCAGAACCAATTGGTCATCCGCGCCAGCGCCGCGAACATTGCCGACATCCGCCGCGTGTTGGCCAGCCTGGATACGATGCCGCGCCGGCTGCAGATCTCGGTGCGCCAGGATTCAGGCGGGGTCGATGCGTCGCGCGGTGCGTCTGCCAACGGCAACATTGTCGTCAGGCCGGGTGGCGTGACGGGAAATGTTGATGCCCGCTTCATTGATACGCGCGGTGGCGGCGAGAGCAATGTGCTGCAAACCCTGCAGGTCATGGAAGGCGGCGTGGCCACGATCAATGCAGGGCAGTCCATTCCCGTGCCGGGCCGGGTCGTGACACGCACCGTCAATGGCGTGGTGGTGCAGGACACTACCAGTTACCGCGACGTCGGCACCGGTTTCCAGGTCGTGCCGCACCTGGCGGGGGAGCGGGTCACTCTGGAAATCAATCCGCGTCGTGACACCCCCGGTTCGGGCGGCGCGATCAATGTGCAGGGTGCGTCGACCACGCTAAGCGGACGTCTCGGCGAATGGATGGAACTGGGGGGGATCAACAGCAGCAGCGTTCCGGCCAGCTCGGGAATTCTTTCCGGCGCAACCACACAACGCAGTGACAATCTCGGTATCTGGGTCAAAGTTGAAGAGCTCCGTTAATCCCGTGCGTGATCCTTTGGCGGATCCGGTGCCGGAGGTGGCGCCGAACGCAGCCCCCAACGCAAACCCCAACGCAACTGCGGGGCCGGCCATCGTTCCGGACGCGGCGCTCGAGCGGGTGTTCTCCGCCGCCGGCCCGCTGGCCCAGCGCATCCCCTCCTATCGTCCGCGGCCACAGCAGCTTGAGATGGCGTTGCGCATTGCCAATGCCATGCGCAACAACGCCACGCTGGTGTGCGAGGCGGGAACGGGCACCGGCAAGACCGTAGCCTATCTCGTGCCCGCGCTGCTGTCCGGTGCCAAGGTCATCGTTTCCACCGGCACCAAGACGCTGCAGGACCAGCTCTATCACCGCGACCTGCCGACGGTGCGGGATGCGCTGGGTGTTCCGGTCACGGCTGCGCTGTTGAAGGGCCGCGCCAATTACGTCTGCCACCATCACCTTGAGCGCAACCTAGCCGACGGCCGCCTGCCGGATCGCGATGCCGTCGTGCATTTGCACAAGATCGCGCGCTTTGCGAAGGTGACGCAGAGCGGCGACCGCAGCGAACTGTCCGATGTGCCCGAGAACGCGCCGGTCTGGAGTCTTGCCACATCGACACGCGAGAACTGCCTGGGAGCATCCTGCGGCCATTTCGACAAATGCTTCGTCATGCAGGCGCGCAAACGCGCGCTGAACGCCGACGTGGTGGTGGTCAACCACCACCTGTTCTTCGCCGACGTGATGCTGCGCGACGAAGGACTGGCCGAGTTGCTGCCGGCCTGCAATGCCGTGATCCTCGATGAGGCGCACCAGCTTCCGGAAACCGCCACGCTGTTCTTCGGAGAGTCGCTGTCCACCGCCCAACTGCTCGACCTGGCGCGCGATGTGCGCGTTGCTGCAGCGACCGTGGCAAAAGATCATGCCGGACTGCCCTTGCAGGCCAGTGATCTGGAATATGCCACGCGTGAATTGCGCCTGACCTTGCCGAAGGAGGGTGCGCGCATGACCGCGAAGCAGTTGCGCGAGCGCCAGAGCTTCTCGGGCTGCATCGTGGAAGTGGAGGGCGCGCTGGCGCCGCTCGTAGCAACGCTGGAAGCGGTGGCCGAGCGCGACGAAATGCTGGCGCTGTGCTGCAGGCGGGCCAAGGACATGCTCGATCGGCTGCGCCGCTGGCGTGACGAATCACGCGACGACCTGGTGCGCTGGGCCGAGTCTTTCGCCCAGTCATTGCAATTGCATGCCACGCCGCTCGACATTGCGCCGATTTTCCGGCGCCAGTTGCAGGGGCGGCCGCAGGCCTGGATTTTCACTTCCGCCACGCTGGCGGTGAGTGGCGATTTCGGCCATTACCTCGGTGAGCTGGGGCTGGAAGAATCCGAAACCGCCTGCTGGGAAAGTCCTTTCGATTACGCGAACAACGCGCTGCTCTACATGCCGAAGGCGCTCCCCGATCCGAACAGCCGCGAGCATACCGAGGCTGTGGTCGAAGCGGCCATGCCGTCGATTCGCGCCAGCGGCGGCCGTGCATTTCTGCTGTTCACCACGCTGCGCGCCATGCGCTATGCCCACGAACTGTTGCATGAGCGATTGAAGAAGGAAGGCCTGGAGTTTCCGCTGCTGGTGCAGGGCGAGGGCTCGCGCACCGAATTGCTGGACCGCTTCCGCAGGCTGGGCAATGCCGTGCTCGTGGCCAGCAGCAGTTTCTGGGAAGGCGTTGATGTGCGCGGCGAGGCACTGTCGCTGGTGGTCATCGACAAGCTGCCGTTTGCGCCGCCCGGTGATCCGGTGCTGGAGGCGCGCCTTGACCGCATTTCGCGCAGTGGCCGCAATGCATTCATGGAGTATCAGCTGCCGCAGGCGGCCATCGCCCTGAAGCAGGGCGCCGGGCGCCTGATCCGAGACGAAACCGATCGCGGCGTCCTGATGATCTGTGATCCGCGACTGACCGGAAAACCCTATGGCCGGCGCATCCTGGCCAGCCTGCCGCCAATGTGCATTACGCGCCATGCGGAGGATGTGATCGCGTTCTTCGATGCGGGCGGAAGGCCTGCCGCCGGCTGAGAACATCGATCCCGCAGTATTATTGCGGGAAGGAGAGGCAGGTCACGCGGCAGGTCGCGTGATATCACAACAATAATTGGAGGCGACATCATGAAGGTGGCATTTATCGGCATCGGCACCATGGGCTCGTGGATGGCCTTGAACGCAATGAAAACCGGTTGCGACATGACCGTCAACGATCTGCGCAAGGAGGCCGCGAAGCCGCACCTGGCTGCCGGTGCGAAATGGGCGGATACGCCCGCCGAAGCCGCGCGCGATGCCGACGTGGTCTTTACTTCGCTCCCGAAGCCTGCGGACATGGAGAAGGTCGGTCTCGGCGAAAACGGTCTGCTGGGCGCGATGCGTCCGGGCACGGCGTGGTTCGACCTGACTACGAACTCGCAATCGACGGTGCGGCGTGTTGCGGCACGCTTTGCCGAAAAAGGCATCCATGTGCTGGATGCGCCGGTCAGCGGCGGTCCTCCCGGAGCGAAATCCGGCAAGCTGGCCCTTTACGTGGGCGGCGACAAGGCCGTGTTCGACCGTCACATCGACCTGCTGAAATCGATCGGGGACCAGTCCATGCACATCGGTCCGATCGGCGCCGGCATCGCCGCCAAGCTGGCGCATAACTGCGCCAGTTTCACGATCCGCATGGCTTTCGCGGAAATCTTCACGTTGGGCGTCAAGGCCGGCGTTGAACCGATGTCGCTGTGGCACGCGATCCGGCAGGGTGCCACCGGCCGTCGCCGCACCTTCGACGGCATGGGTGACCAGTTCCTCATCGACAAGTACGAGCCGCCGGCATTCGCGCTCGACCTGGCCTGCAAGGACATGATGCTGGCTCTTGAACTGGCGAAAGAGCTGGATGTGCCCATGGCCATGGCCGAGCTGGCCTATGCGGACATGAATGAAGCGGTCAGGCGCGGCTGGGCGAAGCAGGATTCGCGCGCACCGATGAAACTGCAGAAGGAGCGGGCCGGCGTCGAATTCAAGTCGACTGAGGAGGAAGTCAAAAGAACCCTGGAGCGTGACTGATAGACTGTAATGCATTGGAGGCATGCTCCGCCCGTTGATGAACACATTGAAAGAAGGGGATGAAGATGAAAATGACCATGTCCAAAGACAAGGCGCAACGCGTGATCCTGCAGGTGATGCTTGCGCTGTTCCTCCTTGCCGCAGGCTATGCGGTGTCGCTGTTCCTGAAGGTGGGCGACCTAGAGTCCGGGCTTGAACAGGCCACGAAGTCCGGCCAGGACACGAATGCCGCACTCGCAGCGGCACAGGGCAAGCTGACCGCGGCCAATGCCAGGCTCGCTGACCTGGAGAAAAAGCAGCAGGCCGCCGACAGCCTCAAGGTGCTGATGTCCAGTATTGAGCCGCAGGTCGCGCCCGTACTGGAGGCCGCAGGCAAGTCCGGCAAGCCGAACGCCCGAGCCGCAGCACTCACTGCGCTGGGCCTGATCGGCCAGGCTGCGCATGGCGCCAGCAATGAAGGGGCGCTGTCGGTGCTGGATCGCGCGTTTGCGATCGACAAGACCTATTGCCCGGCCGGGCTGGCGATCAATCTTTCCGGGACCAAGAAGCTGGACCTCGCACCCGAGTGCGAGGCCTTCCTGCCCGTTGCCGATGCGAAAGCAGCTGATGCCAAGGCGGCACCTGCCGCTGCGCCCGCTGCTGCCGCACCCGCTGCCGCCGCTCCTGCTCCAGCCAAGGCCGCAGAGACTCCGAAGGCAGCACCCGCCGACGCCAAGAAGTAGTTGTCCCGCAAGGAAGCTGATACTGCATGGATGCCGGCGCGAATCGCATTATCGTTGCCGGTTTTGAGCCCTTTGGCGGGCGCACGCGCAATCGTTCACTGGAGATCGTGCGCCGCCTGGAGGGGCACCCGGGCATTGCAACCGCGGTGCTGCCCGTGGATTTCAGCCGCCTTGAGGCGGCCATCACCGGCTTCGCCGAGCGCAGGCCATGCGCGCTGCTGATGATCGGCGAGTCTTCGCGCTCCGGCGTGGATGTCGAGCAGGTCGGGCTCAACCTCATCGATACCGACCGGCCGGACAATGCCGGACACACGCTGCAGTCACAGCCCATCCATCCGGGTGCCCCCCTGGCGCTGCAGGCCAACTGGGATGCGCATGCCCTTGCCGGCCGGTTGAAGGCGGCCGGATTGCCGGCGGCGGTTTCCTTCCACGCCGGCACCTATGCCTGCAATGCCGGCCTGTATCTGGCCTTGCGCCACTTTCCGCCGGAGGTGCCGGTGGGATTCATGCATGTGCCGAAATGGCGCTGGCCGCGCGGCGTGCGTCTTGCGCAGCTGGTGCGCGCCGCCGAACTGTGTGTCGAGGCGCTGCTGGCAAAGGCGCATAATGCAGGCCGAAAAAACCAATAAACCGCATCTCAAAGGAGAGAAGACATGGATCTCGGAATCAAGGGCAGGACTGCGCTGATCACCGGCGGCTCGAAGGGCATCGGCTTCGCCATTGCCGAACAGCTCGCCGAAGAAGGCTGCAACGTCATTCTGGTGGCGCGCAGTGCCGATGACCTGGCAGCAGCGCGCGACAAGCTGCTCAAAAAATGGAAGGTCGATGTGCGTGTGCGTCCCGCCGACCTGTCCAATCAGGCGGTGATCGGAGAGCTGGCCGCCGAGTTTCCCGACATCGACATCCTGGTCAATAATGCCGGCGCGATCCGCACCGGACGGCTCGACGAAGTGGACGATCCCACCTGGCGCGGCTATTGGGAGCTCAAGGTGTTCGGCTACATCAGCATGACCCGCGCCTTCTACGCGCTGATGAAGCCGCGCGGCCGCGGCGTCATCCTCAACATCATCGGCATCGCCGGCGAACGCATGCGCGCCGACTACATCGCGGGCTCCACCGGCAATGCCGGACTGATTGCCTTCACCCGCGCCATGGGTGGGGAGTCCTCCAAATACGGCGTGCGCATCCTCGGCATCAATCCCGGCCCGGTGCTGACCGAGAAACTGATGATGTCGCTGAAGAAGACGGCCAAGGACAAATTCGGTGACGAAAATCGCTGGCAGGAACTGACGCAGTCCATGCCGTTCGGCCGCACCATCCGTCCGGTGGAAATCGGCGCCATGGCGGCGCTGCTGGTGTCCGACCTGTCGGGTTACACGAACGGCGAAGTGGTCAACATCGACGGCGGCGGGATGTATCGCCAGTCCTGATCATGGCTTCGTGCGGCTTTTTAAAATGATCAGTTCTGAAAATTGATCATGAATCGAAGCATAATAATCAGTGCATTGTGATCAGGGATCAGGGGCGTTCCGGGCTCAGCCCGGGCCGCCCTTGACCTTGCCGCCATCCTTGATCGGGGTGGCGAAGTGGTAATCAATGTCCCACGGGAAGTGGATCCACTTGTTCTGCTTGAATTCGCGCACGCAGGTATCGACGATGGGACGGCCCGAGGGCTTGGCATAGAGCGTGGCGAAATAGGCTTTTGGCAGAAGCTGGCGCACGGCCCTGGCGGTGCGGCCGGTGTCGACCAGGTCATCGATCAGCAGGAATCCTTCGCCGTCTCCGTTGACACCCTTCAGCACGCGCACATCGCTCTGCATCTGCGCCGCTTCGCCGGCCGCTCCTGCATCGTAGCTGGTGACGCAGATGGTATCGACCAGGCGGATGTCCAGTTCGCGCGCGATCAGCGCTGCCGGCACCAGTCCACCGCGGGTGATGGCGATGATGCCCTTCCACGGCCCCTTGGCGTGCAGCAGTTCGGACAGGTAGCGCGCATCGCGGTGCAGCTCCGGCCAGGAAATGACAATCTCGTCTTTGTATGGAACGTCGGTCATGTCGGCAATTCCTCCATCAAAAAGTGGAACTGTCATTCCGGACACGCGAAGCGTGAGCCGGAATCCAGTGACGTTTATTGTTTAACTCAAGTCACTGGATTCCCGCTTTCGCGGGAATGACGGCTTGAGTCTCTACGCATTAAAGGATCAGCGATGCTGACCCCGAAACGCCCATCTTGTGAATCGATATTCGATCGCCGCAGTGATGGCATAAAGGATGATGCCCAGCGCCGCCAGTACCAGCAGGCCGGCGAACACGATGGGCACCTGGAAGCCGGCCTGGGCATCGAGCATCAGCTTGCCGAGGCCCTTGTTTGCGCCGACGGTCTCGGAGACCACCGCGCCGACGAAGGCGAGCGTGATGGCCACTTTCAGCGAGCCGAAGAAGTAGGGCAGCGAGCGCGGGATGCCGACTTTTCGCATGATGTCCAGCTTTGAGGCACCCAGCGCGCGCAGCACATCTTCCAGTTCGGGTTCGGTGGTCGCCAGTCCCGTGGCGACATTCACCACGATGGGGAAAAACGAAATCAGGAAGGCGGTGATGATCGCCGGTACTTCGCCCAGGCCGAACCACAGGATCAGCACCGGTACCACTGCCACCTTGGGGATGGAGTTGAAGCCGATCAGCACCGGATAGATTCCGGCATAAATGGCGCGATGCCAGCCAATGGCGATGCCGAGCAGCATCCCGAACACCGTGGCGATCAGGAAGCCGGCCAGCGTGGTCCACAGCGTGACATAGGAATTGTCGATGATGGGCGCGCGGAACTGCCACAGTGCGCCAAACACCGCGGAGGGCGGCGGCAGGATCGTGAGCGGCAGCTTCAGCACCCGGCAGATGGCCTCCCAGATCAGGAACAGCGCCACCGTGAACAGCGCCGGTGACACCACCTTGATGAAGAATTCACGCCGGTTCATGAGCGGGCGACTGCCGTGTTGGTTTGATTCCGTTCATGGCTCGACAAGCTCGCCACGAACGGAATCAAACAGGCACCGCTTGTCCTGTGCCTGTCGAAGAACGAGTCCAGTAATGCCCGCGAGCGCATCATGTCAGTGCCGTCCGCCGATCGCTGCCCGTAGTTCATGCACGATGTCCTGGAATTCCGGGGTGTAGGTGACTTCGAGATCGCGCGGGCGGGGCAGGTTGACGCTGCAGCGCCTGATCACGCGTCCCGGACGGTTGGACATGACATAGACAGTGTCGGCGAGGAACACCGCTTCCCTGAGGTCGTGCGTGACCAGCATCACCGTGACCTTGCGCGCCGCCTGGATGTCGCGCAGCGTGCACCACAGTTCCTCGCGGGTGAAGGCATCCAGAGCGCCGAAGGGCTCGTCCAGCATCAGGATTTCGGGTTCATGGATCAGCGCGCGGCAGATCGACGAGCGCTGCTGCATGCCGCCGGAGAGTTCCCATGGAAACCTGTCGGTGAAGCCCTTGAGGCCCACCGACTCCAGCAGCTTCACCGCCTTGTCGCGGTACTGGGCGCGTTCGCTGCGCATGCGGCTGCGGTGCGGCTGCACGATTTCCAGCGGCAGCAGCACGTTGTCAACAATATTGCGCCAGGGCAGCAGGTTGGAATTCTGGAAGGCCATGCCCACCGCCTTGATCGGGCTGGTGATGGGCTTGCCTTCCAGGGTGAGCGTGCCGGACAACGGCGGATGCAGGCCGGAGATCAGCTTCATCAGCGAACTCTTGCCGCATCCCGAGGGGCCGACCACGGCGATGAATTCGCCATGCGCGATGTCCAGCGTGACTTCCTCGATGGCCCGCGTCGCGGTGGCGCCGCGGCCATAGGCCATTGAGACCTTGTCCAGGCTGACCAGTGCGGTCATGCATTGCCCTCGCGCAGCCCGGATCTCACAAGCCGCGCCTACTTGATCATCCGTTCGGCCTGAGGCGGCAGGAAGCGCGTGGTGAACACGTCGGCGGCCTTGGGCTTGTTCGTGAAATTGAAGGTCAGCGCAATTTCATCGAATGATTTTGCAAGGCGTTTCTGATCAATGCCGCCAAGGCCGTTCTTCTTCGTGTCCGCGGTGACGATGTTCTTGTCCAGCGCCATCTTCAACCGCTCCAGTTCCACGGCGCGATTCGCGATCGGAGCGCGCTTCATCAGTGAGTCGATCGCGGTGTCCGGACTCCTGATCGTGTCGAGGAAGCCCTTGATCGTGGCGCGCACGAAGCTGGCGACGGCCTTGGGCGAATTCTTGATGAGCTCAGGATTGGCAACGATGACGTTGCCGTAGAGGTCCACGCCGAAATCGCGCATGTGCAGCACCACGATGTCGTCATGTGCCACGCCGTTTGCCTTGAGGTTCATGAACGAGGAAAACCAGAAGCCGGTGATGGCGTCGACCTTGCCCTGCGCCAGCAGCGGCTCGCGAACCGGGAAGCCGACATTCTCGATCTTCACCCTGGAAGTGTCGATCTTGTTGGCACGCGCGAAAATCGGCCACTGCGCCCAGGCGCCATCTGCGGCCGGTGCGCCGAGGATTTTGCCTTCGAGGTCCTTCGGCGTCCTGATGCCGGTCTTCTTCAGCGTGATGATGGCAAATGAGGGGGTGTCATACACCATCATCACGGCGGTCACGCCGAGGTTCGATGGATTGTCGCGGTACTTGATCAGCGAATTGAGGTCGGCAAAGCCCACGTCATACACGCCCGAAGCGACGCGGTTGATGCCTTCCACAGAACCGGTGCCCGGATCGATCGTGACATTCAGTCCCTCGGCCTTGTAGTAGCCCTTGTCGATGGCGACGAAGAACGGTGCGGCCGGGCCTTCGAAGCGCCAGTCCAGCGCAAAGCGGATCGGTGTTTCCTTCTGGGCGAACGTGCTGCCGGCAAACAGCGCAGCAAGGAACATCAGGACATAGCGCATGGACCGCATGGAATTCCCCCGGTTGTATTGGATCGATGGCAAGAGGTGTTGGAGGCAGTCTAAACGGGGCTGCAGGGGCTGGCAACGGCAGGCCCGAAGCGGTGCAGGTGCGTCAAAACCGCACCCGCGCAGTGCATGGCGCGGATTCTCATTACGGTTTCAGGATGTTGCTTCAGCTTCCCCTGTAGGTTGAATAACTCCAGGGTGAGCACAGCAGCGGTACATGGTAATGCGCGCCGATATCGGCAATGCCGAAGCGCAGCGGAACGCGATCGAGGAAGGGCGGCTCGGGAAGTTTCTCGCCCGATTTTTCGTAAAGTGTGCGGAAGTAATCGGCAACATGGAACACCAGGCGGTATTCACCGGGCTGCATGGCGCCCACGGCGAGCAGCGGTTCATCGGTGCGGCCATCGGCATTCGTTTTCACCGTTTTCAGTACCTGCCAGCGCGATTCCTTCAGCACGGAAAACTCGATCGTCATCCCGGCGGCCGGTTTGCCGTTCGCGGTGTCCAGTACGTGCGTGCTCAGTCCAGCCATGCTGATTCCTCAGAGTTATTCAAGCCACATGAACGTCTGGAATCCAAGGCGCATTCCCCTATGCCGTCATTCCCGCGAAGGCCGGAATCCAGCGTCGTTGCCCGGAAAAGTCACTGGATCCCCGCCTTCGCGGGGATGACGGTTTAATCATTCTTCAATCAGTTCCGAACATGGCAGACAAGCGCCCGTGCCCGATGTGTGCAATCTGTTCCAGCGCCGCCTGCCGCTCCGTCGGTGTATCGTTTCCGACGCGGCGCTGCATTTCATCCATGACGCTGCTATGGTCGGCATGCAGCTTCAATGCCACGATACACGGAAAGCCGAATTTTTCGCGGTAGGCGCGGTTGATGGCCGTGATGCGCTCGAATTCGGCACGGGTCAGCGCAGTGAAGCCGAGGCGCTGCTGTTCGCCGGTTGAACTGTCGGTGAGCGTGCCGGCTGCCGCTTCGCGTCCGGCCAGTTCCGGGTGGGCGCGGATCAGGGCGAGCTGTTCCGCAGGCGAGGCATCACGCACAGCCTGCGCCATGGCCGAGTGCAGTGTCGCGACGCTCGCGAAGGGCCGCGCCTGCCAGGCGCGCTCTGCAACCCAGGGCGAGTGCTCGAAGATGTCGCCGAGCAGCGCGGTGAATGCGCCCCGATCCAGTGCATTGAGTTCAGCGAAGGTGAGGCGAACTTTCTTGTTCATGAGCTAGTATAAACTCGCAAGCATGTCTGCAAGCACACCCAATGCCGAAAGAATCATGGCGCGCTGCGACGCGCTGGCGCAATGCTCCGAAGAGGCCGGCGCGCTGACCCGCATCTTCCTGTCGCCGGAGCAGCTCGCGGCCACTGCGCTGGTGACGGCCTGGATGCAGCAGGCCGGCATGGCGGTGAAGGCCGATGCCATCGGCAATGTCATCGGGCGCTACGAGGGTGATCGTCCGGGGCTGCCCTGCCTGATGTTCGGCTCGCACCTGGATACCATACGCAACGCCGGAAAATACGACGGCATGCTGGGCGTGGTCGCCGCAATTGATTGCGTGCAGGCGCTGGCCGATGCCGGGAAGAGATTGCCGTTCGCGATTGAAGTGATCGGTTTCGCGGACGAGGAGGGCGTGCGTTTCGGCGCCACGCTGCTCGGCAGCCGTGCCGTGGCCGGCACTTTCGATGCAAAACTGCTGGAGGCACGTGATGGTGCGGGCGTGACCTTCGCCGATGCCATGCGCGCCTATGGACTCGACCCGCAACGCATTGCCGATGCGGCACGGCGCCCGAACGAGGTGCTCGCCTATGCCGAGCTGCACATCGAACAGGGCCCGGTGCTTGAAGCCGAAGGCCTGCCGGTGGGCGTGGTGACGGCCATCAACGGTTTTTCGCGCGCCCGCCTGACCATCACCGGGCAGGCCGGCCACGCCGGCACCGTGCCCATGGCGCTGCGGCGCGATGCGCTGGCCGCTGCCGCGGAATGCGTGCTGGCGGTCGAGGCGATCGCACGTGGCGAACCCGAACTCGTCGGCACGGTGGGGCGCATCGAGGCTGGGCCCGGTGCCATCAATGTCATCCCCGGCCATGCGATGTTCACGCTGGATGTGCGTTCGCCGCGCGATGCGGTGCGCGAAGGCGGCCTTGCAACCATGCTGGAACGATGCGAAGCGATCTGTGCAAAGCGCGGCCTGCCGCTCGCGGTCGAGCGCCTGCAGGACCACCCGGCCACGGCCTGTGCCGGCTGGCTGATGCAACAGTTCGACAGCGCGGTCGCGGCCGAAGGCGGGCGAGTGCTGCACCTGCCCTCCGGTGCTGGCCACGATGGCATGGCCATGCGTGCCATTGCCGACATTGCCATGCTGTTCGTACGCTGTGAGGGCGGCATCAGCCATAACCCGGCGGAAGCCATCACTGAGGCCGACGCCGCCACCGGGGCGCGCGTGCTGTCCCGTTTCATTGAAAATTTCCAGGTCCCAGCAAAATGAAAAAATCGACGGCAAAGAAAACGGCCACGTCCGTTATTGATCCGGTCCGTGCCACGATCAGCAAGTTCATTGCCGAAAGCCAGCCGGCCCGGGTGTACTTCCTGTCCGAACTGGTGAAGCAACCCTCGGACAATCCGCCGGGCGATTGCGCGGCGCATGCCGAACTTGCCGCCGGCCTGCTGGAACACATGGACTTCAAGGTGGAGCGTCATCCCGTGCCGGAGAAGTTCGTGAAGGCGGCCGGCATGAAGAGCGTGGTCAACCTGATCGTGCGGCAGAAGTTCGGCAAGGGTGATGGACCGATCGTGGCACTGAATGCGCACGGCGACGTGGTCGCGCCGGGCCTTGGCTGGTCGAGCGACCCTTACGGTGCGGAAATCCGCAAGGGCGTGATGTACGGGCGTGGCGTGGCGGTGTCAAAATCCGATTTCGCCACCTATGCTTTCGCGCTGCTGGCGCTGGAGCACAGCGGTGCGAAGCTGAACGGCAGCGTGGAACTGCATCTCACCTATGACGAGGAGACCGGCGGCGAGATCGGGCCGAAGTGGCTGCTCGAAAAGGGACTGTCGAAGCCCGATTACGCGATCTGCGCGGGCTTTGCCCATGGCATCACGATTGCGCACAATGGCTGCCTCCATCTCGAGGTCGTGGTCGAAGGCAAGTCAGCGCATGCCGCGCGGCCCGACACCGGCCACGACGCGCTCGCCGCGGCCACCGCGATCCTCTCCGACCTCTACGCGCTGCGCAAAGGCTATGCGAAGAAGAAATCCGTCGTGCCCGGCATCGCCAGCCCGACGCTGGTGGTCGGCCTGATCGAAGGCGGCATCAATACCAACGTGGTGCCGGACAAGGTCACGTTCCGCCTCGACCGGCGCATCGTTCCCGATGAGAACCCCGCAAAGGCCGAGCGCGAACTCATTGCGCAGATCAGGGGCTTCGCGAAAAAGCACAAGGGCATACGCTGCACCGTCACGCGCGTGCTGCTGGCGAAGCCCTTCACCGCGGTGAAGGGCCATGAAAAGCTGGTGTCCTCGCTGCAGAAAAACGCCCGTTCCGTCATGGGCGAGGGCATCAAGGCGCATGGCGTGCCGATCTACACCGATGCGCGCCATTACAGTGCCGCCGGCGTGCCCACCGTGCTCTATGGCGCCGGGCCGCGCACCCTGGAGGAGGCGAATGGCCATCGCGCCGACGAGAACCTGCGCCTCTCCGACCTGGATGCCGCAACCGAAGTCGTCGCGCTCACGCTTCTTGACTTGCTCGGGGTCCCGTCATGAGCAATGTCGTGAACATTTACCCCCGTGACATGGCGGGTTACGGCGCGAAGCCGCCGAAGGCGAAATGGCCCGGCGGTGCGCGCATCGCGGTGCAGTTCGTGCTGAATTACGAGGAAGGCAGCGAAAACGCCGTCCTGCATGGTGACGAAGCCAGCGAATCCTTCCTGTCCGAAATCGTCAACGCCCAACCGATTCCGGGCATGCGCCACATGTCCATGGAGTCGCTGTTCGAGTATGGCTCGCGCGTGGGCGTGTGGCGCCTGCTCGATCTCTTCGAACGTTACGCCGCGCCGCTGACGGTGTTCGGCGTGGCCATGGCGCTGGAGCGTAATCCCGCCGTGGTGGAGGCCTTCATGAAGGCCGGCCACGAAATCGCCAGCCACGGCTGGCGCTGGATCAACTACCAGCACGTGCCGCTCGAGGTCGAGCGCGAGCACATGCAGCATGCGATTGCAATCCAGAAAAAACTCACGGGCGAGCGGCCGCTTGGTTGGTACACCGGGCGAACCAGCCCGAACACCCGCAGGCTGGTCGTGGAGGAGGGCGGCTTTGTCTACGACGCCGATGACTACAACGACGACCTGCCGTGGTACGACACGCGTTACACGAAGCCGGATGGCCAGCCGCAACTCATCGTGCCCTACACGCTGGACGCGAACGACATGCGCTTCGCGACCGCGCAGGGCTTCAATTCCGGTGAGCAGTTCTTCAGCTACCTCAAGGACAGTTTCGACGTGCTGTACGAGGAAGGCCGGCGCACGCCGCGCATGCTCTCGATCGGCCTGCATTGCCGCATCGCCGGGCGGCCCGGGCGTCTTGCCGCGCTGGAACGCTTCCTGAAATACGTCACTGCGCAGCCCAATGTCTGGATCACGCGGCGCATCGACATTGCAAACCACTGGCTGCAAACGCACCCGCATCGCCCCGGCTGAGCAGGACCATTCTCCGTCGGGCGGTTTTGAGCGAGATCGACGTCCGCTGCAACCCTCCGATTAATTATTAACCAAATGGAAATACTCATTCCCTGAATTGAGCCTGTTTCCACCTCCCGGCGTCACCTAAAATCAATAAAAAGAATCATTCGCTTTTCTCTTGGAGGAGAAATCCATGAAGTTCGGACTGTTTGGCGGTGGCAAGGTCGGCAAGCTCAATCCCCTGGGCGACAGCTACGGCTATCGCGAGTTCATCCAGTACATCGGCGATGCGGACGAGATGGGTTTCGAGAGCGCCTTCGTGGTCGAGCACCATTTCACCGGGGTGGGCCAGCTCTCGGCTTCCCTGAACCTGCTCTCCTATATTGCCGCACGCACCAGGCGCATCCGCCTGGGCACTGCGGTGGTGGTGCTGCCCTGGCACAACCCGGTGCTGCTGGCCGAGCAGATCACCACGCTGGACGTGCTCTCCGAGGGGCGATTCGACCTCGGTGTGGGGCGCGGCTACCGCAAGGCCGAATTCGACCAGTTCTGCCTGCCCATGGAAGAAGCCCAGGACCGCTACACCGAGTGCCTGGAACTGATGCTGAAGTCCTTCACGAACCGCGAGCGCTTTTCCCACCACGGCAAGTACTGGCACTTCGACAACATCGTGGTCGAGCCGGCGCCGGTGCAGCAGCCGCATCCGCCGGTCTGGATGGCCGCCGGCCGTGCCGAAGGCATCGCCTTCGTCGGCAAAAGCAACTACAACCTGCTCGTCGACCACATCGGCAACATCGACGAGACGGTGGAGCGGGTGCGCGTCTACACCGAGGCCCAGGCCGCCGCCGGCCTGCCGCGTGACGCGAGCCGCGTCGGCGTCGCGCGCCAGCTCAACATTGTCTACACACCCGAGGAGCGGCGCGCCGCCTACGCGCGTCGCAGGGACGGGCTGGTCAACATCCGCGAACTGGCGAAGAAGCCCGAAGGCTATGCGCCGGAAAAGATGAACGATGCCGACATTGCCGCGGACACCGCCGCCCTGATCGGCACGCCCGAGGAGATCATCGACCGGCTGCAGCAACTGGCTGATGGCGGTGTGGAGTATGTCCTGCTGACGCCGGTCAACGCGACGCGCCAGACGCTCGATACTTTTGCCAACAAGATCATGCCCCATGTGAAGCAGCCCGCGAAGGCAAGGCCTGCACCCGTGGGCGCGGCGGCTTGAGCGCCTGCGTGCTCAAACCGCTCGCACCGGTTGCGCCGGAGGCCGAAAGTGAGGGCGACCAGGCGCAGCGCCCCTTTCACGCGCTGCGCTCGGCGCTCGGCCGCTTTCCCACGGGGGTCACCGTGGTTGCCGCCGAAGGCTCCGATGGCCGGGTGCATTGCATGACGGTGAATTCCTTTGTGTCGCTGTCTCTTGATCCGCCGCTGGTGATGTGGGCCCTGCGTGCCAGTTCGACGCGCTTCGAGATGCTTACGCAGTGCGACATGTTTTCGGTGAATGTGCTCGCAGAGAGCCAGGTTGCGCTGGCGCGGCGCCATGCCAAGTCGCCGCCGGCGCTGGTGCCGGTCGAGGATTGGCAGGACCGGGTGGAGGGCTGCCCGGTCATCGCCGGGGCTGCAGCGCAATTCGTGTGCCGGCTGTCAGCGCAGGTCCCCCAGGGCGACCATGTGCTGCTGGTGGCGAAGATACTGCATTTTGCCGAAGGGGAGGGGCATCCGCTGCTGTTCATGGCCGGCGGCTTCCATTCGGGCAAAGGCCTGAAGCAGCTTTGAACGGCGTATCAACGACAAGACCTCGCGTGAAAATCCACAGCATCTATCTGGCATCGCCGACGCCTGACAGCCTGGGTGATTTCTATGAGCGTTTCCTGGAGCAGGCGCCGCAATTCAGCGTCCCGGGGACCTGGACACAGTTCAAGGGCGGCGAAGGCGGAGCGGCGCTGGCCATTGCCAGCACGGCCGAAGCCGCGCCCGGAGCGGTGGGCGCGGTTCCGGTGTTCGAGGTATCCGATATCGATACGGCAATCGCCAAAGCCGTGTCGCTGGGCGGGACGCTGATCAATCAACGGGACATGGGTTCACACGGCAAGACCGCAAGCTTTCGGGATCCCGGCGGCAATGTCATACAGCTGTTGCAGAAGGCAGCCAGATAAAACAGGGCAAAGTCGCAACAACAATAACAACGAAGTCATCATAAGAAAACGGAGGAGAAAAAATGGCAAACCCGCAGTCGGCGGCATTCAAGGAGGGGTTCATCCAGACCAATGGCCATGGACGCATGCATTATCACGAGGCCGGTCCGGTCGGGAACGGCGCCGAAACCCTGATCCTGATCCACACGAACGGCGGCTCGGCCTACCAGTACGCAGGCACGCTGGCGACGCTGTCGAAGAAATTCCGTGTCATTGCATGGGAAATGCCAGGCCATGGCGACTCCGATCCGCTGCCACGGCATTACACGATCGAGGATTACTGCGCGGCGCTGGCCGCCTTCATGGATGCGCTTTGCATCAAGGCGGCGCACATCTCCGGCTGCTCCTGCGGCGGCAGCATCAGCGTGGGCTTTGCCAGCCTTTACCACACGCGCACGCTGTCCACGGTGATCGTGGAGACGCCGATGCGCACCTTCGACGAATGGGGCGCCCGCTGGGGGAATACCGAGGCCAATTTCGGTATTCCCACGCAGTCGGCCGAAGAAGTGCAACAGCGCATCAACACCGTGAACGATGCGGTGCTCGCGCGCTGGAACATTGATCGCAACAAGGCCGGCGGCAAGCTCATGGTGAGCGTGATGTGGGCCATGCGCCAGTTCGACACCGAGGGCAATGTGAAGAACATCCGCTGCCCGGCGATTATCCTGTACGGCGCCAAGGGGCCGACGATTGCCATGAAGGACCGCTACGCCAGGGCCGTTCCGGGGATTGCCATCAAGACCGTGGACAATTGCGGGCACTTTCCCATGCTGGACGAGCCCGAAGCATTCGCCGCGACGCTCGCCGAGTTCTGTTCGTCGTCCGGCAGGCGCTGAACCCGGCTGCCGGACGGGGGTTTGACTCATGCGGACGGGAAGTGCAGCATGCGCCGGCACATTGCTCACCAGGCGGAGATGAAAGCGGATGAACAAGCTGCTCGGCATGCAGGCCTTTGTCCAGGTCGTGGAAAACGGCGGCTTCACCGGCGCGGCCAAGCGCATGGGCGTGTCGGTTTCGGCGGTGACCAAGCACATTGCGCGCCTCGAGGCGGACTTGGGCACGCAACTCCTCACGCGCACCACACGGCGCATCAACATCACCGAATTCGGCCGCGACTACTACGCAAGCTGCCGCCGGATCTTCAGCGAGATGGACGACGCGGAGTACGCGCTGCGCCAGTCGCAGGACCAGTTGCGTGGCAAGGTTTCCCTGCTGTGCCCCGCATTTTTTGCGCGCGTCGGCCTGCTGCCGCACCTGCACAAGTTCTACGCCCGCTATCCGGACATCGAGCTAGACATCACGCTCGGGGAGCGCTATTCGGACCTGATCGCCTCGGGCATCAACCTTGCCGTGGTGGTGGGCGAGATGACGGATTCGCGCTTTGCCAGCCGCCTGCTCACCAAGGGGCCGCTGGTGTGCTGCGCCACGCCGGAGTACCTGAAAAAACACGGCACGCCGCAGCGCGTGGACGACCTGATGTCGCACAACTGCATCGTGTCGAGGCCGGCGCTGTGGCAATTCAAGGAAGACGGCCACCGCGTGGAAGTGGCGGTCAAGGGCAACCTGATGGTGCGCAGCGGCGACTCGCTGCGCGAGGCAACCCTGCTGGGGTTGGGCATTGCCCAGGTCAACTGGTGGCTGTTCCAGCAGGACCTCGCGGCGGGCAGGCTGGTGGAAATCCTGCGCCGCAACCGCGCGCCCGGCCGATCCATGTATGTGGTGTATCCGCCGACCAAGTTCATTCCGAAGAAAACACGCGCCATGATCGATTTCCTGGTGGAGATCACGCGCGTCTGATTAACGTCGGGCAATCGTCGATATTGCCCGGGCGGTAGCGGCTGCAGGATCGGAAAGATTGAAGCAACACAGTGCACATGCGGGAGAGTCGTAACGCAAGCCTGATCACCATTGCCGCAAATCGGCCGCAGAGCCGGATGAAGCGGTGCCAACCTGAGGAGAAGCAGCGATGACAAGGCAAGTCGAGTCACACTGGAGCGGTCGAGTTCGTGCCGTGCTGTGCACATTGGGTATCAGCGCGGGTGCACTGCTCGCGATTCCCGCGAATGAGGCCCTCGCCCAGGCCTATCCGTCCAAGCCCGTCCGCATCATCGTTCCCAACGGAGCGGGATCGCCCACCGACATCGTGGCGCGGCTGCTGGGCGTGAAGTACACCGAGTACTGGGGGCAACCGGTGCTCGCCGACAACCGTCCCGGTGCCACGGGCATCATCGGTGCCGAGGCGCTCGCCAAGGCGCCACCCGACGGGCATTCCATGATCCTCATGGCGATGACGCAGCTGATTGGCACACTCATGTACCAGCGCTACCAGCTTGCCACCGAGTTCGCGCCGGTGAGCATGGTGGGCAGCACGCCCTTTGCGATCGCGATCAGCTCGTCGATCCCGGTGAAGACCATTCCGGAATGGATTGCCTACGTGAAGGCGCGCCCCGGGCAACTGATGTATTCGTCCTCGGGCCAGTGGGGCTCCTCCCACCTGTGCCTCGAGGCCTTCAATGAAGTCACCGGCCTGCAGATGACCCATGTGCCGCATCCGACGTCGCCTGCGGCCATGAACGCCGTGGTGGCCGAGCAGGTCGCGGCCTACTGCCCCGCCGGTCCGACGATCCAGACCTATCTGCCCGGCGGAAAAATCCGGATATTGGGCAGCACCTACAAGACGCCGTCCCGGCTGCTGCCGGGCACGCCGCCCATTGCCGATTCGGTGCCCGGATTTGAACTGCTGGGCTGGTACGGACTGGAGATGCACGTCAAGACGCCGCCGGAGATGATCAGCAGGATGAATGCCGATACCATCCGGGCGCTGCGCCAGCCCGATGTCCAGGAGAAGCTGTTTGCCATGGGCGTGGAGGCGGTGGGTTCGTCCTCAGCCGATTTCGGCACTTTCCTGCGCAGCGAATCGGATCGCTGGGCGAAGATTCTGAAAGACCGCAACGCCAAGCCGGAGTAGCGGGCCGTTCTGCAGGCAGCATCGCAGAAGTCCTGCGGGCTGCCTCCAGAAGGTGGTTTCGGGTGATGTTGAATATGATCAAAAGCGGTTATTAATCATTTCTGCAAGCAAGTATCTAAGATAATTATTATCTGGCGTATGAATAGAAACGGGCCGCATCCGGCCCACCGCTATAATCCCCGATCCTGATCGAGGATTTCCCGCAGCATGCTCAGCTACCGCCACACCTTCCATGCCGGCAACCATGCCGACGTCCTCAAGCATTTCGTGCTGGTGTATCTGCTGCGCCATCTCGCGCAGAAGGACAAGCCGTTCTGGTACATCGACACGCATGCCGGTGCGGCAGAACATGCGTTGGACGGCCCCTGGGCGAAGAAGAACGCAGAATTCGAGTCCGGCATCTCGCGGCTGTGGGGACGCCGTGACCTGCCGCCGCCGGTGGCCGACTACGTTGATCAGGTTGTGGCGCTCAATCCTGCAGCGCCTGGCGCCAAGCCTGTGCTGAAAAAATATCCCGGTTCGTCGCAGATCGCACTGCAGTTGCTCAGGCCGCGCGACCGCATGCGCCTGTTCGAGCTGCATTCCACCGAAGCCTCGCATCTGAAGGCGTATTACAAGGGCCAGGCGCCGCGCGTCCTGGTGCAATCAGGCGACGGGTTTGCCGGACTGAACACGATACTGCCGCCGACCACCAGGCGCGGCCTCATCCTGATCGATCCGTCCTACGAGGACAAGGAAGACTACCGCCGCGTCATCAAGGGATTGAAGGATGGCCTTGAGCGCTTTGCTACCGGCACCTACATGCTGTGGTATCCACAAGTGCAGCGTCCCGAGTCACGCCGCCTGCCCGATGCACTGAAGCGCATCCCGGTGCAGAACTGGCTGCATGTTGCGCTGACCGTCAAGGCCGAGGATCCGAGCGGCCTCGGCCTGCACGGCAGCGGCCTCTACATCATCAACCCGCCCTGGACCTTGGCCGGCACGCTGCGCAAGCTCATGCCCGGGCTGACAAAGGTGCTGGCGCAGGATGAATCGGCGGCGTTTGTGCTGGAGTCGGAAGGAAAGTAAGCCGCTTTGGAGCGGGTTCCGGAGGGGGCCTGCCAGTCTGTTGCCAGGCCAGCTTGATATTCATCAGGCTTGGCGTCAGGATGGACGGTGGGCCATCCATCATTTCTCCGGCAAAGCAGATTTTGAGCAAACGGATTGCCACGTCCAACAGGCTGTTGCCGCCCGCGCCGGCCGGTCATGACAGCGCCGAAGCAGGCCGGCATGCCCGTCCATACTGACAGCGCCTTCGACAAGTCGCTCCGGCTGCTTTTCACGCGGCGCTTCGGTACATTCTGGTTTGCAAGCCTGCTTTCCAACATCGGGACCTGGACCCAGCAGATTGCCCAGCCGTGGCTGCTGCTGAGCCTGGGGGCCTCGCCGTTTGTCATCGGACTCAACTCATTTGCGCTTAGCGCGCCGTTGTGGGGCCTGACCTTCGCCGGTGGGGTTCTGGCCGACCGCTCCGATCGCCGCAGAGTGATCGCGGGTTTCCAGTCGGTCCAGATGCTGTGCCCCATCCTGATCGTCGTGCTGCTGCTCACCGGCACGGTGCAGCCCTGGATGATCATCATCCTGTCGCTGGTGGTGGGCATCACCGATGCGCTGTCCATGCCCTCGTTCCAGACCATCGTGCCGTCCATCGTCAAGCGTGAAGAGATTGCGTCGGGCCTGGCGCTGAATTCCACGCAGTTCAACCTGTCGCGCATCCTCGGGCCGGCGCTGGCGGGCATGCTGATGGCCGGTGTGGGCGCGGCCGGATGCTTCGCGGTCAATGCTGCCTCCTATGTGCCCTTCATCTTTGTCGCCCTGTGGATATTGCCGAAGCGGGCTTCCACCGTGGCGGCCGGCAGTTTCAGCAGCCATGAACTGCTGGGCGGGGTGGCGCACATCGGCGGCGATGCTTATCTGCGCGGCGCGCTGGTGACGGTGCTTGCGACCAGTTTCCTGTGCGGGCCCATGCTCGTGTTCATTCCGGTGCTGGTGAAAAATGTCCTGCAGGGCGATGTCAGCCATTTCAGTTTTGCCATGGGGGCGTTCGGTGTGGGCGGACTGCTGGGTGCCGTGGGACTTCTGTTTGTCGATCCGGCGCGTGACCGCAGGCGAATGACACTGTGGTTTGCCGCGCTCATGGGGCTGGTCACGGTGCTGGTCGCAATCAATCCATGGGTGTGGGGATTGCCGGCACTGCTGGTCCTGGCCGGCGTGGCCATGATCGTCTGCAATACCTCGGCGAATGCCTTGCTGCAGACGGCGGCGCTGCCGCAGTTGCGCGGCCAGACCATCAGCCTGTTCATGCTGGCCATGCGCGGCGGCATGTCGCTTGGCGGGCTGCTGACCGGTGTGACCGTCAGCGTGCTTGGTGCGCGGAATGCCTTGCTTGCCAATGGCGTGCTGGCGGTGATGGCCGTGTCAATCATTGCGCGGCCATGGCTGCGTTCAAAGCCGCCGCGCGCAGAACCTGTGGAGAACCCGTGAAATGAATACCGACCTGAAGGCCGCGAATGATGCCAGGCCGCCGGCCTGGTGGCTGGCACCACTGACAGACGGCGCCGCTGCCGCATCGGAGGCGGCAGGCCTGTCAGCCGCCGATGCCCGCGAGCGGCTCGCGCGCTTCGGTCCGAACGTGTTCCGTGAGCAGCACCATCAATCCCTGCTGTCGCAGTACCTGCTGCGTTTCCGGAATCCGCTGGTGCTCATTCTCCTTGTTGCCAGCGTTGTCTCGGCGCTGAGCGGGGAGATCGCGAACTTCCTGATCATCGGCTGCATTGTCCTTCTCAGCGTGACGCTGGATTTCGTCCAGGAATACCGCGCCAATGCCGCTGCCGAAAAACTGCGCCAGTCGGTCTCGTTTCGCACCACGGTGCTGCGTGATGGCAAGCCACTGGACATTCCGGTCGGAGAGGTGGTGCCCGGCGACATCGCCGTGCTGGCCGCGGGTGACCTGATCCCTGCAGATGGCCGGGTGCTCGAAGCGAACGACTTTTTCGTCAAGCAGGTGCTGCTGACCGGCGAGACCTATCCGGTGGAAAAGCGGCCGGGAGTTCTGCCGGCCACTGCGACTGATCTGCAGGAAGCGACCAACGCCGTATTCATGGGCACCTCGGTGATCAGCGGCAGCGCACACGTGCTGGTGGTGAGGACCGGAGCCGATACGGCCATCGGCGAAATCGCCGACAGCATTTCGCGGCCGTCGGAGCCGACTTCATTCGAGGCTGGAACACGCCGCTTCGGCATGATGATCATGCGCCTGACCATGCTCATGGTGATGTTCGTGCTGTTGGTGAATGTCTTTTTCCACAAGCCGCTGCTCGATTCTTTCCTGTTTGCCGTGGCGCTGGCCGTGGGCCTGACGCCGGAATTGCTGCCCATGGTGATTTCAGTGACGCTGTCGCGCGGCGCCCTGCGCATGGCGAAAAAACACATGATCGTGAAGCGCCTGTCGGCGATCCAGGACCTGGGCTCCATGGACGTGCTGTGCACCGACAAGACCGGCACGCTGACCGAAGCCGCCATCCGGCTGGAGAAATCAGTGGATGCCGAAGGACAGCCCAGCGAGCATGTGACGGAACTGGCCTGGTACAACAGCCATTTCGAGACCGGCCTGAAAAGCCCGCTGGACGACGCCATCCTCGCGTACAAGGCCGTCGGCGCCGGGAACTGGAAGAAGATCGACGAAGTTCCATTCGACTTCGAGCGCCGGCGCGTCTCCGTGCTCATCGACAACGGCACGGAGCGCTGGCTGGTGGTGAAGGGCGCTCCTGACGAAATCCTCGGCCTGTGCACGCAATATGAAGCCGGATCAGCGGGAACGCAGTCCGTGCTGGACGCCAGCTCAAGGGCTGCAGTGGTCGGCAAGGCACGCGCACTCGAGGAGGATGGCCTGCGCCTCCTCGGCATTGCCTGGCGCAAGGTGCCCATGGACCATCCCCATGCCGTGGTGGGCGATGAAACCGAGTTGGTGCTGGCCGGCTTTACCGCCTTCCTTGATCCGCCCAAGCAAAGTGCCGCCACGGCGCTGGGCGCGCTGCATCGCGCTGGCGTGGCGATCAAAATCGTGACCGGTGACAGCGATCTGGTCACCCGGCATGTCTGCGCCCAGTTGAAGATTCCGGTGACGGGACTGCTTACCGGGAAGGACATCGCGCAGATGGATGACCTGGCACTGCAGGCCAGGGCGGAAGGGGTGAACCTGTTCTGCCGCGTTAATCCCGCCGAGAAGGAGCGGGTGATCCGGGCGCTCAAGGCCCGCGGGCATGTGGTCGGCTATCTGGGCGATGGCATCAACGACGCGCCATCATTGCACGCCGCGGACGTGGGCCTGTCGGTGGATTCGGCGGTGGACGTGGCCAAGGAGGCGGCCGACATGATCCTTCTGGAGCAGGACCTGCATGTGCTGCATGCCGGCGTGCTGGAAGGGCGGCGCACCTTCGGCAACATCATGAAGTACATCATGATGGGAACCAGTTCGAACTTCGGCAACATGTTCAGCATGGCCGGCGCCTCGCTGTTCCTGCCCTTCCTGCCGATGCTGCCGACGCAGATCCTGCTCAACAACATCCTCTACGACATTTCCGAGGTGCCGATTCCGCTGGACGAGGTGGATGCCCCGGACATCCGCCGTCCGCGCATCCTCGACCTGGATTTCATCCGCAACTTCATGCTGGTGATCGGGCCGATCAGCTCGCTGTTCGATTTCCTGACCTTCTACATCCTGATGGTGGTGCTGCAGGCCGACGAGAAGCTGTTCCAGACCGGCTGGTTCGTGGAGTCGCTGTGCACGCAGGTGCTGGTGATCTTCATCATCCGCACCCGCGGCAGTCCCCTGAAAAGCCTGCCGCATCCGGCGCTGATCGCCACGTCGCTGGCCATTGTTGCCGTGGCGATTGCGCTGCCATTCACGGCGGTGGGCACGTATTTCGGCTTCGTGCCGCCGCCCGCCCGGTTCTATTTCATCCTGGGCGGCATGGTGCTGGTCTACCTCTTCATCGTCGAGCTGGCGAAGCAGGCGTTCTATCGATGGGCGGTAAAACGGGCGGGGAAGATCAGGCCAGCTGGTTGATCCTTGCCTCGGTGTGCACCTTGCCGTCCCTGATGAGGCCGATCGCCTTCCATACCCCGTTCTGCTCGTCGACCATCACGGTCACGCTGTCGTCCCAGAAAATCGGGCGGCGGAAGTAGATGTCCATGTCGAGCACCTGCGGATTGAAGCGTTTCCAGATTTCCGCGGTCAGGAAGCGCACCCCCTGGCCACCGCCGATGATGGGGGCGCGGAAGCCGCCACGCTTTGCTGCTTCGGGATCGAAGTGGATGGGATTGTGCGGACCGGTATAAGCCTTCACGCCTTCCGGGGTGAGCGTGTAGCTCTTGATGGTCTTCAGCCGGGTGACGTCCTCGATGACGACCTGCGGTTTCTCACCGGCGCCGCGCGTACCCACCCTGGAGGCATCGGGGCGCAGCGAGGCACGGCGCGAGGTCAACGCCGGTTTGCCATCTGCGCCGGAGAACCAGGTCTCGCTGGTGGCGACCCGGCCGCGCGGCACTTCCTCGACACTGAGGATTTCACCGGTGACGGTGAGCGGCTCGCCGAGCTTCATCTGCCGGTGCTGGATCACACGGTTGATCATGTTAACGGTGCCGTTGGCGTGGATGCGATTGCGCACGCCTTCCTGGATCGCCAGGCTGATGAAACCAGCCGGGTCCATGCACCCCTTGAATACCGCCGGGTCGATGGCGCACAGTTCGAGCAGTTTCTTCTGTTCTTCGGCCTCCACGGTCATCGGGCGGGGCTGGTACTGGTAGCCCTTGTAGGGCTCGATCCACTCTTCCTGGGTGGCGGTGTTCATGGTTTCTCCTCAATGTCCGTTAGATGACTTCGCGCTTTTTCAGGTCGGCAATCTGCGCATCGCCGTAGCCGAGGCTTTTCAGGATTTCATCGTTCTGTGCGCCGAGGCGCTGCGGCGGAAAGCTCGGCGCGGGGCCGCCATGCTCGTACTGGAAGGCCGCGTTCAGCGAGTGCATGGCGTGGCCGGTCTTCTCGTCCTTCATTTCCAGCACCAGCCCGCGATGCTGCACCTGCGGCTGGGACAGCGCTTCGGGCAGGTCGAGGATCTGCGCGCAGGGCACACCGGCCTTGTCGAGGCGGCGCTTCCATTCGGCGCCGCCGGCCTTCATCAGTTCGGCCTGCACCTTGCCGCGGATGAAGGCCGCATTGGCGACGCGATCCTTGCGCGTGGCAAGGCGCGGATCGTCATTGAGTTCGTCCAGCCCGAGCGCCGTCATCAGCAGCCTGACGTGCTCGTCGCGCATGATGGCGAGCAGGAGGCCGCCCTCGGCGGTGTCGAAGGCATCGGCGGTGGGCTCGAAATTGATCGACAGGTTGGCGCGGCGCTTCTGTACATTGCGGCCGTTCAGCCAGCCGCCTGCGGTCTGCGACAGCAATGAGATCGCAGAGTCGAGCATGGCCACATCGATGAACTGTCCGGTGCCGGTCTGCACGCGCTGGTACAGCGCAGCCGAAATTGCCAGCGCCGCATTCAGTCCGGTGCTGGTGTCGCCAACGCTGTAGCCGGCGCGC
Source organism: uncultured beta proteobacterium (assembly GCA_903928055.1). Taxonomy (GTDB): domain Bacteria; phylum Pseudomonadota; class Gammaproteobacteria; order Burkholderiales; family SG8-39; genus CAIYPG01. The sequence goes on along the minus strand of CAIYPG010000130.1, from coordinate 14,259 downwards.
ATGGGCGGGCCGTCCACTTCGCCAGTTACCGCCATCATGCCGCTCATCGCCTGGATGTTGCCGTCGAAGGCGGGCGCCTTGCTGTCCGGTCCCGACTGGCCGAAGCCGGAAATCGAGCAGTAGATGAGGCGCGGGTTCTCGGCGCGCAGCGTCTTGTGGTCGAAACCCAGTCGTTGCATGACCCCGGCGCGGAAGTTCTCGACCACGACGTCCACGGTGCGTGCCAGTTGCATCACGATGTGCTTGGCTTCGGGGTCCTTCAGGTCGAGCGTGATCGACTTCTTGCCCATGTTGAACATTACATAGGTTGCGCCCAGTCCGTCCTTCGACAGTTCCGGGTCGCCGGCTCCCCAGCGCACATTGTCGCCATCGCGGCTCTCGACCTTGATCACTTCGGCGCCGAGCAGGCCGAGGAACTGCGTGCAGTACGGACCGGACACCACCTGCGTGAAATCCAGCACGCGCACGCCTTCGAATGGACGCATCGACACTTCTCCCTTGTTTGCCGAATCCTGCCGCGACCTGCTGTCGGGGCGCAGTTTGCAAACCTGAATGCTATTTATCCTGCGTTGATTGTTCTTCTGCAGCGCGCCGCTCTTCCAGCCTGAACCAGGCCGCCAGCGTGGCGAAGCAGCGGTCCACCGAGAGGAAGGGCGTGGTGTGGGGATTGCGTTCCGCCTCGACGTAGCCAGGCCCGCCGATCCAGCCGCCGACCATGGGCAGCAGGATGGGCTTGCCGTGGCGTTCGGCGATTTCGCTGAACATCCTGTCGCGATCGGTGGTGCGGTTGCTGTAGAGCACTTGAGGAAACACCAGTGCGCCATAGGTGGCATCGCCAGCCATGGCATCGAAGCATTGCGTGGTGCGGGCAAGGTCGCCGGCCACTGCGGCGGTCACATCGGCAGGATTGCGCCGCGAACCGAAATCCGGAATCAGTGCTTCAAGTTTTTTCTTCACGTCCTCGGGCGGCTGTGGCAGCGGCACGCCGTGCTTTTCGGCGGCATCCGCGGAGGCGACACCGAGGCCGCCCGAAGGCGAAAGCACCGCCACGCCGAGCGCGGACGGACGTCGCGGCGCCTTGGCGAAGAACGATGCGGCTTCCATCACGCCTTCCATGTCCTCGACCATGACCATGCCGGCGCGCTCGCAGATGCGGCGATAGTCCTCGATCGATCCGGCCGGTGAGCCGGTGTGCGAGATCGCGGCGCGCGCGCCCTGCGTGCTGGTGCCGAGCTTGTGCACGATGACCGGCTTGCCGGCCTTCCAGGCAATGTCGCCGGCCTGCGCCAGATGCTCCGGGTCTTCCAGTCCCTCAAATATGCAGACGATGGTCTTGCAGGAGCGTTCTTCGGCAAGCCAGGCGATTTCATCCGCGATGTTCACGTCGCAGCCGTTGCCGGTGGTGAGGACGTGGCTGATCTGCGCGCCGCGATGCGCCGCCTGTGCAAAACCGTAGCCGAGCGCGCCGGATTGGCTGGCGATGCCGATGCCCGGATGCTCGAAGGCATCGGGCTTCATTTCGGCAGCTGAGAACGAGGCCAGCAAGTGCCGCGGCCCGTTCAGGTAGCCCATGCAGTTCGGTCCGCTGATGCGCATGCCGGATTCGCGGGCAATCGCGCTGAGGCGCTGCTGCGCGGCGATACGCGCCGGCTCGGACATCTCGGCGTAGCCGGAGGCGAATACGATGGCGCTGCGCGCGCCGCTCGCGGCGCATTCGGTTGCCGCCGCATCCACCGCCTCCATGGGCAGGGTGATGATGACGCAGTCGGGCTTTTCGGGGAGCGCGGCAATCGAGGGATGGCAGGGCCGCGTGCCGATCGTGTCGTACTTCGGATTGATCAGCAGCAGGTGCCCGTCCCATGGCGCGAGGTTCGCCACCGTTTTTGCGCCGAACGAGGCTGGGTTCGGCGAAATGCCATAGATCGCAATGCTCTTCGGATTGAACAGGCGGTCGAGCGCGTCATGTTTGTAGACGCTGCGGCGCGGTGCGGGAAGGGTCATTGCCAGCCGGAGCGGTGTGTCAGTCGATCTTCACGTCGTCGTTCACCGCAACGAACACGATCAGCCGATCAACGTTGCCGCGTCCGCGCGTGAGGTGGCCCTGTCCGGTGAGATCTTCGAGCAGCGTCACGACGCCCGGTTTCACCACGAGTTTCTGGCCGTCGCCGGTTTCGATCTCGCCTTCACCGAACACGGTGTAGCCCATCTGCCGGCGCGGTGCGGTATGCCACCTTGCCGCCATGCCATGCGGCAGCCGCTTGAATACCGCGCCGGTTCCATCAAGGCGTTTGGACGACAGGCCCGAGCCCTGCGGCTCCAGCGTGAGTTGCAGTTTTTCCATGCTGCTCGTGCCATCAGCCCGCGTGAAAATACGCCAGATTTCCTGTGTCTGTACGGACATGTGTCCTCCTCGGTGGGGTGCGTCCGGGATTTAATCCCGTGTTTTCGCAGTGTTGCGGTACATGCCCTGCTGCAGGGCTGTGCCGGGCCGGTTGCAGAGCCAATTATGCCATTGCGGACGGCGCTCATCCCAGACAAAAATTTCTCCGCCGTGGCATCCCCGGGGATGCAAAACTGTGTACAGTGGGGGTACGAACTGTGTTGTGGAAACACGTAAACAGGGGATGATCTGGATGGATATTGTCTGGCGTTTTTTTCAGGATGGCGAGCGCAAGTGGAAGTGGGTGAAGATGACTTCCGGAGACAACCTGCTCGCAGAGTCGCAGCATGTCTTTCCCGATTACGAGGCCTGCCTTGCCGATGCGAAGCTGAACGGCTATGCCTTCCTTCCGGCACAGGTCGGCACGCGCCGCGTTGCGCGGCCCTTCCATTACACCTAGCCATTACACCCAGGATTCGAACGCAATGCCGGAAACCGTCGTCGAGAAGCCGCTGCAGAAATACTGCTTCCACGGACAGCATTCCAAACCCGTGGAAGGTTTTCGCACGCTGCCCGGCAGCAAGCAGCGGCGCCAGGTATGCGCGGATTGCTACAAGAAGATTCTCGCCGAGCGCAAAGCGAGGGCGCGTTAGCCGCCTGTCCTCCCGCGGACATGCGGGCATGAGACATTCGGTCATGCGACAAACCGGCTCGTCCCTGAGCCGGACTCTGATCGTGACCTGCTTGGTCAACCTGCGACAGGTCACTTCAGGGTGAGGTGCATTCCCTCACCAGTTCCTTTGATCGTGATGGTGTTTTTCCTTGCATTTGCGCCGCTGCCGGTGCAGGCTCAGGATGTCGCCCGCGATCCTGCACGTGATCTCGAAATCCGTGCCACCTTTCAGCGCCAGGTGCCTTGTCCATCGAATCAGCGCTCCAACGGACCATGTCCCGGTTACGAAGTCACCTATGTCCGCCCCCTGTGTTCAGGAGGATCCAACACGGTCGGCAATCTGCAGTGGCAGGCACTTATGCCGGGAAAGCCGGTCCAACCTGCTCAGGCTGACCGTTCCGCCCCGTCCATCACCATTCTCCCGTGCAGCTAGCGGACCCCGAATCATTCATTCATAAAGGAAAGCCCATGGAATCAGTGACCGAAGACACAATGCCGGAGATGACTCCGCCGCCCAAGGTCCCGCTTGCGCCGCCGCCATCCGAGAAAACGCAGTGGTGGGGCTACAGCAAGAAGGACGGCTGGGTGGTCCTCGACCGGTCCATTCCGGGCAATGGCTCGGGCTCCAAGCAGCCGCTGCTGTTCATGCGCTGCAAGGACATGATCACTTTTGTCATGAAGCGTGAAGACTGGCGCCCGCCAGCCGTCGTGTTCGCGCCGAATTACCTGCGCAGCCTTGCGGCCACCGAATCAAGCGGAGCTGGCGAGACGTTCAAGGCCCTGCAGGATCGCTGGCCCGAGTTCGAGGTCGAGATCAAGAAGCAGTGGGACGCGACCCAGCCCGCTCCAGAAGCGCCCAAGCCGCCGAAGAAAGCGCGCAAGAAGGCCGTGAAGGCCGAAGTTGCGGAAGTCGTTAGCGACGCGGAAGAGGAGTAGTCAGGGGGCGTTACATCAGGCGGGGCCGTCCGGCCTCGCCTTTCATCATCGCGCCATTCGCGTCAGGCGCATTCCGGAACGACAAGCGGAATTCTCTCTTTTGCTTCTTCGCCGGGTTGTGTCTCCCAACGTACAGATCGCTTCCCCGGATGCGAAGACGATGGCCTCGGATTGCGGACATCCGCCCGTGCACTAAGCGCGTCAGAAGCCGGTGGTGTTCCGGCCTTGCCGGCAGGGTTGACGTTCCAGTCCATATCCCTCGTCAAATCACTGAAGGAAATCGACTCATGGAACCCAATGTACATAGTGTCCGCATCGTTGATGGCGTGAAGCACGTCGAGACCATTACCCAGAAACTCTTTCCCGACCACGACGGCCCCGGCCCGCGCATCATGGCGGCCGATACGCTGGAAGGCGACAATGTCATCAACGCGGCTGGCGACGAGCTCGGCAGCATCGAGCACATCATGCTTGACGTTCCAGGCGGCCGCATTGCCTACGCGGTGCTGTCCTTCGGTGGCCTGATGGGCATGGGCGACAAGCTGTTTGCCGTGCCATGGCGCGCGCTTACGCTGAACACTGAGAAGAAATGCTTCATGCTGGATGCCACCAAGGAACGCCTTGAAGCTGCGCCGGGTTTCAACAAGGACAGCTGGCCAGTGATGGCGGACGAGCAGTGGGCGCGCGATCTGCACACCTACTACGACGCCGATCCTTACTGGGAATAAGGCTTTGCCTGCAGCATCCCGAGCGGCCCGCCCTCCACGGTGGGCCGCTCTCATTGGTGCGCTGGATGCCTTTCAGGGCGAGCGTGTTCCGGCGCGCACCGGCGGGTGCGCGAGCAGGGCCAGCCGGTCTTCGCGCATGGGCGGCAGTGGAGTTATGGCACAGCGCAGAGTATGGCAATGGCGGTGCGGTCGCATATTAATGTAATCAATATCATTAAAAAATTGTTATTCAAAGCAATTTAATGAAAATATTGTTATCAAACAATATATGACATCGTTGCGTGTCCAGGCGGGCTCCGGATGCGCTAAGCGCGGGAACGCACAGACGCCGCCGGCACTGGACGCTACCGTCCCGGTCCAACTCAGGAGATTTCAATGACCGAAGCCAAGACACCCAAGCCGGAAACCGTGGTTCTGCCGCCTGTCGTTTTGCCATTTGTACGTTACACGCCCAAACAGGTGTTGCAGCACAAGAAAATGCGCGACGAGCGTCGCAAGGCGATCCGCACCCAGAATGCCGACAGCAAGCTGATGCGCTGATCGCAGGACAGGGCAACCAATGCAACGATGGCGGCGCGCATTGCGCGCGCTGCAAGGGTCGTCGCCTACTCGGCCTTGGCGCCGGAGAATTTCACGACTTCAGACCACTTTGCCACTTCGGAGCGCATGAAGGCATCGAACTGGTCCGGCGTGCTGCCCACGATCTCACCGCCTTCGGAGGTCAGGTTCTTGATGATGTCGGGCATCTTCAGGAAGCGTGAGGTTTCCTGCTGGATTCGTGCGATGACATCGCGCGGCGTTCCGCCGGTGGTGTGTATGCCGATGAACACGCCGGCATCAAAGCCGGGCACACCGGCTTCGGCGACGGTCGGGATGTCAGGCATCACGGCAACGCGCTTCGCGCCGGTGAAGGCCAGCAGGCGCAGCTTTCCGGACTTCACGAACTGGAAGGCAGTGATGGGGTTGGGCATGTAGACCTCGACCTGGCCGCTGATGGTGTCGGTCAGCGCCGGTGCTGCGCCCTTGTAGGGCACATGCGTGATCTGGATGCCCGCCATCTTGTTGAGCAGTTCACAGGCGAGGTGGTTGCCGCCGCCGACGCCCGATGAAGCGCAGCGCACGCCGCCGGGATTCGCCTTGGCGTAGGCGATGAGTTCCTTCACCGTCTTGTAGGGCGTCGCCGGATTTGCCACCAGCATGTAGGGCTGGTAGGTGAGCTGGGTCACGGGCGCAAGGTCGGTCAGCGTATCAAACGAGGGCTTGAGCAGCGAGGGATTGATCGCCACCTGGGTGGGCATGAACAGCAGTGTATGGCCGTCCTTGGCAGCCCTCACCACCGCTTCCTCGCCGATGAGCGTGGCGCCGCCGACGCGGTTGTCGACGATGACCGTCTGGCCGGATGCTTCCTGGAACTTCTGCGCAAACATGCGCGCTGTCACATCGGTGGGGCCGGCCGGCGGAAACGGCACGACCATGCGCATCTGCTTGACGGGATAGCCCTGCGCCATTGCGTTGCCGGCCGCTGTAACGGCGGCAAGTGCAAGGCAGCCCAGCCATGCAGCGGTGCGGATCGGATGTGCCATGGTTCTCTCCTCTGGAAGTATGGTGCTGCACTGTTTTCATTGGCGGAACGGATGTCCGCCTTGCGCGCTGTCAATGAAGCTTACTTGATCTCCCGCGTCACTGAACGGGTGTTGCCGAAGCTGGACACCAGGACCGAATGTGTGCCAGGGCCGCCTGCGACGATGATGCCCAGCATGTCCGCCGTCTTGCTGTACGGCAGCAGCGTATCCGGCGTGATCTCGCCCAGTTCCGCCTTGCGCGCATGGACGGTATGCGCGTGTTCAGCCTTGCTCTGCAGCCTCGCTGGCATGCGCGCGTCTTCCCACAGGCGCTGCTTCACCTGTGCCTTGCTGTATCCCGCGGACTTCAGCACATCCGCATGCTCAGGCGAGAAAATCATCCACGGTTCGCCGCCGGTGCGGTAGTCATTGCCCGCCGGACGCTTCATGGTTTCGGCAACCACGCGCAGGATGTCTTCGGCGTCCTTGGAGTGGGTGTTCATGTTCGTTGTGCCTTCCGCGCCGACCACCGTCACCGTGCTCTGCTCGCGCGTGAAGCCGCGCTCGACCTGCAGCGGCTCCCAGGGATTCTCGTCCTCGTTCTCGGCGCAGCAGAACAGGAACTTGCCAGGCTGGCCGTGCGTGGCGCGGTCCATGTCGCCGGGTACGGCGCCGCCGACGTTCTGCAGCACCAGGTGCAGCGCGCGGCCCAGCGTGGCATTGGCCCAGTTGCCCTGGCCGAGGCAGTTCGGCCCGAAGTTCATCTCCAGCGCCTTGACGATGGGGCCGTTCACGATCAGCCACACCGCCACCGGATTCGTGGTGGCCTGTATGCCCTGCAGGTTGAATTCCGGTGCGCATGCGGCTTCCACGGCGGCGATCAGCACCGGCAGGTAGGCGGGCTCGCATCCGGCCATGACCGCGTTGATCGCGATGCGCTCCACGGTCGCGGTGCCGAAGCCGGGCGCAACCTGCGCCACCACCTCATCGGGTTTGCGCGCTGTTCCGTGCATGGTGCCGGTGAGCATGCGCCGCACGCGTTCGGGCGTGGGCGGCACGATGGGCAGGCCGTCTGTCCAGTGGCGTTCGCGGAACAGCCGGTTCACCGCTTCGATGTCGTCATCCACGGAAATGGATTTTGCCGGCCGGCCGGCATTGGCATCCGGTGCGGCCGTGCCGTCCTGCTGCTTCAACGGCAATTCGAGCAGGTTGCCGATGCACTGCGCGGCCAGGTCGCGTACCTGATCGCGCTTCAGCGCACCGAAGGGGTGAGGTGCGACAAGAATGGGAAGGTCTTGATAGCCCAGGGCGCGCGCCTGCCCATGACCCAGTGATTCAAAGGCCGTGGAGCAGACCGTCACCGCGGGTATGCCCCGCTTGGCTGCCTCAACACTGTCGTGGATACTCCACGACGTGCAGGACCCTCAATCGCCGGAGCCTGTAATGACCAGGTCGCAGCGATCAACGATGTCCTTCATGGCGGCTTCGGGCGCAGGCACCGAGGCCATCTGCTTGCGGTGTCTGACCACTTCCCTGACGCCGTAGCGGCTTTTCAGCATTTCTGCCATGTCGTCGGCAAGCACGCTGAAATTCGGCTTGGTGTTGTCGATGAAGCCAACGACCTTGCCTTGCAGCGTGTCGGGCATGCGCAGTTGCTGCAGTCCACCGGTGCGTGCAGGAGCGGTCGGATCGAAGACGGCAATTCTGGCGGACATGGTCTGGCTCCTGTTGCTGCGCAATGGGTATTGGGGTGACGTCAGGCGGCGCCGGCCGCTGACGAAAGACGCATATTGTCCCACAGTGCAAGAGCGCCTCGCAAGGCGCGCTCCGCCAAGGCGCAGTGCGCATCGTGCATTTTTTCCAAAGCGCGTTTCACCGGGCCGGGTTTCGTTTACGATGCGCATTCTCAATGCCGCAAACCTGCACAACATGGAGCCCGCCATGCCTTACCTCGTCCTCTTGACCGACAAGCCCAACCAGCTGGAGTTGCGCACCAAGACCCGCCCTGCGCACCTTGAATACCTCGATGCCAACAAGCACATGATCCTCGCCGCCGGCGCGTTGCTCGAGGATGACGGCACGGGAGGCACCGGCAGCCTGTACATCCTTGATACCGATGAGCGCAAGGAAGCCGAGGCCTTCCTGAAGGGCGACCCCTTCGATCAGGTCGGGCTGTTTGGCGAGGTGAAGATTTCCCGCTGGCGCAAAGGCTTCTTCGACAAGCAGCGGATGGTCTAGGGGTGGCGGCATCGTCTGAGAACACGGCTGCCGCGCAACCGGACTCCGATCTCCAGCACCCGCGTTCGCCGGGTGATCTGTTCTGGTCGTTCAGCGCGCTTGCCTTGCAGGGCTTTGGTGGCGTGTTTGCGGTGGCCCAGCGCGAGATGGTGGATCGCAAGCGCTGGGTGACGCGCGAGCAGTTCCTCGGTGATTTCGCCGCGGCGCAGATACTGCCGGGGCCTAACATGGTGAACTTCGCGCTGATGATGGGCGACCGCACCTTCGGGCTGCGCGGCGCGTTTGCTGCGTTGGCCGGCATGTTGTTCTTCCCGGGCATCCTGGTACTGGCGCTGGCCATCCTGTTTTCCAACATCGGGTCGCTGCCAGAGGTGCAGGGCGCATTGCGCGGCATGGGCGCAGTGGTTGCCGGCCTCATCGCATCCAGTGCCGCCCGGCTGATCGGCGCGCTGAAGGAGAGCGTGATGGGGCTGCTGCCCTGCGTGCTGTTCATCATCGCCGCTTTCATCGCGGTCGGACTGCTGCACGTTCCGATGGTCTGGGTGCTGTTCGTGGTCGGCGGCATGGCCTGGTTCTGGGCATGGCGCCAGCTTGGCGCGGTCCGGGTGCAAAGGACGGGCGCATGAGCGGCATTTCAACGCTGTCAGACGTCCTCGCGATCTTTCTGCACAGCGCCTCACTGTCGTTGATGGCGGTGGGCGGCGGCATCACGCTGCTTCCTGAATTCCACCGTTTCCTGGTTGCCGAGAAACTGTGGATCAGTGACCTGCAGTTCACCTCGGCCGTCGCGCTGGCACAGTCTTCGCCAGGCCCCAACATCCTGTTCGTGTCGCTGTTGGGCTGGAACGCCGGTTTCAATGGCGGCGGCTATGCCTATGCTCTGCTGAGCGGCATCGCGGCGATGCTGGGCATCATCGTGCCCAGCACCACGCTGACCCTGCTGATCACGCGCTGGGCGCATCGCAACCAGGAAATGCGACTGCTGCGCGCTTTCAAGCAGGGCATGGCGCCGCTGGTCATTGCGCTGCTGTTTGCCACCGTTTGGGTGCTGGTCTCGGCGAACGACGTTCCAGCACGCGACTGGAAGTTGTGGGCACTGTCGGCTGTTTCGTTCGTGGTGCTTTGGCGCACGAAATTCCACCTGCTGTGGCTGCTGGGCACAGGGGCGGTACTGGGCGGTTTTGGCCTGGTGTGAGCCGGGTGGGGGAAGGCGCAAAATGCGGTCGAATTGAAGTGATTGAATGCGGCGGTATCGCGCCGTCGGACAGGCAGGGTGCGCGCGGCCGGTGAGCAGCCAAACCAAAGGAGAGCGTCATGAAACACATTCGTGTGGTCCTGCTGGCCACAGCAGCACTCGTAGCGACAACGCTGGTGTCCACCGGCGCATCGGCGCAGGCCTATCCCGCCAAGACAGTTCGCATCATTTCCACCGAACCCGGCGGCAGCCTTGACCTCGCGGCGCGCATCCTCGCGCAGGGACTGACGGCGGCCATGGGGCAGACCTTCATCGTCGAGAACCGTCCGGGCGCTGCGGGCATCATCGCCGTTGAGGCGCTGAAGGCCGCGCCTGCTGACGGCTACTCGCTGGGCTTCTACAGCAGCGCATTCTGGATCACACCGCTGATGCAGGCCGTGCCCTATGATCCGAAGGACTTCCAGCCCGTCGTGCTGGCGGTGTCCTCGCCGAACGTGGTGGTGGTCCATCCTTCGCTGCCGGTGAAGAACGTGAAGGAACTGATCGCGCTCGTGAAGTCCAAGCCCGGTGAATTCAGCTATGGCGCCTCGTCCACCGGCTCGGGCCCGCACCTGGCCGGCGAACTGTTCAAGTCCATGACCAAGGCGGACATTGTGCGTATTCCGTACAAGGGCGGCGCACCCACGGTGAATGATTTGCTCGCGGGCCGTTTACAGTTTGCTTTCACGGTCCCGGGCACCGTTTCCCCCTTCCTCAAGTCCGGCAAGCTGCGCGCACTCGCAGTGACCAGCAGGACGCCGTCTGCATTGCTGCCTGACCTGCCCACGGTGGCGGAAGTCCTGCCCGGATTTGAATCTGCAACCCTGCAGGGCATGTGGGCGCCCGCAAAAGTGTCGAAAGCCATCATCACCAAGGTGAATCAGGAGAGCGTGAAATTTCTGACGCGGCCGGATATCAAGGAGAAATTCCTGGTCGCAGGCACCGAAGTTGCCGCCGGTACACCTGAAGACTTTGAGGCGACGGTGAAATCGGAAGTGGCGAAGATGGGGCCGGTGATCAAGGCGGCGGGGATTACGGTGGAGTAGTGGTGCTCACTGCATAAATACAAAAGCCCGCTGAAGCGGGCTTTTGTCAATGTGACAGCGCCATTGACTCGCCCAAACGGACTGATTTTCCAGTGTGCCACGATGCATTGAGGCTCAAAGCATTCTTCGGAAACAGCATTACCACCGTTGACCCCAGCAGGAACCGTCCCATTTCCGTACCACGTTCCAGCAACGCTGGTTCCTTGTCGTAACGCCATTCGCGAATGACACCGGGACGCGGCGGGTTGACGATACCGTGCCACACTGTGGCCATGCTGCCGACGATGGTGGCGCCAACCAGTGCCAGCACAAAGGGGCCATCGTCTGATTCGAACACACACACCACACGTTCGTTTCTTGCGAACAGGCCGGGAATGCCGCGCGCGGTGGCGGGGTTGACGGAGAACAGTTCACCGGGCACATGGATCATGCGTGTCAGTCGCCCTTTGCAGGGCATGTGGATGCGATGGTAGTCCTTCGGACTGAGGTATAGCGTGGCGAAGGTGCCATCCTCGAATTGTTTCGCGAGTTGCGCATCTCCGCCTACCAGGGCCTGCGTGGTGTAGTCATGTCCCTTGGCCTGGAAGATGCGGTCGTGGGTGATGGCGCCGCACTGGCTGATGGCACCATCAACGGGACAGATCCACGGTGCATCGGAAAGAGGGCGTGCGTCGGAACGAAGGGGGCGGGTGAAGAAGTCGTTGAACGTGGCGTAGCTTTCAACGGACGGGTTCGCCGCTTCGGTCATGTTCACGCCGTAGCGCGCGATGAAGCGGCGGATCGCCGCGTGTGTAAGTGTGCCGCCGCGAATGTTGGACAGCTTGCCGAGGGCGACGGTGAGCGCGCGCTTGGGGATGACGTATTGCTGGAGGAAGACAAAAAGGCGGTCGTTCACGGCAGGGGATTCTTGCTCGAGAGTAATGGAAGGATTCTACAGGGCGCTGATTACCTCCCGTCTCAAAACCTGCCCCCACCCTAACCCTCCCCCGCTCCGCAGGGGAGGGAATGGTTCAGTGATGACTAAACCAGCAGGCCGGGGCGCCTGCGGTAACCTTCCTTGATCGAGTCCGCGGCCCAGCAGGCCAGGGCGCCGATCGTGGCAGTGGGATTGTTCGAGCCGTTCTGCGGGAAAGCACTGCCACCGACGACGAACACGTTCGGTGCGTCCCAGCATTGCAGGAACTTGTTAACCACGCTGGTCTCCGGGTCCGCGCCCATGATCGCACCGCCGGTGTTATGCGTGCTCTGGTAGGGCACGATGCTGTACTTGCCCTTCACTGCATGCGAGTTCAGTTTCGAGGGGGCGATGGCACGGGCGATTTCGGCGGCCTTCTTCGTGACGTATTCCGACATGCGCTTTTCGTTGTCGTGCCAGTCGAAGGTGAGGCGCATCAGCGGCAGGCCGTAGGCGTCCTTGTAGGTCGGATCGAGGTCAAGGTAATGCGTGCGGTAGGATTGGCAACTCCCGTGGGCGCTGATCGAGAACGTGCGGTTGTAGTAATGCGCGGCCGCCTTCTTCCATTCCGAGCCCCAGGCCGGCGTGCCGTCTGGCACCGGGTGCACGCGTACGGGCGGTGCACCGGAACTGTTCGTGTTGATGAAGGCGCCGCCGACAAAACCAACGCCTGAATGGTCGAAGTTGTCGCCGTTGTATTCGTCAATCGAGATGCCAAGCGCGGCGCCGCCCATGAAGGGGTTGAACACCTTGTCCTCGAAGTACAGGCGGGTGTGACTGGTCACCTGGTATGCGTAGTTCTTGCCCACCGCGCCGGTGTTCGTGACCGGGTCGTAGGGCTTGCCGATGCCCGAGAGCAGCAGGAGGCGCGCGTTGTTGAAGGCGTAGGAGGTGACGATGACGATGTCGGCGGGCTGCTCGACGGTGCGGCCGCGCGCATCGACGTAGGTGACGCCGGTGGCCTTCTTGCCGGTGGAGTCCTTGTTGATGCGGATGACATTGCACAGCGTGCGCATCTCGAAGTTCGCATGGTGCGCCAGTGACGGCACCACCGTGGTGAGCGGCGTGGCCTTGGCGTCCATGGCGCAGCCGTGTCCGGAGCAGAAGCCGCCGCGCACGCATTCGCCCAGGTGCTGCTTGTACAGGTTCGTGTAGGCCTGGGTCATGCCCGCCGTCGGCGTCGGGAAAGGCTTGTAGCCCAGCGACTCGGCGCTCTTGGCGAACAGCGAGCCGGCATAGGTGTGCGGCGTGGGCGGATTCGGAAACTCGCGCGAACGCGGACCTTCGAAGGGATTGCCGCCGGGCTGGATCTCGCCGTTCAGGTTGCCGGCCTTGCCGCCGATGCCGTAGATGTGTTCGAACTGGTCGAAGTAGGGCTCGAGTTCATCATAGGTCACGCCCCAGTCCTGACTGGTGCAGTCCTCGGGGAAGATGTCCTTGCCGTAGCGCGCTTCGGTGCGGCTGCGCGTCTCGAAGTCCCAAGGCAGGAAGCGAAGGGCGACGCCGCCCCAGTGCACGCCGGTGCCGCCCACAACTTCGCCCATCTTGAAGGAGCCGTGCTGGCGCATGGGCAGCGCGGTTTCATTCACGGCATTGCGGAAGGTGAGCGTTTCGCGAGACAGGTTCTGCAGGATGTCGCTGCGATGCGCCTCGAAGCGCAGCTCGTCATGTGCGTAGGGCATGGCGAAATCGTTGCGCGATTCCAGCATGCGCCCGCGCTCGATGCCCACCACCTGCATGCCGGCCACGGCCAGTTCCTTGCAGATGATGGACCCTGCAACGCCGAGGCCGACGACGACCACTTCAACCGGTTTGAGCTTGATGTCTGCGGAGGTGGTCATTTCACTTCCCTCCCTTGATCGCAATGTGGACCGGGTAGCCCTGGGCATCGACCTTTGCCTGGTTCTGCTGGATGTCGAGGATGCTGACCGGCTCGACGGTGTAGGAAACGTTGTCCATTTCCGCGCTCATGTTTGAGGGATAGGAAGAGGAGGCGACTCCGGGGAAGCCCACCAGGCGCCAGCCCACCTTGTCGTGGTTGCCGCCGTGGATGGGATCGCTGAAAAACCCCTCCATCGTGTTTTTCAGCAGCATGTCGAAGAACACCTTGGCGCGCAGCGCCTCGAGCGGGAAGCGATCAGCTTCCAGTTCCTTGAGGATGGCGTCCTGCTGGTTTGCGGTGAGCTGGAAAAACAGCTTCTGGTGCTGTTGCCTGCAATGCGCGTCGATTTCGCGGATGGCCTGGCGATAGATTTCCTGCGGTGTCAGCGGACACTGGAAGCCCTGCTGCGGCGTGCCTTCGGGCCACGGGCCCATGCGATAGGCGCGGCTGAGCACGCCCCAGGACGAGCACAGTTGCCGGTCGATGAACACGGTGACGCCAGCTTCCTTTGCGCCGGCACCGAGATCATCGGCCGGGATCAGGCGCCCGACGGCGGCATCCAGAAAACGCACCTCAGGTTGTGTCAGATAGGCCCAGGCGTGTGCCGCAGGGCCGGTGTGTCGGG
>CAIYPG010000129.1 GCA_903928055.1 uncultured beta proteobacterium | reverse complement strand
GATGTCGCGCGTCAGCGTGATTTCATTCAGCGGCAGGTATTCACGGCCCTTGGCGTCGATTACCCGGAAGCTGACCTTGTGGCGCAACTGGAATTCGCGCACGCGACCGGCGGTATTCAGCGACAGGATGACTTTTTCACGCCGGTCTTCGGTAATGACAAGCTGGGCCTGCGCTTCAGCCGGAGTGTTGACGGTGCGGGTCTGCGTGCCTGCCGCAATGTTGCGCTTGAGTTCCACCGCAACCGAGGACGCGGCGGGCACGTACAAGGTTTCGAACGGCAGGCTGGTATTGCCGCGCAACTGGAACCCGCAGCCGCCGAGAAGGGTGGCCAAGGCCAGCACAAGCGCGTTGCGGAATGAACGGATCGACATGTTTTTCAGGCTACCACATTGACCAGTTTGCCCGGAACCACGATGACCTTTTTCGGCGGCCTGCCTTCCAGCAGACGCACCGTGGCCTCGTGGCCGAGCGCCAGCGCTTCCAGCGCGGCCCTGTCGGCGGTCGCGGGCGCGCGCAGCTTGCCGCGCAGCTTGCCATTGACCTGCAGCACCAGCTCTATTTCGTCCTGGGCGAGCGCGGCTTCGACGGGCTCGGGCCAGCCTGCCTCAAGAATGTCCGCGCCGTAGCCGAGGTCAATCCACAACTGGTGGCAGATGTGCGGCGTGATCGGCGAGAGCACGCGCAGCAGGATGGACAGGCCTTCCTCGACGACTTCGGCATGCGCCGGGGCTTCCGTCTTCGGGGCAGCCTTCAATGCGTTCAGCATTTTCATGCAGGCCGAGGCGACGGTGTTGAACTGGAAGCGGCCGAGGTCGTAGTTGGCCTGCTTCAGGTTCAGGTGCATTTCGCGCCGTGCTGCAGCCAGCGCGTCCGGGAGCTTTGCATTGAACAGGGTTCGCGTCGCAGGCAGCCTGGGGCGCACGGTCTCGTTGTAATCGGCGGCGAATGTCCACAGCGATTTCAGGAAGCGCGCCGAACCGTCCACGCCGGCATCCGACCACAGCAACGTCATCTCCGGCGGGCTGGTGAACATCATGAAAAAGCGCGCCGTGTCCGCGCCATATTCCTCGACCAGCGACTGCGGATCAACGCCGTTGTTCTTGGACTTCGACATGGTGCCGATGCCGGCCGACTCCACCGGCAGGCCGTCGGCGCGCAATGTCATTGATGTACGTTTTCCCGCTTCATCGGTCCTGATGTCGATGTCGATCGGGTTGAAGTACTTGATCCTGCCTTCACCTTCCTTGCGGAAGAAGATCTCGTTCAGCACCATGCCCTGCGTCAGCAGGTTCTTGAAGGGCTCGTCGAATTTCACGAGGCCGAGGTCGCGCATCACCTTGGTCCAGAAGCGCGAATACAGCAAATGCAGGATGGCGTGTTCGATGCCACCGATGTACTGGTCCACGGGCAGCCAGCGATCAACACGCGCATCGACCATCGACTTGTCGTTGTCCGGGCAGGCGTAGCGCGAGTAGTACCAGGACGAATCGACGAAGGTGTCCATGGTGTCGGTTTCGCGCTTCGCCGGCTGGCCGCACTTGGGGCAGGCGCAGTTCAGGAAGGCGGGATGCTTGTTCAGCGGATTGCCGGTGCCATCGGGCACCAGGTCTTCGGGCAGCCTCACCGGCAACTGGTCGTCAGGGACGGGTACCACGCCACACCCGGGTTGGTCGGCTGTGCCGAGGCAGTGGATCAGCGGAATCGGGCAACCCCAGTAGCGCTGGCGCGAAATGCCCCAGTCGCGCAGGCGCCAGGTCACCTGCTTCTCGCCCAGTCCTTTGGCACCGAGGTCGGCGGCGATGGCATCCACCGCACCCTGGTAATCGAGCCCATCGTACTTGCCGGAATTGATGCAGCGGCCGTATTCGCCGTAACGCGGTTCCCAGGCTTCAGTCGAATAGCTCATGCCGCCAACGCCGATCACCGGCCTGATCGGCAGCGCGTATTTCTTGGCGAACGCAAAGTCGCGCTCGTCATGCGCCGGCACGCCCATCACCGCGCCTTCGCCGTAGCTCATCAGCACGTAGTTGCCCACCCAGACCTCCACCTTGTCGCCGGTGATCGGGTGACTGACGAAGAAGCCGGTGGCCATGCCCTTTTTTTCCTGGGTGGCGAGTTCGGCTTCCATCACGGCGCCGCGCTTGCATTCGTCGATGAACGCGGCGAGCGCCGGATTGTTCTTCGCGGCATGCATGGCGAGCGGGTGCTCGGCGGCCACGGCACAAAAGGTCACGCCCATCAGCGTGTCGGCACGCGTGGTGAATACGCGCAGCACGCCGTCTTTGCCATCCAGGGTGTAGGGGAAGCCGAGCTTGACGCCCACGCTCTTGCCGATCCAGTTCGCCTGCATGGTGCGCACGCGCTCGGGCCAGCCGGGCAGCGTATCGAGCGCGGCGAGCAGTTCCTCGGCGTACTTCGTGATGCCGAGGTAATACATCGGGATTTCGCGTTTTTCGACGAGTGCGCCGGTGCGCCAGCCGCGGCCGTCGATGACCTGTTCGTTCGCGAGCACGGTCTGGTCGACCGGGTCCCAGTTCACCGT
Source organism: uncultured beta proteobacterium (assembly GCA_903928055.1). GTDB lineage: Bacteria > Pseudomonadota > Gammaproteobacteria > Burkholderiales > SG8-39 > CAIYPG01. The sequence continues at coordinate 40,197 of CAIYPG010000129.1, read as the reverse complement.
GCCGGTCTTCTGGTAGGCGATGCCCTTTTCCAGCATGCGCAGGAAAAGCCACTGGTTCCAGCGGTAGTACTCGGGGCGGCAGGTGGCGATCTCGCGTTCCCAGTCGATTGCGAACCCCAGCGACTTCAACTGCTTCTTCATGTACGCGATGTTGTCGTAGGTCCACTTCGCCGGCGGCACGCCATTGGCCATGGCGGCGTTCTCGGCGGGCAGGCCGAAGGCGTCCCAGCCCATGGGCTGCAGCACGTCGTAGCCGCGCATCTTGTGGAAGCGCGTGATGACATCGCCGATCGTGTAGTTGCGCACATGCCCCATGTGCAGCTTGCCCGAGGGATACGGGAACATCGACAGGCAGTAGTACTTCGGCTTGGTGCCCCGATCCGGCGCGCGGAAGGCGCCGGTCTGCTCCCAGTGCTGCTGGGCGTCGGGTTCGATGCGTTCCGGGCGGTACTGGGCTTGCATGGGGTGGGAGACAGGCAGAAAACGGTAAGCGTGAATTATAACCGCTGGGATACCCCGTTTTGCGTAAGGAGTCCGCTCCGAAAAGCGACAAATGGCGTATAAGCCATCTTCATCGCCGCGTATCACTTTTCATTGGGAGCCTGCATGAAAACATCCGTCTCCGGCCGCGTGTTTCCGGTCCTGTTCGCGCTCTTCGTTCTTTCAGTGTCACCCGCGTTTGCCGCGTCGGCACCAGTCGTGGTGGTCGATGCCGTGCAGATGCCTGCCTGGGTGGAGCGCGCCGGCGCGAAGCCGGTTCCGGTCTATCCCGGGATGGAACTCAGGGCGAACGACCAGTTGAAGACCGGTGCGGATGCGCGCCTGCTGCTGCGCACCCCGGATGGCAGTTCGGTGAAGCTGGGTGAAAAGGCCACGTACCGCTTGGCCGATGCGCAGATGCGTCCGGGCAATGTGTTTGCCGCGACCATGAACGTGCTCGAAGGCGCGTTCCGTTTCACCACCGACACTCTGGTGAAGTTCCGCGGCAGGCGCGAAGTGAACATCACGATTGCCACCGTCACCGCCGGCATCCGTGGCACTGACCTGTGGGGCAAGTCCGACGTGGACAAGCAGATCGTCTGCCTGATCGAGGGCAGGATCAATGTCACGCCGCAGGGTGAGGTACCCATTGCCATGGACCAGGCGCTGCAGTTCTATGTTCGCGAAAAAGGCCAGTCGCAGCCCGTGGGTCTGGTCGATCCGGCGCAATTGAAGCTGTGGGCGACGGAAACCGAGATTGCCGCGGGCAAGGGTGCCGTGCGCCGCGGCGGGCACTGGAAGGTGACGTTGGCCTCAGCCGACGATCAGCCCGGCGCACTGAAGTTGTACGACGAATTTCGCGCCGCGGGTTATCCGGTGGTGATTCTCCCCGTGGCCAGCGGTGACAAGCGCGTCTACAACCTGCGCCTGATCAACTTGCCTTCGAAGGCCGAGGCCGAGGCGCTGGCGGCAAGTCTGAAGGGGAAGATGGGGATAGACGCGCCGCGGGTGTCGATGTAAGTGGCGTCATTCCCGCGAAGGCGGGAATCCAGTCTTTTCTTTTCGCCTTTCGGCGGCCTCCTTTCTCTTGCTTGTGCAAGAGAAAGGAGGCAAAGAGAAGCACACCCCGGGCCTCGCTCCTGCGCTTCGCTACGGAGTGCCCTGCGCTGTGCGGTCGCATCCCCGCTACGCGGGGCCCCTGCTCTGCGCTCCGGCGCGGCAGCGCCGGAACCGGCACCGTAGGGGTCACCTTTCTTTGGTAACTTTCTTTGGCGAAGCAAAGAAAGTTACTCGGCGAAGCTGAAACGAGATTGATAGCACTCAATGAATGATTGCTTTCACCAAGACCAGATTAAAATCGCACCCCATGAAACAACTCGTCCTCGCCTCCTCCAACCCCGGCAAACTCCGCGAATTCGGCGAAATGTTCGCGCCGCTGGGCATCGAGATCATTCCGCAGTCGAAACTCGGCATTCCCGATGCCGAGGAGCCGCATGGCACCTTCGTGGAAAACGCCCTCGCCAAGGCGCGCCACGCGGCGAAGCTGTCGGGCCTGCCGGCGATGGCGGATGACTCGGGCATCTGCGTGCGTGCGCTGGGTGGTGAGCCGGGGGTGCATTCGGCGCGCTTCGCGGGGGAACCTAAATCGGATGAGCGCAACAACCGGAAGCTGCTCGACCTGCTGCGCGACAAGGAAGAACGCCGCGCGCATTACTACTGCGTGATCGTGCTGATGCGTCATGGGGATGACCCGGAGCCGCTGATTGCAGAGGGCGCCTGGCAGGGCCGCATCATCGACACGCCGCGCGGCGCAAACGGCTTTGGCTACGATCCCTATTTCCTGCTGCCCGATTTCGACAAGACCGCCGCCGAGCTGGAGCCTTCGCAGAAGAACCTCGCCAGCCATCGCGGCAAGGCGCTGCGTCGTCTGCTGGCGAAGCTGAAGGAAGGCGTGTGATGTTCATTTCTGCGCTAAGCCCCACGGAGTCAGAACATTGTTGTTGCTCCCCCCTTGTCAAAGGGGGGCTGGGGGGGATTTTTGCAGCGTACAAATCCCCCCGCTCGCCTGACGGAAAGTCGGCCCCCTTTATCAAGGGGGGGAGATGATCCGCATCGCACAACCTGATTCCATTCACCTCACCGCGCTGCCGCCGCTGGCGCTGTATGTGCACATGCCCTGGTGCGTGAAGAAGTGCCCCTACTGCGATTTCAATTCGCATGAACTGAAGGGCTCCCTGGCCGATGCCGAATACGCCGATGCGCTGATTCGCGACCTGGAAACCGCGCTGCCTTCGATCTGGGGCCGGCGGGTGTACAGCATTTTCTTTGGTGGTGGCACGCCCAGCCTGTTTCCGGCCGCGACCATGGATCGCCTGCTGGCGGCGTTCCGTGCGCGGTTGTCGATGGAGCCGGACTGCGAAGTGACGATGGAAGCGAATCCCGGCACGTTCGAGGCGGAGAAGTTCCGCGACTATGCGGCAGCGGGCATCAACCGCCTGTCGATCGGCATTCAGAGTTTCAATCCCCGGCATCTCAAGGCGCTGGGACGCATCCATGACGACACCGAGGCCTGGCGCGCAATCGAGATTGCATCGAAGCATTTCGCGAACATCAACCTCGACCTGATGTATGGCCTGCCGGAGCAGACGCCGGCCGAGTCCGAAGCCGATTGCGCAGCGGCACTGGGCTGCGGTACGTCGCACCTGTCGTTCTACAGCCTGACACTGGAGCCGAACACGGTGTTCTATCGCTACCCGCCGTCGCTGCCGGATGAGGATGCGGCGGCAAACATGCAGGACGCCATCGAGGCGCGTCTCGGCGCGGGTGGCTTCACGCATTACGAAACCTCGGCCTATGCGCGCACCGGCCGCGAATGCCGCCACAACCTCAACTACTGGCGCTTTGGCGATTACCTCGGCATCGGCGCGGGCGCCCACACCAAGCTGTCATTTCCGGATCGCATCACGCGCCAGGTACGCTTCAAGCAGCCGAAGAGTTACTTCGACAATCTGGACAAGGGCAGTGCAATCTCAGAGCAGCACGATGTCGCGCCGCGCGACCTGCCGTTCGAGTTCATGATGAACGCGCTGCGGCTCACGGACGGTTTTCCGGTGGCAATGTTTGCCGAGCGCACCGGACTGCCGATCACCGCTGCGGCAAAGGCGCTGGATGCGGCGGAAGAAAAAGGCCTGATCGAACGGGACCACGAGCGCATCCGCCCGACCGAACGCGGGCAGCATTTCCTGAACGACCTGCTGCAACTGTTCCTGCCGGATGGTGCGGATCACAATTCTGGTGAAAATACGCTTGGAAAAACGATAACTTTCCAGAAGTGATCATATCTGTGTGGAGGGTAATGGTTGATTCCATTCATGGCTCGATCCTTCGGCAAGCTCAGGATCACCACGAACGGAATCAACAAATACCGTTCGTCCTGAGCTTGTCGAAGGACGAACTGATCGAAGGCGCGCTGCTAGCGCTTCCTGAACAGTACGTCCCAGACCTTGTGGCCGAGCTTCAGGCCGCGGGTTTCGAACTTCGTCTGCGGCCGCGAGGCCGGCCGTGGCGCGTAGTCCGTGGCCGTGTTCTCCAGCAAGGACTCCGCGGCAAACACTTCCAGGATCTGCTGCGCGTATTCCTCCCAGTCGGTGGCCGAATGCAGGTAGCCGCCGGGCTTCAGCCTTGAGGCAAGCAGCGCAACCAGCGGCGGCTGCAGCAGGCGCCGCTTGTGGTGGCGCTTCTTCGGCCAGGGATCGGGGAAGAACACATGGATGCCATCCAGCGATTCCGGTGCAAGCATGTGGTTCATTACCTCGACGGCGTCATGCTGGATGATGCGGATGTTCGTGATGCCCGCTTCGCTGATCTGCTTGAACAGCGCGCCCACGCCCGGCGTATGCACCTCGATGCCGAGGTAATCGTTCTCCGGATGGGCCTGGGCGATGGCCGCCGTTGTCTCTCCCATGCCGAATCCGATTTCGAGAATTTTTGGTGCAGCCCGCTTGAAGGCGGCGTCGAGGTCGAGCCGTTGCGGCGCAAACGCGATGCCGAACTGAGCTTGCCCTGCATCCAGCGCGCGTCGCTGTGCGTCGGACACGCGCCCCTGGCGCAGCACGAAGCTGCGGATGCTCCGCTTGTGGAGTTCTTCGGTCATGGAAAACGCGGTTAAGCCGCTTTGGGCTTGGGTGCGGCGCTGATGGTGCCGCCCGTGGGCGAGCTGGGTGAGGCGCTGTAGAGTTTTTTCGGCATGCGGCCGGCGAGGAAGGCCTCGCGTCCGGCTTCCACTGCCTTTTTCATGGCGCCGGCCATCATGACCGGATCGCGCGCGGCGGCCACTGCGGTGTTCATGAGAATGCCGTCGCAGCCCAGTTCCATGGCGATCGCCGCATCGGAGGCAGTGCCCACGCCGGCATCGACCAGCACCGGAATCTTCGCCGCTTCGATGATGAGCTGCAGGTTCCACGGGTTGAGGATGCCCATCCCCGAGCCGATCAGCGAGGCGAGCGGCATCACCGCGACGCAGCCGATCTCCTCGAGCTGCTTGGCGATGATGGGGTCGTCGCTGGTATAGACCATGACATCGAAGCCGTCCTTCACCAGCGTGCGCGCCGCGGCCAGCGTTTCAATGACGTTCGGGAACAGCGTGTTCGGATCGCCCAGTACCTCGAGCTTCACGAGCTTGTGGCCATCGAGCAGTTCGCGTGCCAGGCGCAGCGTGCGCACCGCATCGTCGGCCGAGTAGCAGCCGGCGGTGTTCGGCAGGTAGGTGAACTGCGAGGGCGGCAGGGCATCGAGCAGCGAGGGCTGCTTGGGGTCCTGGCCGATGTTCGTGCGGCGGATCGCGACGGTGACGATCTCGGCGCCACTGGCATCCACGGCGCGACGCGTCTCGTCGAAGTCCTTGTACTTGCCGGTGCCGATCAGGAGGCGCGAGCCGTAGGCCTTGCCCGCAATGGTCAGTTTGTCTGTTGTTCCAGTCATCTCAGCCTCCTCCAACCGCCACCACGATTTCCAGCTGGTCGCCGTCGGCCAGTGCTGTCTCCCCGTACCGGCTGCGCGGCACGATCTCGCCGTTGCGCTCGACGGCGATGCGCTTGCCGGCGAGCGCCAGTTCATCGATCAGCCCGGCCAGGCTGGCACCGGGCGCAATCTGGCGGGTTTCACCATTGACGGAGAGCTGGATCATGGGGATGTTGACGCAATGCGGATACGGAATGCGCGGGTGTGCGAAATGTGAGCTTCGATGGTACCACTCCGGGTTAATGCTCCGCCTACCACTCCACCTTGCCCTTGAACTCCAGCTCCGGCCACCACGGATAGCTGTCGGGCATGTCCTTGCTGGGGCGCAGGGTGAATTTGGGCGGGCGTTTTTCGAGGAAGGACTTGGCGCCTTCGCCGGCATCGGATTTGGTGCGCAGTGACGACAGCGCCTGTGATTCCATTTCATGCGCTTCCATGGGATGGGCTGCGCCCAGCATGCGCCACATGATCTGGCGTGTCACCGCAACCGACAGCGGCGCGGTGCGGTCGGAGTACTCATGGGCGATGGCGCGCGCGCGGGCGAGCAACTGGTCCTGCGGCAGGACCTCGCTGACCAGTTTGTGTTCCAGCGCTTCAGGGGCATTGAATACGCGTCCGCTGAGCGACCAGTCCAGCGCCTTTGCAATGCCAACAATGCGCGGCAGGAACCATGTGGAGCAGGACTCGGGTGCGATGCCGCGTTGCGTGAACACGTAACCAAAACGCGCGCTGTCCGAGGCGATGCGCACGTCCATGGGCAGGATGAAGGTGGCACCGATGCCCACTGCGGGACCGTTGACTGCCGCAATCATGGGCTTCTTGCTGTCAAACAGGCGCAGCACCAGTTCGCCGCCGCCGTCACGGCGGATGCCGTTGACGTATTTGGGCGGGAACTCCTCGGGGGCATCCTTGCCGCCGCCCCAGGTGTTGTTCTGGGTGAGGTCGGTGCCCGCACAGAAGCCCCGGCCGGCGCCGGTGAAGATCACGGCGCGAATGCTGTCATCGGCATCCCATTGATCGGCGGCCGCGATGATTTCGGCATGCATGCGCCGCGTCTGGGCGTTCAGTTTTTCCGGGCGGTTCAGCGTGACGGTCAGGATGCCGTCGGCGACTTCATACAGGATGTGCTGGTACTCCACGATTCTTCCTTTTTCTGGGTGCATTCATTTCATGGCAGATGCCGGCCCCACGACGGACAACAGCGCTGACAACTGCGCGGACCACTACAGGCTCATGTTTGATTCCCGCGCGATTTTCTGGAAAGCCGGCGCATTGCGGGCGATGGCATCGCGAAATTCCTGCGGCGTGCTGCCGTAGGGCGTGGAGCCGTCCGCCGTAATCGCGTCGCTTACCTCTTTGGCATTGACCGCTTCGGCAATGGCCGTCGCGAGCCTGCTTACGCTCGCGGACGGTGATCCCTTCGTGGTCAGCCATCCATGGAAATTGTTCACCTCATAGCCGGGCAGCGTATCGGCGATCGTCGGCAGGTCGGGCATCACCGGGCTGCGGTCCAGGGTGGTCACGCCCAGCGCGCGCATCTTGCCGGCCTTGATGCGGCCGATGTTCGAGGCCAGCCCGCCGATGTGCATGTCGATGCGGCCCGCGATCAGGTCGTTGGTCGCCTCAGGCGTGCCCTTGTAGGGAACGATGAGCACCGAAATGCCGGCCATGCTGGCGAAGTAGGCTGCCGCCAGATGCGTGGCCGAACCGTTGCTGACGCCGACATTCAGTTTTCCCGGATTGGCCCTGGCGAAATCGATCAGTTCCCTGACGGACTTCGCCGGAACCGAGGGATTGATGATCATGACCAGCGGTGCCTTGGTGACCTGCGAAACCGGTTCGAGGTCGGTGACCGGATCGAAGGGCAGGCTGGGCTGCACGGTTTTCGCCCACAGGAAGGTGGCCGGCACCGGTGCAATGGTGAGCGCATCGGGCGCGGCATTCACGACTTCCCGGACGCCCAGCATGCCGCCTGCGCCCGGGCGGTTCTCGACGATGAATTTCTGCCTGAGCGTATCGCCGAGTTTCGCCGAAACCAGGCGCGCCACGATGTCGACGGAGCCGCCTGCACCGCTGCCCACGATCACCCTGACCGGCTTTGCCGGGTAGCCGGCCGGGCTCTGTGCCCACGCCGGCAGGGGAACGGCCGCCATGAACATGGCTGTCACGAAAACGGCACGGGATGTCACGAGTTTCATGCGCCTCCTCCTGTTGGAAACCGCAGTGAAGTAACCGTAGTGAAGTGAAGCCACGATTTATGGTTGTATGTTGCAGTGCGTGGCTGCAAACATTGTAAGCTCTCTTTGCCGGCAGCGTTCCGGCGTCCCGCATGCCACCTACCTGAGGAGGAACCATGGATGACTCGCCATATCTGCCGCTGACCGGCCTGAAGGTCATTGATCTGTGCCTGGCCCGGGCAGGCCCCACCTGCGTGCGCCACCTGGCCGACTGGGGTGCCGATGTCATCAAGGTCGAGCCCACCGAGGACATGCGCGGCGACGGCGAGAAGCGCCACGGCTTTGACGCGCAGAACCTGCATCGCAACAAGCGATCCATGCGCCTGAACCTGAAGACACCGGAAGGCCACGCGGTGCTGATGAGGATGGTGAAGGACGCCGACGTGGTCGTGGAGAACTGGCGCCCCGACGTGAAGCACCGGTTGAAGGTGTCCTGGGAGGATTTGCGCAAGGTCAATCCGAAACTGGTGTACGGCAGCAATTCCGGCTTCGGCCAGGAGGGCCCGATTGCCAAGCGTGGCGGCGTCGACCAGATCGTGCAGGGCATGTCCGGCCTGCAGACGGTGACCGGCGAGCCGGGCAGCGGTCCGATGCGCACGGGCATCGCCGTGGGTGATCTCACTGCAGGCAACCTGCTGGCGCTGGGCATCATGATGGCCCTGTACGAGCGCGATCGCACCGGCCGCGGCCGCTGGGTCAACACCAGCCTGCTGGAAGGGCTGATCATGATGATGGACTTCCAGGCGTCGCGTTACCTCATGGACGGACATGTCGCCAAGCCCGCCGGCAACATGCACCCCACCGGCGACACGCCCGGTGTCTATCCGTCCAGCGACGGCCATTTCAACATTGCCGGCGCCGCGCAGAACACCTACATCAAGCTGTGCGAGGTGCTCGGCAAACCCGAATGGGCGCAGCCCGGCCACAAATGGGCCACGCAGAAGGAGCGCGTCAAGGATCGCGTCGCGTTGCAGGCGGCGATCGGTGAAGTGACCCGGACGAAACCCATGGACCACTGGATCAAGGCGATGGAGGCGGGCGGCGTTCCGTGCGGGCCCATCTACACCATGGACAAGGTGTTCGCCGACGAGCAGATCCAGTATCTGGGGATGGCACAACCGGTGCAGCATCCGGTGCTGGGCGAGATCAGGATCGTTGCCTCGCCGCTGACTTTCGTCGGCGCAAGCCGTGCCATCCGCCTGCCCACGCCCGATGCAGGCCAGCATACCGATGAGGTCATGCAGGGCCTGGGTTACAGCGCTGCGGAGATCAGCGACCTGCGCAGCAAGGGGGCGATTGCCTGAACCCCGGGTGCGTCGCCGGGCGTGAAGTGCAAAGGGTCTTCCGGGGTTCTGCGAAAATGCAGGCTCCGGAGCTTCCCTCGTTTACGTTTAATATGTGTCGGCAGGATCTGTCGCTTGCAACCGGCCCCGATTGCCAGGAAGTCAGGGCAACTCAGGAAGGTCGGTGCTTGACGATGCCCGCCAGCGCAACGCGGCATGAAAAGATCGTTTCGCGCCATGAGTCAAAACCAGTCATCCAAAGGAGAGAGCAAATGTCAGATGGACGCTTGATGACGGGCATGACCTTCGCGCTTGCCCTGCTCCTGGGGCCATTGTCATTGTCAGCTGGGGCACAGGAATATCCGGCAAAGCCCGTGCGTCTGGTGACTGCCGAAGTCGGTGGCGGCCATGATTTCACGGCACGCCTGATCGCGCAGGCACTGACCACCCGATTCGGACAGCAATTCATCGTCGAGAACCGCACGGGCGCGCTGCTGGTCGGAGAATTCGTGGCCAAGGCACCGGCCGACGGCTACACGCTGATGATTTTCGGCAGCAGCCTGTGGCTGGAGAAATTCCTGCGGAGCGAAGTGCCCTACGACGTGGAGCGCGACTTTGCGCCGATCGGGCTGGAGGTCAACACGCCGATCCTGATCGCAGTGCATCCTTCGGTGCCCGTGAATTCAGTGAAGGAGCTGATTGCCCTGGCCAAGTCGAAGCCGGGGGTGCTCAACTACGGCACCGGCCAGAGCGGCGCGGCGACCCATCTTGCCGCGGAACTGTTCAAGGTCATGGCGGGTGTCGACATGCTGCGCATTCCCTACAAGGGCAATGGCCAGGCGACGAATGCGCTGATCGCCGGGCAGGTGCAATTGATGTTTCCCACTGCCGGTTCCGTCTCGCAGCATCTGAAGTCCGGCCGCCTGCGCGCGCTGGCCATCACGTCGGCCAAGGCCTCCCCGCTATTCCCCGACCTGCCGACGGTGGCTGCGGCCGGTGTTCCCGGCTACGAGGCGGATTCGCCGATCGGCGCATTCGCTCCGGTCAAGGTATCGCCGGCCATCATCAATCTCCTGAGCAGGGAAATGGCGGTAGCGGTCAACAATCCGGACATCAAGCAGAAATTTGCCGCCGCCGGCGTGGAAACCATCGGCAGCTCGCCGCAGGTCATGGCCACGGCCATGAAATCGGAAATGGCGCGCCTCGGCAAGCTGATCAAGGACCTCGGCCTGAAAGAGGATTGAACCGGCCGCACTGGCTGACAGCCCCGCTTGCATTCGGTACAGAACTACTTCCGCATATTCTGAAAGAAACGCATTCCATGACTGCAACGACAACGATAACGGGAACAACGGCAGCACAACGGCTGGCGCGATGGGTAACGGCGCTGCGCTACGAGGACCTGACGCCTGAGGCAATCTTTCACGCCAAGCGCTGCATGCTCGACACACTGGGCGTGCAATTGCGCGGCGCGACACTGCCGTGGGTGCAGCCCGCCTACCTGTATGCCCGGGCCCTGGGCAGCAGTGCCGGCGGCAACGGCACGTCCACCATTTCATATCACGGTGACAGGGTGCCTGCGCCTTATGCGGCGTATGCCAATTCCGCGTTCAGCTACAGCTGCGAGCTGCAGCATCATGGCTCGCCCGAGAGCGCGCACACCGGAGTGATCGTTGTTCCGGTGGTTCAGGCGCTGGGTGAGCAGTTGGGCATCGGCGGCAAGGACATCATCACCGCCATGGTTGCCGGTTATGAGGCGCAGGGGCGCATCGGCGCGGCGCTGGCCACGCCGGAGTTCCCGCGCCATTTCGATGCCAGGCAGCGCCACTTCCACATGCAGGGGATGCTCGGCGTGTTCAGCGCCACCGCCGCGGCCGGCAAGCTGCTGGGACTCAATGAGGAGCAGCAGACGCACGCCTTTGCAATTGCCGGCAGCCATGCCTGCGGACTGCTGGAGTACGACGAGGCGGGCGGCGAAGTGAAGCGCATCCACGGCGCGCTGGGCGTGCGCAACGGCATGCAGGCCGCGATGCTGGCCAAGGTCGGGCTCACCGGCCCGCTGACCGTGTTCGAGGGGCGCCACGGCTTCTTCGCCGCATTCGGCGGCGCCAAGCCCTCGAAGCCCGAGGCGCTGCTTGCCAATCTGGGCGATGTCGGCCCTGACAATTCCTTTTGCATCACCCGCTGCACCTACCGCATTTATCCGACCATCGGAACCTGCCATGGTCCGCTCGACATCGTCAGCGACCTGATGAAGGCACATCAATTCAATCACCGCGATGTGGAAAAGATCCGCGTGGGGATGTACGAGCGCGGCCTGATGCATGTCGGCACGGTAAAGCGTCCGCGTGACGTGATCACCGCCCAGGCCAGCCTTGCCTACAGCATGGGGCTGCGACTGGTGAAGGGCAGCAACAGCCTTGAAATGTATATCGACCCTGCGCTGTGGCGCGATCCGGATGTCCTGGCCATTGCCGACAAGGTGGAATGCCATGTCATCGAAAAGCCGGACCTGATCCAGTACGCGCATGTGGAAGTCACGCTGAAAAACGGCAAGGTCCTCAGCGGCGAGGTGAACCACACGCGCGGCTCCGCAAAATCCCCGTTCAGCGATGAAATCATGGCGGGAAAATTCCGCACGCTGGCTGAGGTCGTGATGTCGCGCGAGCGCGTCGATGCCGTCATGCAGGCCGTCAACGGGCTTGAGTCGCTCTCGTCGATGGCCGAGCTGGTGCCGCTGCTGCAGAAATAGAACTCATCTCAAAATTTTCCCTCACCCCAACCCCTCTTCCCTGGGGAGAGGGGCTTTTCTCCCTTCTCCCCCGGGGGCGAGGCAGGGGTTTCGAGCCGCATGCGGCTCGCCTGTTGAGCGGGCATGCCGATGCATCGGCGTGTGCGCCCTGCAAGGGAAGGGCTGGGGATGAGGGAAGGAACAGAACCGAGGATGTCAGGATTATTTTTGAGATAACTTGTCGTTGCAATGGCCAATTTCTTTGGCATCTGCATGTCGAACAAGAGAAACAGAACAGGAATCTGCGGTATCGAATTCCAACAAGCGGTAACTGATTCAGAAACCAAAAGGAGAGAACCATGCAGGAGAAGGCCATGCTTTGCGCATTCATGCGTCAATCGCTTCGGGCTTTTGCCCTTGCGGCAGTCATCCTGGGTTGCCTGGATGCATCTGCCCAGACGGGGGCTGACCAGTATCCCGCCAGACCGATAACGATCATCGTCCCTTTTGCGCCGAGCGGTCCGGCTGATATCGAAGCGCGGCTGTATACGCCCTTGCTGACGAAACAGCTCGGGCAGCCGATGGTGCTGGATTACAAGACGGGCGGAGGCACTTCGATCGGCACCGGCTTTGTCGCAAAAGCCGCGCCCGACGGCTATACGCTGCTGACCAACACTGCGGGCTTTGCCATCCTGCCGGCGTTCTACAAGCTGCCCTTCGACATCATCAACGACCTTGCGCCGATCTCGATGATGAGCACCAAGACGTCGATCCTGATCGTCCCGGCCAATTCGCAATTCAGGACCTTCACGGACTACCTTGCCTACGCCAGGGCGAACCCGGGCAAGATCAACTACGGCACTTCCGGGGCCGGCGCGCTCGGCCACCTCACAGCCGAGTGGCTGCACGCGGATGCCGGTGCCAAGGTCACCTTTGTCCACTACAAGGGCAACTCCACCCTGATGGCCGACCTGATTGCCGGACGGGTCGACATGGGATCGTCATCGACAATCGCGGCATTGCAGCTCATCAAGTCGGGCAAGGTGCGGGCGCTTGCGGTCAAAGGTCCGGAGCGGCTCAAGCAAATGCCGGATCTGCCCTCGGTGTCCGAGTACATGAAGGGCTACCGCGACCTGAACTGGCAGGGCTTCTTCGCGCCCGGCGCAACTCCGGCGCCGATCATGAACAAGCTCTCGACCGCCTTCCGGACCGTTGCCAAGGATCCGGATCTGGCGAAGAAGATGGAGCCGCTGGAATCCGACATGGTCGGCAGTTCGCCCGAGGAATTCAGGAAGCAGCTCATCACCGAGGTCGAACGGTGGAAGGGCCTGGTGTCGCGCCTCAACATCGAGAAGCCGGACGAGTAGCGGGTGAACATGCCGGGAATGCCGACGGCAATATCGGCGCGAGTGTCGACGGCATTGCGCTGCCGGAAGATCACGAACCATCAGGAGTCATGTGTTGGATAAGAATTCGCAGGAAGCGCCATTGCAGGTCATGGGCCGCGCAGCGGCAGGGCTTCACCTTGCCAATCTGCCGGATGAAGTGCTGCTGCGGGCACGGCAGCGGGTGCTGGACACGGTCGGTTGCCTGGTTGCCGGTTACCACGCCGGCATCTCCGATACGGTGCGGGACTATGTGCACGCCCAGGGCGGCAGGCAGGAGGTGACCTTGCTGCCGCACGGCGATAAAACCACTGCGAGCCTCGCGGCGCTCGCCCACGCCACCTATATTTTCGGGCTCGAACTGTCCGATGCCGCGCCGCGCGGCACGGTTCATCCCGGCTGTGAAATCGTGTCCGCAGCGCTGGCGATCGCAGAGCGGGACGGGCTGGGCGGCGATCGGATACTGCCCGCCGTTGTTGCCGGCTACGAAGTGGAGATCCGTTTCGGGCGGGCCTTGCATCCCCACGCTTTTTATCAGGGCTGGTCGACCATCGGCCTGCTTGGCTCGATCGGACCCGCGGTAACGACCGCGCACCTGCTCGGGCTCGATGCTGCCGGCATTGCCGACGCGATCAGCAACGTGCTGAGTCTGACGCCTGCCGCAACGGGGCGCGTGAACCAGGGCGGCAGCGTCAAGTGGCTGGTTGGCGGGCACGCCTGTGCAACCGGCATCCTGGCTGCGGACATGGCCAAACGAGGGCTGGACGGAATGCACGATGTGACCGGCGTCTGGCTGCCCACCATCTGCGAGAAAAACAGTCCCGAGCGCCTTACCGAAGGCATATCGCCGAGCGGGGAGTTCACCGAGTGGGAACTGCTGAGCGGGGTACTGACGAAATACTATGCGACCGTCGGGCCCATCGCAGCGACGCTGGATGCGACCTTTGCGTTGCTTGCGGAACATCCGATCCAGGCGGCGGATGTGGTCGAGATCCAGGCCGATTGCCCGCGCCGTACTGCCATATTCAACAAACCGCATCCCGAAAGCGACAGCAAGGCGCGCGCCAGCCTGCCGCATTGCGTGGCGGTGGCCGTCTGCACGCGCGATGCAGGACAGTTGCTCGGCCCGGCTTACCAGCCTGATGCGCTCGCGAACAAGGCCTATCGCGAGATGGCTGAGAAGGTGCGCGTCACCGAGAACGAGGATTACGAGCGCCAGTACCCTGCACGCAGCCTGGCGCGGGTCACCATCCGCCTGAAGAATGGCGATGTCTTCAGCAAGGAAGTGGACCGCAGCGAGAGCAGCCGTTACCTGACGCCGACCAACGCCGACATTGAAGACAAGTTCCGCCTGATCGCAGCACCGGCGCTGGGCAAAGCCAAGACCGAAACCGCCATCTCGCTGATCCAGCGCCTTGAACACGTGGAGACGCTTGGGTCGCTTCTGGAGTCGCTGAAGCCGTGATGAGCAGAAGTGAACGCAAAAATAATGTCTGAGTTTTCGGTCTGAGTTTCCCTCACCCCAACCCCTCCCTTGCAGGGCGCACATGCCGATGCATCGGCATGCCGTTCGACAGGCGGGCCGCATGCGGCCCGAATTCCCGGACCGCATGCGGCCCGAATTCCCCGTCTCACCCCCGAGGGAGAGGGGCTTTTCTCCCTTCTCCCTCGGGGAGAAGGGCCGGGGATGAGGGTGAATTTTTTGATGTACCGCAGTGTCGCGCAGGCAATAGCGCTGCAAGTCCCAACATGCAACCGGAGATGCAATGAGAATCGTCGTTCTGGATGACTGGAGCAGGACCTTCCGCAACCTGAAATGCCATGCCCGCCTCGCGGACCACGAGGTGGTTGTTTATCACGATACCGAGAAGGATCCGCAGAAGCTCGCCGAACGCCTGCACGGTGCGGAGGCGGCTATCTTCACGCAGGAGCGTTCCCATTTGCGGCGCGAGCTGGTGGAAAGGCTGTCCACGATCAGGATGATCGCCCAGACCGGCAGCCATCGCGACCACATCGATTTTGCGGCGTGCGCGGAGAAAGGCATCATCATCGCCTCCCACAGCAACAAGGGCGTCGGGGTCACGACTGCCGAGCTGACCTGGGGCCTGATCATGGCCAGCCTCCGTCACATACCGCATGAAGTGGAAAACATGAAACGCGGTGGATGGCAATCCACGGCGGGAACGGGTCTGCGCGGCCGCACGCTGGCCATTTACGGAATGGGCGGCATCGGGTCCATCGTCGCGCGCGTGGGCAAGGCGTTCGAGATGAGAGTGATCTGCTGGGGGCGTGAGGAATCGCGCGCCAGGATCGTCGCGGCCGGTTATGAGATGCCGGCAACGCGCCGCGAGTTTTTCGAAAGCGCCGATGTCCTGTCCCTGCACATCTACTACGAAGAAGAGACGCGCGGCATCATCACGGCCGCGGATCTCGCCTGCATGAAGCCGACCGCGGTTTTCGTGAACACCAGCCGCGACGGGCTGGTGGAGACGGGCGCCCTGGTGGAGGCGCTGAAGAAGGGCCGCCCCGGACGTGCCGCCATCGATGTCTACGATGCCGAGCCGGTGGTGGACGTCGAGCATCCGCTGCTCAAGCTGCCGAACGTGATCTGCACACCGCATCTGGGCTATGCCACCGAAAGCACACTCGAGAATTTCTATAACAAGGCGATCGACAACCTGCTGGCCTATGCTGCGGGGGCTCCGGTCAATGTGCTGAACCCGGAAGCGCTGAAGCAGGTGTCATGAAACGCGGATCGCGAGCCCCGGCCTGAATTCACCACCCACCTTCAGGCTTCGTTTGCCTCGCGCGAGGTATTGAGATATTCGCACCTTGCGCGGGGGCCTTCCGGGAACATCCTAGAGTTTCATGTCGGTTTCTTTGACCAGCCTGGTCAGTTCGGCCATTTCTTTCTCGATGACCCTGGCAAACTCCTCGGGCGTGCTGCCCACCGGTTCTGCGCCGGAGTCCAGGATCTGCTTCCTGATGCCCGGGATGCGCAACGTCTCAACGACCGCCTTGTTGAGCTGGGCCACAATCGCCGGCGATGTTTTCACCGGCCCGAAGAAACCGTAAATGATCCCCGACTCATATCCGGGAACTGCGGCGTCCACAGTGGGCACGTCCGGAAGCAGTGGTGATGGCGCCATGGTTGCAATGGCAATCAGCCTTACCCTTCCTGACTTCACCTGGGCCGTTGCGGAAGCCATGTTGGTGAACATGTACTGGATTGCCCCGGATATGAGGTCGACATAGGCCGGACCGGTTCCCTTGTACGAAACGCCGACGACTTTTGCGCCGGTCATGTACTCAAACAATTTGCCGTTGGTATTCACCGAGGTGAATCCGTAATTGAGCTGGCCGGGTCTGGCTTTCGCCAGGGCGAGCAAATCCTTGACCGATTGGACCGGAAGGGCGGAATTGACGATCAGTACATCCGGGGCTCTGGTGGCCAGCGTGATGGGCGCAAAATCCGTGACCGGATTCCAGCGCATGTCATTCTGCAGTATCGGGGTTCTGTAAAAGGCGCTGCCATAAAAGAGCAGGGTGTATCCGTCCGGTGCGGCGGTGCGCACGACGTTGGCGGCAATGGTGCCGCCGGCGCCCCCTCTGTTTTCGACGATGAATCGTTGCCCCATGGTCGCATCAAGGCCCTGGGCGAGAACGCGGGCGAAGAAATCGTTGCCCCCGGCGGCCTCGGCAGTGATGATCCGAACGGGCTTGCCTGGGTAAGTCTGGGCACCAGCCTGCTGTGCACCGAGCCATCCGAAGAACAAGGCGCCTGACAGTATCGTCAGTTTTTTTGTTGTGTTCATGATTTCCCTCCGAAATTGAAGCGGGCGGAGCTGCTCGTTCTGCACGGTCGAAGACCCCGGGCTTGCACTGCGAAATCAGTTGCTCTTAGACTGCGAATATAACCGAGTCTCTAACAATAGAACCTATCTCAAAAATAGCCGCATGTGCGACGCGGGCCATTTGGTTTCAGGGCTAGGCGTGCGGAGCGAAGCAGGCCGGGTGCCTGTTAGCGACAAGCAACGACGCCATGGAACCAAATGGCCCCGTCCCTCCGGGTTTTGACCCAAAGCGGCGTCTGCGGCGTTGCCTGGCGCTCGCCATGGAACCACCATGGCTGCGGCCTCGCGCCTTGCATCCATCCGCTTTGGGTCAAAACGCATCATGTGGATATTTTTGAGATAGGTTCTAATATCTCTCCGGGCCCGGTCGCCCGCCAATACAGACTGTTTGTGTACGCAGCGCAGCACCGGTGGCGGCCGGGATGCAGCAGCATCCACCGCCGATCGACTCATCCCTATTGCCTATTGTGCATTTTGTGCAGAATGAAAAAGGACATACATGGCCACGACCGTTACCGGGGAATTCATCGACAACCTGCTTGCAGTCAGGTACGAGACCCTGCCTGCCGAGGCAATTGAACTGTGCAAGCAGGTTGTGCTTGATGGTCTGGCGGTCATCCATGCCGGCTCCACTGAACCGGAGGGTGTGGGCCGCCTGGTCACCGCCTACGTCAGGCAACTGGGAGGCACGCCGAGGTCCAGCGTGATTACCGGCGGGTTCAAGACCACGATGGAAAATGCGGCCTTTGCCAATGGCACGATGGCGCATGCGCTTGATTTCGACAACACTTCCTACCCGACCAACCATCCGATGTCGCCGACACTGCCGGCAATACTGGCCATCGCCGAAGATAACGGCATGAGCGGCCAGAAGGTCATTGAAGCCCTGGCCACCGCATTCGAAGTTCAGGCGCGTTTCAGGATCGCCGCCACCGGCCTGGTCACTGGCGTCGGCTTTCACAAGCCCAGTACCGTGGGCATGTTCGGCGCCACTGCAGCAGCGGCGAAGTCGCTGGATCTCAATCGCCAGCAGACATTGATGGCGTTCGGTCTGGCCGGTTCGCGCGCCTGCAGCCTGTCGATCAATACCGGCACCATGACCAAGTCGTCGCATTCAGGGCATGGCGCACGCATGGGGGTGGAGTGCGGCGTGCTGGCCAGCATGGGCTGGACTGCCAGCGCCGATGTGTTCGGACCGAAGGGCTTTTTTGACACCTTCATGCCGGGAAACTCCAGGCCGGAACTGCTGTCGCAGGGGTTTGCAGCTCCGCTGCGCATGCTCGATCCGGGCATAGGCTTCAAGCCATTCCCTTCCAACGGCTTTACCCAGCGTCCTATCGATGGCGCGCTGCGGCTGCGCAAGGAAAACAATCTCAGGCCCGAGCAGATCGATCATGTGGAGATCGTGTTTCCGCCTTTCGAATACGTCAACCGGCCGCAGCCACGCAGCGGCCTGGACGGAAAATTCAGCGTGCAATATACGACCCTGATCGCATTGCTGGATGGTGAGGTGACGGTTGAATCCTTTACCAGCGAGCGGCTCAATGCACCTGACGTCAAGGCACTGCTGCCGAAAGTCAAATTCACGGTGGATGAGAACATTCCGTTTGACAAGATAACCATGCACGTCGATATCAACGTCTGGCTCAAGGACGGCACGCATCTCTTCAAGCGGGTCGACAAGCTGCTGGGCTGGCCGGGCAATCCCCTGACGCGCGAACAGCGGCTGCAGAAGTTCCATTCCTGCACCCGGCGCGTCCTCAGTGACAAGGCATCAGACCGGGTACTTGAGCTGGTTGAGGGCCTTGAGAACCTGGCTGATGTGCGCGAGATCATGGATATCGTGCGCGGCAGCCCGCATTGAGAATCGGGGCGGCACGTGTTGCCTTCCCGGGTTCGGTGAGGTCGGCGATCCGGTTTCGCTGTTTCACAAAACACCGACCCCAAGCTCTTTTTCCAGTTCCTGGATCTGCCTGCTGATTCCGGGCGTGAGGTGTGCAACGCCTGCGCCGCAGCGGAAACAGGCATTCCCTGCGTGACGATTCACAGACAAGGCGAAGTTGCGGGATATTCATTTTTTTGATCTCGAAACCAGCTTTCCCGAACTGGCTGCATGTCATTACCTGAGGACATACCAGCATGCCTAAAAAGATTTGGAATTTGCGTTGAACAAGAGTTAATCTCATTGACGTCATCGGCAAGGACCTGGCGACAGACCGGGCAGGACGCTGGTGACCCACAAGGAAAATCAGCCCGAAAAGGAGAGGGCATCGATGAGCGGGAATGTACTGATCCAAGGCGCTGCAATGTGCATCATGGCCGTGGCAGCCGGCACTGCGCTGGCACAGGGCAAAGGCGACCCTGCCCCTGGCTTCCCATCGCGCCCCGTGACCATGGTCACGCCGTTCGCGCCCGGTGGTGCTGCCGATGTCGAGGGCCGGGTTTTTTCCAATGCGCTTTCCGCCAGCCTTGGCCAGCCCTTTGTCATGGACTACAAGCCTGGCGGCACCATGGCCGTGGGCATGACCTACGCGGCGCGGCAAAAGCCCGACGGCTATACCTACGTCTGGGTGTCCTCGACCTATGCCACGCTGCCGCTCATCGTCAAGGACGGCGGATATGACCCGGTCAAGGATTTCGATCCGGTCTCGCTGCTGAACAAGCGTTACTCCATCCTGTGCGTGACCAACAACTTCCCGGCAAAGAACCTGAAAGAGTATGTCGCCTACGCCAGGGCCAATCCGGGGGCCGTCAATTTCGGCACGGGCGGTGCGGGTGGAACACAGCACCTGCAGGGCCTCATGCTTGAACTTGCCACCGGCACGCAGGTGACCTACGTGCATTACAAATCAGTGGGCGCGACCTATCCCGACCTGATGGCCGGCCGCGCGCACATTGTCCCCGTCACCTTCGGTCTGGCCGTGCCCATGCTCAAGGCAGGCAAGCTGCGCGCCATTGCCCTTTCCGCACGCGAGCGCAATCCGGCCCTGCCTGACCTGCCGACCGCGATCGAGCAGGGCATCAACTGGGAGTACTCAAGCTGGCTGGGTCTGATCACTCCGGCCGGTACGCCTGCTCCCATCGTCAACAAGGTTCAGGGCACCCTTGCGCGGCTCATCAAGGAGCCCGATTTGCAGAGCAAGTTCGGCGATGAGTACACGCTGCTTGCCAGCACTCCGGCCGAGTTCAAGCGGCATTACCTTGCGGAAACCGAGCGCTGGAAAAAACTGGCGGCCGATACCGGCATCGAACTTTCGGCCAACTAGAAAAAAGCCCCTCTCCCTCGGGGAGAGGGGTTGGGGTGGGGGAGATTTTTGAGGTGAGTTGCAGAAGCGGCGAGAGAGCAGATTCTCCAATCTGCCGCAAAGGAGAGCACCATGTCATACGACGAAATCATCACGGAACTCGCTCCAACCGGCGTGCTGCGCGCCGCCATCAACATGAGCAACAAATTGCTTGTTACCGGCCGCGCGGCCAACGGCGATCCGACCGGCGTCTCGCCCAGCATGGCGGCGGCGATTGCCGAGAGGCTGGGCGTGCCGGTGAAGTACGTTCCCTACGCCAGGCCCAACCAGCTCGCCGACGATGCGGGCACCGGCAAGTGGGACATCGGCAATATCGGTGCCGAGCCGCAGCGTGCCGAAAAGGTCACCTTTACCGCGGCCTATGCCGAGATCGAGGCGACGTATCTGGTGCCGCCCGGTTCGACAATCTCCAGCGTTGCGGAAGTGGACCGGCCCGGTGTGCGCATTGCGGTGAACGCCGGCGGTGCCTATGACCTCTGGCTGGATCGCAACATCAAACATGCCACGGTGCTGCGCTCGACGGCGGAGATCACCGCCTGGGAGCTGTTCGTGCGCGACAAGCTGGAGGCGTATGCAGCGTTGCGCCCGGCGCTGCTGAAAGACGTCATCAAGCTGCCCGGCGCACGCATCCTCGAAGGCAACTTCGCCACGGTGCAGCAGGCGGTGGGCACTGCCAAAGGCAACGCGGCCGGCGCGAAGTTCCTCTCGGAATTTGTCGAAGAGGCCAAGCGCACCGGACTGGTGGCCCGCTTCATCGCTCAGCATCAGGTCAAGGGTTTGTCGGTGGCGCCGCTTGTGTAATTAAAATTAATATCAGTTTTATGTTTTATATTGTTTATCCATGAGATTTAATGTGAAGAATATGATCATGAGTATTTCTGTAAAATGCCAGTCCGGCCTGAAGCCGGTGGCACTGCGCAGTGTCACCGCTGCCATGCTGTTTGCCGCAGGCATTGCCGGCGCGCAGACCTATCCCGTCAAGCCGGTACGCATCGTGGCAGGTGCGGCGGCTGGTGCCGCCGACATCGGTGCGCGCATCATTGCCAACGGCATCACCGGCTCGCTCGGACAACAGATCATCATCGACAACCGCGGTGGCGGGACGGTTCCGGCCGACCTGGTCGCCAAGGCGCCGGCCGATGGCTATACGCTGCTCTACGCCAGCAGCGGCATGTGGCTCGCGCCGTTTCTGCGCGACAATCTTTCCTACGATCCGGTAAAAGACTTCGCGCCGGTCACCCTGGCCACGACTGCGCCCAACGTGCTCGTGGTTCATCCTTCGGTGAAGGCCAATTCGGTGAAGGAACTGATTGCGCTGCTCAAAGCCAACCCGGGCAAACTCAACTACGCTGCCTCCAACATCGGCGGGGCTGCACACCTGGCAGGCGAGCTGTTCAAATCCATGGCCGGCGTGGACATCGTCACGGTTCCCTACAAGGGCGGCGGTCCGGCCAACCTGGGGCTGATCAGCGGCGAGGTGCAACTCATGTTCGCCACATCGGGCGGCGTGCTGCCGTTCATCAAGGCCGGAAAAGTGCGGGCTCTGGCAGTGAGCACGCCAAAGCCGACGCCGCTGTTTCCCGAGCTTCCCACCATCGCTGCGGCCGGCGGGTTGCCGGGCTATGAGATACGCTCGAGCAACGGCCTGCTCGCCCCGGCGAAGACGCCCGAGCCCATCGTGCGGCGGCTCTACCAGGAGGTGGTGCAGTTCATGAAGCAGCCGGCGGTGCAGAAGAAGTTTTTCGACGAAGGCGCCGATGCGCTGGCGAGCACGCCCGAGGAATTCGCCGCAGTGATCCGCTCCGACATGGCGGTGCTGGGCAAGGTGATCAAGGACGCCGGCATCCGCGAGGAGTGATTGCAGCCGCCATCGCTGCCGTCTCTGCATTCAGAACAGTTTCAAACAAGGAACCGAAATGGCCATGAAGCTACGCAGGATTTCATATGCAATGGGCGCCGAAGTCACCGGCATCGACATCACCAAGCCGCTCAGTGACGAGGACTTCGCCGCCGTTCGCAAGGCGCTGGTCGAACACTGCATACTGCTCTTTCGCGGCATGCCGCTCACCCGGCCGCAGTACGTGACCTTCGGCACGCGCTTTGGCCCGGTGCGGATGGACCAGCCGGGCAACCTGCCGGAGCATCCGGAGATCAAGGCGCTGATCGCCAAGCCGCAAAAGGCCGGGCCGCTGCTGAGCAACTTCAATGGCTCGGACTGGCACTCGGACATGTCGTACACGCCGACGCCCATCATCATCACCATGCTGCGGGCAATGCAACTGCCCGAGGTGGGCGGCGATACGCAGTTCGCCAACCTGCATCTGGCCTACGACACCCTGTCCCCGGGCATGAAGAAAATGCTCGACGGAATCGAGGCCGTCCATATGGAGCAGGAAACCGAACTTGACCATTCATCGCCCGAAAAGCTGGAAGCCTCGCGCAAGGCCAAGACCACTGCACACCGCCTGATCGCCACGCACCCGGAGACCGGCCGCAAGCTGCTCTTCATCGGCGACAAGGTGAGATTGCTCGCTGGCATGACCCTGGAGGAGAGCGAGCCGCTGCTCAACTACCTGCGCATGCACACCCAGCGGCCGCAATTCGTCTACCGGCATGTGTGGCAGAAGGACGACATCGTGGTCTGGGACCAGCGCTCCACGAACCACAATGCCGTCGGCGACTACGACCGGCGGAACGAACTCCGCCACATGGACAAGATCACGCTGCGTGGCACTGCACCCACCGGCCGTCCCTATGAGGACCCGACCGGGGCGCGCAACCGGACAGAGACGTTTGTCTACCACTTTCAATAGGCTTGCGACCTGGTGACCAGACAAGTGCCAGTCCCGATGCATTGCCTTTGAACGCGAATGCCGCACTGATGAACATCAGGGCGACTTTGAGAAATTTTTTACAGAAGTCCAGGAACAGCATTTCGCCAGCTCAATGAACATGTAGAAACTTGGAGAGTGGCTACAATTTATCCGGCAGGCCATCTTTTAAAAACAACAGCCTGAACTAACCGACAGCCTGAATGGGCAATAGATACTGATTGCATGCTCACTTCCAGGCAGTGGCCAGTCGTGCCGCGCCGGGCACCAAGCCCAGGCCATCCGTCCGCCCTGCAAAATACCGCCGGTTCAGCGCCGCGGCATCGAGAAACTCCCAGCGTTCAAACCCCGCCTGCCTGCATTCCCGGGCGATTTCTTCTTCGGCCAGTAAAAGCGTCAACGGCTCCCCTGCCGCAGCGACGCGCTTCGCCAGACCATCCAGGGTGATTTGTTCGCATGCAGGAAGCGCTTCGCGCGGCATCAGGAAATCAAAGCTCACCGCGCTGCCGCCCGGACCGCTGCCGATAGCCGCCATGATCCGGCGGAATCCGCCCAGTGTCAGATACATCGTCACGCCGAGCCAACTGAAGAATGCCGGCCGGTTCCGGTCGAAGCCGGCTGCACCCAACGCATCCGGCAGATCCATGCTGTCGAAATCCGCCGGCACGAAATGCAGGTTGGCTGGGACGGCAATGCCGGCCCGCTGCAGCAAGTCCCGCTTCCACTGCTGTGTTGCTGGGAAGTCAACCTCATACACCTGCAGATCCGGGTGCGCATTGCGGCAACCAAAGGTATCCAGTCCTGCGCCGAGCACCACGTACTGCCGCACACCGCACTCGACTGCCCGCGCCAGTTCATCCTCGGAATACCGGCTGCGCCCGACCATGTAGGAGCGGAACGCCTTCGATACGGCATGCTTGGATCGCTTGATCTCGTAATTGTGTCCGCCCAGGGCCAGCAGTGGTGCCACGATCTTCACCGCCGACGCGTCATCAAGGACCAACGGGCGATCGATCATCTGGTGTGCCGCGCGACGCATCGCCACCCGCATCGCCGTCTTGCTCGCCTGCCCGTGCTCCATGCTGCTGCCCTAACCGATCAATACTGCAAAGCGAACCGGAAATGCAAACGACTTCCGCCCGCGCCGGACTCTATCTGCGCACCCTGATGTGGTCAACCGTGCATCGACGCTCTGCTCAGAGCAGGGTAACAGGCGGGCATCGGTTCGATATCACAGCCATCACACCAGGGCAGTAACGCCCCCACCGCCTGCAATCGAGAGCATTTCAGGCCGTCGAAAAACCCACTATAATCAACGCTTATCGCGGGTGTAGTTCAATGGTAGAACGAAAGCTTCCCAAGCTTTAGACAAGGGTTCGATTCCCTTTACCCGCTCCAGAATACAAAAGGCCCCTCGCGGGGCCTTTTTGTTTTTGAGCGCTTGTGGGGTTCAGTTCAGGACAAGGTTCCGTTCCTTGATGAGCCGTTCGGCGCGGGCCAGGGCGGTGGCGATTTCCTCCCGGAATTCTTCGGTGTTCGCGTAGGCGGCCTGCGAGCCGTCGGCAGCGAGCGCTTTCTGCACTTCGGGCGACTTGAGGATGGCGACGCCCTCGCGATTGAGCGCTTCCAGGATGGGCTGCGGCACGCCGGTACGGGCCACTGATCCGATCCAGCCGATGTAGGCATATCCGGGCACGCCGCTTTCGGCGATGGTCGGCACGTCGGGCAGCGTGGACATGCGGTTGGGCGAGGTGATGCCCATCAGCTTGAGCTTGCCGGCGCGGATCTGCGGCAGCAGCGCGACGGAGGTGCCGAAGGTGACCTGGGTGCGCCCGGCGATGGTGTCGGTCACGCCCGGCCCCACGCCCTTGTAGGGGATGCTGACCATTTCGACGCCGGCCATCAGGTTGAACAGCTCGCCCGCGAGGTGGGCCGAGGAGCCGATGCCCGAGGTGGCGATGTTGAGCTGGCCGGGCTTGCTCTTGGCAAGCGCAATCAGTTCCTTGATGTTGTTCACCGGCAACTCCGACGAGGTGGCCATGACCAGCGGCGAGACCGTAAACTGGACGATGGGCGCGAACACCTTGCGCACGTCATAGGTCACCTTGTGCGTGTACATGGCGCCCTGGAAGGTGCTGCCCGAGCACACCAGCAGCGTGTATCCATCGGCGGGTATTTTCAGGACCTGGTCGAGCGCAACGACGCCGCCGGCCACGGCGCTCACGTTCTCCATGACAAAAGTGGCGCCCCATTTTTCGGCGATCTTGCCGTAGACCATGCGGCCCAGGAAATCGGTGCTGCCGCCGGGTGCGGTGCCGATGACGACGCGTACCGGCTTGGCGGGATAGCCACCGGGCAGTCCGGGCGGCTTTTGCGCGTGCGCCAGTCCCGCCGTAAGGGTTGCGATGAGTGTCGTGGCGAGCGCGATGCCCGCGGGGCATAGTGCTGCGGTCAGTTTCATGAAACGTGAACGGGTTGCGATTGCCTGCATGTCTTCCTCCAGTTGTACGAAGGTGCGAAGAGTCCGGGCCGGCGTTCCCTTGATGAAGGGGATTGCGCGAACCCGGGCACTGATTTCCCGGTCCGCCTGTCCGCCGTATCGAGTCGAGCGCTCTCCAGCTCTTTCCGGGATCTCATGCAGGATGTCCCCGGGTCAGACCGGATACGGGATGCCAGGCGCGGGCTTTTTCTTTTGGATGCCTGTCCGGGGTTCATTCGAACCTCAGGGGCCGACGTAGAATACGCCGCGCTGCATATCCGGGCAACGTTCCCATATCCGAATCCGGGATGGGGCATGTCGGTTACACTTCCAGCGTCGCCATCAAAGCACTGCATCCATGCCCGCATCCCTCGAAGGCAAACTCGTCGTCGCCATTTCTTCACGGGCGCTGTTTGATTTCGAGAAGGAAAACGAGGTTTTCGAGCGCGAGGGCGAGGAGAAGTACACCGGCCTGCAGCTCGCCAGTCTGGACCTGCCTGCGCCCGAGGGCGCGGCCTTCCCGCTGGCCAAGAAGCTGCTGTCCTTCAACACGGCCACGTCCCATCGCGTGGAGGTCGTGATCCTCTCG
Organism: uncultured beta proteobacterium; assembly: GCA_903928055.1. Taxonomy (GTDB): domain Bacteria; phylum Pseudomonadota; class Gammaproteobacteria; order Burkholderiales; family SG8-39; genus CAIYPG01. The sequence continues at coordinate 14,004 of CAIYPG010000129.1, read as the reverse complement.
AAGAACGACCCGGTCAGTGGTTTGCGCGTATTCCGTTCGGCCAAGCAGGCCGGGCTGCCGGTGGAACGCGGCGTCTTCACGCGCGGCCGGTCTCCCTATCGCTACCTGAATTCACTGGATGCCAACCTGTTCCTGTCGATGAACGAGTCCGACGTGCGCTCGGCGATCGCCATGGGCTATCCGGCCGCAATCGTTTATCCGCGCTCGAAAACAGCGGCCCAGCATCCGGATGAAGTGCGCATTGCCTTTGACGGCGACGGCGTGCTGTTCAGCGACGAGGCCGAGCGCGTCTATCAGCAGGACGGCCTGACGGCTTTTCAGGACCATGAATCCAAGAATGCCAACCGGCCGCTGCCGCCGGGGTTGTTCAAGCCGCTGCTGGAGGCGCTGCATCACCTGCAGACCGCCGGGTCGGATGTGCCCATGCGCATCCGCACGGCGCTGGTGACGGCACGCAGCGCGCCGGCGCACGAGCGCGCGATCCGCACGCTGATGGACTGGAACATCAGCGTGGATGAGGCGATGTTCCTCGGTGGGCTGGACAAGAGTTCCTTCCTGCGCGAGTTCGAGCCGGATTTCTATTTTGATGACCAGCGCGGCCACATCGAGTCGGCGCAGCGCCATGTCGCATCGGGACATGTGCCGTTTGGCGTCGCGAATGAGGTAAAAGCGGAGGTAAAGGCGGAGACGAAGAAGAAATGAAAACACTGAAGATACTGTTGATGGTGGTGGGCGGATTGATTGCGCTGGCCGTGGCTGGAATTGCAGTTTTTGCCCTGACCTTCAAGCCCGATCGCTACAAACCCGAACTCATCGAACTGGTGAAGGAAAAGACCGGCCGCACGCTGACGATCGAGGGTCCGCTGGGACTGACCTTCTTCCCGAAGCTCGGTGTTTCGATCGGCAAGACGCAATTATCCGAAGCGGGCGGCGGCAAGACCTTTGCGGGCTTCGGTGAGGCAAAGGTGTCGCTGGCGCTGATGCCGCTGCTGTCCGGGCAGGCGGTGGTGGATCGCGTGGTGCTGACCGGGCTGACGGCTGAAGTGGTGACGCACAAGGATGGCAAGTCGAACATTGACGATTTGACGGGTGGTGATGGCAAGGAAAAGCGCAAGGACAAGCCCGCTGAAAAATCCGCTACGTCCTCCGTCAAGCTGGACATCGCCGGTGTCGAGGTCAGCGCCGACAGCCTGGTCCTGCGCGATGAGCGCGAAGGCAGGCAGACGAAGATCTCTGCGCTGAAGCTCACGACCGGCCGGATTGCCGAAGGTATGCCGGGCAAGTTCGACCTGAAGGCGCACATCCAGGGCGAGGGGCTGGACGTCATGGTCGACGTGGCAAGCGGCTATCTGCTGAACCTTGCGCAGAACAGTGCAAGCCTGTCCGACCTCACCGTGAAGCTTAATGGCGAAGTGCCCAGTGCGCCCAAGCCGTTTTCGCTGACGCTGGCCGGCAAGCTGGCCGCAGACTGGGGTAAGGAGATTGCGTCCGGAGAACTGACTGCAAAATTCGAGGACAGCACTGCAAAGACGAAGTTTGAAGTGAAGGGGTTTTCACCGGCGGCGATCCGCTTTGATGCCGACATCGACCGCCTGGACCTGGACCACTATGCAGGACAGCAGAAGCCTGCGGGCCCTGGCACAGGCAATACAGGCAATGCGACCGGTGGCACTGCGGCCAGGCCGTCGGTCGAGCCGAACATTGATCTGTCCGGGCTCAAGGGGCTGAACCTCAACGGCGAGGTGCGCATCGGCCTCTTGACCGTGGCGAAACTGAAAATCGAGAAGGCGCGCGTCGGCCTGCGTGCCTTGGGCGGACGGGTGGATCTCAATCCGGTTGCAGCATCGCTGTATGGAGGCACGCTGGCCGGCAATGTCAGTGTCAACGCCAACCAGAACCAGTTTGCACTGAAGCAGCAACTCACCGGCGTCAACATCGGTCCGTTGCTGCGCGATGCCATGGGTCGCGATGCGCTGGAAGGCCGCGGCAATGTCGCGCTGGATGTGCAGACCGCAGGCCAGACTGTCGGCGCGCTGAAGCGCGCGCTGGGCGGCAATGCTTCGCTGCGCCTGGATGACGGCGCAATCAAGGGCATCAACCTCGCCGAAACCTTTCGCAAGGCCAAGTCCATGCTCGGCTCGAAGTCGGCGCAGGAACAGAATGCTTCCGGCGGTGACAAGACCGACTTCAGCGAGTTTGCCGCGAGCTTCGTGATCCGCAACGGCGTGGCGCACAACGACGACCTGTCGGCGAAGGCGCCTTTCCTCCGATTGGGTGGCGCGGGCGACATCGACATCGGCGCGGGCAACCTCAACTACCTGGCAAAGGCTGCAGTGGTGAATACCTCGGGCGGGCAGGGCGGCAAGGACCTCGAGTCGCTCGCCGGCCTGACCATTCCGGTGCGACTCTCCGGCCCGTTCGATGCGGTGAAGTACCGCATCGAGTTCGGCAGCATCGCCACCGACGCCGTGAAGCAGAAGGTCGAGGAAAAACTGAAGGATGGCGTGCAGGACAAGTTGAAGAGCCTGTTCAAGCGGTGAAGCCCCCCATAAGTACGACCCGGCGTACGACCCGGCGCGCGACCCGGGGAAAGGCACCTGCATCGTCGCAGGCGCTGCCCGAATACCCTGCAGATACCACGTTCGCCACGCGGCTGATTGCCTGGCAGACGGTTCACGGCCGCAACGACCTGCCCTGGCAGAACACGCGCAATCCCTACCGCATCTGGCTGTCGGAAATCATGCTGCAGCAGACCCAGGTGGGAACGGTCATTCCCTATTACCTGAAATTCCTTGAGCACTTTCCCGATGTGGCGAGCCTGGCGCGCGCCGATGAGGACGATGTGCTGCGCCTGTGGAGCGGCCTCGGCTATTACTCACGGGCTCGCAACCTGCATCGAGCCGCGCAGCAGGTGATGGAAGTGCATGGCGGAAAATTCCCGGAGCAGCGCGAGTTGCTGGAGGCGTTGCCGGGCCTGGGGCGCTCGACAGCGGCGGCCATCGCCGCCTTTGCCTTTGAAGCACGCGAGGCCATCCTCGATGGCAACGTCAAGCGCGTGCTGGCGCGGCATTTCGCAGTTGCAGGTTTTCCCGGTGACGGCAAGGTGGCCGAACAACTCTGGGCGCGCGCCGAATCGCTGCTGCCCGAGCGCGGCGTGGCGCGCTACACCCAGGCGCTGATGGACCTGGGTGCGACGGTGTGCACGCGCAAGCCCGAGTGCGATCGCTGTCCGGTGAAGGACACCTGCGTTGCTCTGGCGCAGGACAACGTGCTGGGGTTTCCGTCGCCGCGGCCGCGCAAGGCGGTGCCTGAACGCGAAACGGTGATGCTTATCCTGATGCGCGAGGATGAGATCCTGCTGGAGAAACGCCCGGGCACGGGCATCTGGGGCGGACTGTGGTCGTTTCCGGAAGTGGAAGGCAAGGTGGCAACTGAGGCCGATGTCGAGGTCGCATGCGCAGAGCGCTTCGGCTGCAAGTTGATGAAGACCGAGCGGCTGGCGCCGTTTGCGCACACCTTCACGCATTTCCGCCTTCAGATCACTCCGCTGCTGTGCAGTGTCGGAAAGCCCCGGCCGGGTGTCCAGTCAGGCGGGACGCTGTGGATGACGCCGAATGATGCCGAGAAGGCTGCAGTGCCGACGCCGGTGAGGAAACTGCTGAAGCAACTGGAGAGCGGCTTTTCTCCCTTCTCCCTAGGGGAGAAGGGCCGGGGATGAGGGAAAGAATCACACCGTAGATGCCAGGATTACTATTTGATATTGACCATGATAATAATTTTTCTGTAAAAACGCGTAAATCAATGTATCAAACACAATATTGACAATATTATTGCTGTCCGTCCGGTGCCGCTCCGATGCCGTGCTGCTCCAGGAAGCGTTGCAGGATGGACAGCCGTGACAGGCTGTCCTCGAGTTCCAGGAGCTTCTGTTTCGCCGCCGGCGGTGCGGGCAGGATTTCCGACAGCCGGTATCCCACCCAGACCGCGTCATCGAAACGGTGCGGCGCGGCGAAAACCTCGTCTCCCTGATCCTTCACCACCATCTCGAGCAGGCGCTGGCAGGCGGCGAACTCTTCCGGCAGTGCGAGATCGGGCTCATCGGGCAGCATCTCGATGTCGGCAGAGATCAGGCCCTGAGCATTCACGTTGCTGTCGAGGATGCGGAAACGCTCCCCGCCGTGCGTCATGACCTGCAGCACGCCAAGCTGTTGCATGTCGCAATCGATGATGCGGGCAAGGCAGCCAATCGGCTCGGGTGTGGCGGGAGCGCCCACTTCGCGGCCTTCGCGGATCAGGCACACGCCAAAGGGCCGCTGGCGTTTCAGGCAGTCGCGTGCCATGTCCATGTAACGCGCCTCGAAGATGCGCAGCGGCAGCAGGCCGCCGGGGAACAGCACGGTGCCAAGCGGAAAGATCGGTGTGCGCTCGGTGCTGATACTGCCGCCGTCCGCGCCGACGCTCATGTCCTGCCCCAGCGCGCCATCAGTTCGTGTTTCACGCCGAGCTGGTCGAGGATACGGGCGACGAGGAAATCGACGATGTCGCTCACCGCCTGCGGCTGGTGATAGAAGCCGGGGTTCGCAGGCAGTATCACGGCACCGGCGCGCGCCAGCCGCAGCATGTTCTCGAGGTGGATTACCGACAGCGGCGTCTCGCGCGGCACCAGCACCAGCTTGCGGCCCTCCTTGAGCATCACATCGGCGGCGCGCTCAATGAGGTTGTCGGCAAGCCCGGCTGCGACCGCGGCGAGCGTTCCCATGGAACAGGGGCAGATCACCATGGCATCGGCCGGATTGGAACCGGAGGCGACCGGTGCGAACCAGTCCTCCTTGCCGAACACCCGGAGTTGTCCCGGCCTGGCGTTGTAACGTGCGGTGAACTGTTGCTCGGCTTCGGACGCGCGTGCCGGCAGCGTGAGGTCGAGTTCCTGCTTGGCGACGATGTGCGCGGCCTGCGAGTAGAGCAGGTGGACGTTCACGCCTGCGGCGAGCAGGCATTCCAGCAGTCGCAGGCCGTAGGCCATGCCGGAGGCGCCAGTCAGGGCGAGCGTGACGGTCCTGGGTGTTGGTTCGGATGATAGGGTCATGAGGCGGTGCAAATCCTGAAGTCTATTGAGAGCATCGGGATTTAAAAAACCGTCATTCCCGCGAAGGCGGGAATCCAGTGACTTTTTCTGAACGACACTGGATCCCCGCTTTCGCGGGGGTGACAATGGATGAAATCAAGCTATCAATCATATTTGCGAAATTGCCAGTTCAATCACCGAGCTGGCGATGTCGCACCAGCACCGGCCCGGCGCCGGGCTGTGCACGGAAATGCGCCGCCAGGCATTCCGAAAGATATACGGAACGATGCTGTCCGCCGGTACAGCCGATCGCGACGGTCACATAGGCGCGATTGTCGCGGCGGAAGGCCGGCAGCCAGTTCTCGATGAAGGTGCGGATGTCGGCCAGCATGCGCGCGGCGCTGGGCTCCTTTTCGAGAAAGGCGATGACCGGCGCGTCCCGCCCGGTGAGCGGACGCAGTTGCGGATCGTAGAAGGGATTGGGCAGGCAGCGCACGTCGAAGACAAAATCGGCATCCAGCGGCAGGCCCTGCTTGTAGCCGAAGGATTCGAACAGCAGCGAGGTTTCGCCGCGTTCGATGTGCAGCAGGTCCTTGATCCAGTTGCGCAGCGCATTGGGCTGGACGCCGCTGGTGTCGATGCGGTGCCCGGCCTCCGCCACCGGAGAGAGCAGGTGGCGTTCACGTGCAATGGCCTCCTCCAGCGTGGCCTGGCCGGCGGCGAGCGGATGGCGGCGGCGCGTTTCCGCGAAACGCCGGATCAGGGTGTCGTTTGTGGCGTCGAGGAACAGCAGTCGTGCATCCACGCCATCCAGTTTCAGTTTTTCGAGGCGTTGCGGCAGCAGGCCGACGCTCTCGCCGCCGCGCGCATCGATGCTGATCGCGATGCGCTCGTTGCCGGCCGCACGCAGCAGTTCCACCGTTTCGGCGAACAGCTTCACAGGCAGGTTGTCGACGCAGAAGTAGCCGTTGTCCTCAAGCACCTTGAGGGCGACGCTCTTCCCGGAGCCGGACAGCCCGCTGACCAGAACGACTTGCATTGCGATAGGCTTGGTCTGACTGGGTTGGCGAGGACTGGTTCTGTCCTGCCTATCCCTTCAGGCAGGTGTCGCGCGTCTTCTTGAACTCATCGCCCTTGAGGCCCTTGGCCTTGGCATTGCAGTCCGCCATTTTCTGCTGCTGCGGGGTGAGCGACTTCTTCTCAGCCTTGTCGGCGCTGCCGCCCTTGAGGCATTCGTCGCGGACCTTCTTGTATTCATCGCCCTTGAGGCCCTTGGCCCTGGTGCTGCACTCGCCCATCTTCTTCTGCTGGGCGGTCAGTTCCTTTTTTTCCTGCGCTCCGGCGGTGGCGGTGAACAGCATTCCCATGGAAAGTACCGACAGCGCAACGATGAATTGTTTCATGGCATACCCCTGTGGTTGGAACGGTTGGATTTTCAGTTCGATTGCTTCTTGATCTCGGCCTGCTGGCGCTCGATGAATTCGGCGGTGGTGTTGATGCCGCGCAACTGCAGCACATGGCTGCGCACCGCGGCTTCCAGCAACACGGCGAGGTTGCGCCCGGCAGTCACCGGGATCACGACCTTGCGGATGGTTACGTCAAGGATGTTTTCCGACAGGTCGTGCAGGGGCAGGCGTTCGACCACGGCCGAGCCGCTGCCGGCGGGGTTGTTCAGGTGCACGATCAGGCGCAGCTTCATCTTCGGGCGTACTGCGGTTTCGCCGAAGATGGTGCGGATGTTGAGCACACCCAGGCCGCGCACCTCGAGGTAGTCCTTCAAGAGCGGCGGGCAGCGGCATTCGAGCGTGGTGGTGGCAATGCGCGAGATCTCCACCGCATCGTCGGCCACCAGGCCATGGCCGCGGCTGATGAGCTCCAGGCCCAGCTCGCTCTTGCCTACGCCGGAATCGCCGGTAATCAGCACGCCGATGCCGAGCACATCCATGCACACGCCATGCAGCGTCACCTTGTCGGCGAGCACCTTGGCCAGGTAATGGCGCAACTGGTCGATGAGGGTGGCGCTGGACTCCGACGAGGAGAATACTGCGATGCCGGCGGCTTCGGCTGCGGCCAGCATGCGCCAGTCGGCGCGCACGCCATCGGCATGCACCACGGCCGCGGGGCGGTTCGCAAACAGGGTGTCCAGCATCTGGCGCAGCGCGCTGTCATCGAATGCGGCGAGGTGCTGCGCTTCCACGGTGCCGAGCACCTGGATGCGGTTGGGATGGATCAGGTTGAGGTGGCCGACGAGTGCCGGCGCATCGGCGACGTCACGGCTGACCAGCGTGCCGCCGCCGCGCTGGCCGCCTACCCAGGCCAGGCCAAGCTTGGCGCGATTGTCTTCATGCAGCCGCGTGACGCTGATCTGGAACATGCGGCTGCCATGCGGTGATGTGCTGGTGGAGCGAGGCCACGTCGCCGTCGCCGGCGAGCTGGTCGCGCAGTTCGCGGTCACTGAACATCTGTGCGAGTTCGGAGAGGATCTGCAGGTGCTGCTCGGTGGCCTGTTCCGGCACCAGCAGCACGAAGGCCATGCTCACCGGCTTGCCGTCGGGAGCGTCGAAGGGCACCGGGCTGGCGACGCGGATGAATGCGCCCACTGCCGATTTGAGTCCCTTGATGCGGCCGTGCGGAATCGCCACGCCCTGTCCGAGGCCGGTGGAACCCAGTTTTTCACGCGCAAACAGGCTGTCAAAGACGAGGCTGCGGGCAATGGCCTGGTTGTTCTCGAACAACAGTCCGGCCTGCTCGAATATGCGCTTCTTGCTCGTGACTTCGAGGTCAAGAATGATATTGGAGGGGGGGAGGAGCTTGGCGATGAGGTTCATGGGCTGGGTGCGATCCGCCCGCTTTGGCGCGGTACCGGATTAATCCCGGGGCGGGTGAGAGGCGCGCATTTTACCCCAATCCGCCAGCAGGTACAGGGTACGCCGAAGCGCCCGGTTTGGGGCGAAAACCGGTCAGGAATGCCAATGGAATGAAGGTTGCCGGGGGCGGACAGGCAGGCTGCACCGCCCTTGATTTGCCGGCTACTCTTCTTCCTCCTGGCGGTGCTTGAGGGAGTCATGCGGATGTGCCTGGATCGAGGCCTTGTATTTGAGGATGCTGCGGTCCAGTTTGTCGATCAGCGTGTCCACGGCGGCATACATGTCTGCATCGTCGCTTTGCACGTGGATGTCCTTGCCGGGCACGTGCACGGTGACCTCGGCCTTCTGTCGCAGCTTTTCCACCGAAAGGATGACACTGACGTCGATGACATGATCGAAATGCCGGGTGACCCTGGAGAGCTTGCCTTCGACATAGGTGCGAATCGCGGGCGTGACTGCAACATGATGGCCGCTGACGGTCAGATTCATCATCATCTCCTGGTTGTTATGGGGCTCTTGCAGGTGAGGCTGGTATGAGGATGCGCCCGGTCAGAGCGTTTTGCGCAGGTTGACCGGCGGAAGGTGCAGGGATTCACGGTATTTTGCGATGGTGCGGCGGGCCACGACGATGCCCTGCTGGCCGAGGATTTCGGCGATCTTGCTGTCCGACAGCGGGCGCTTGGTGTCCTCGGCGGAAATCAATTGCTTGATCAGCGCGCGGATCGCGGTGGCGGAACAGGCACCGCCGGTGTCCGTGGAAACGTGGCTGCCGAAGAAATACTTCAGCTCGAAAATGCCGCGCGGCGTGAGCATGAACTTCTGTGTTGTCACGCGCGAAATCGTCGACTCATGCAGACCGAGCGTGTCGGCGATTTCGCGCAGCACCAGCGGGCGCATTGCCACTTCGCCATGCTCGAAGAAATGCCGCTGCCGGTCGACGATGGCCTGGGACACGCGCAGGATGGTCTCGAAACGCTGCTGGACGTTCTTGATCAGCCAGCGCGCCTCCTGCAACTGCGAGGACATCTGGCCGCCCGCACCGCGATTGTTCTGCAGGATGTCGGCATACATGCGGTTGATGCTGAGCTTGGGGACCGCATCCGGGTTCAAGGCGGCGACCCATACATTCTTGATCTTGCGCACGACGACGTCGGGCACGATGTAGCGGGTTTCGGCCTGGGTATATGCGGACCCGGGCCATGGATTGAGCGTCTGCACCAGGCGCTGCGCCAGGCGCAGCTCGTCATCATTGCAGGAGAGCAGGCGTTTCAGGCGGACGAAATCGCGCGTGGCCAGCAGTGACAGGTGCTGGCGCACGATTGCGAGGGCGACGGTGCGTGCCGGTGTGTCCTCCGGCAGCGAGGCCAGTTGCAGTTCCAGGCATTCGGCCGGCGTGCGTGCGCCGACGCCGGTGGGCTCCAGGTGCTGCAGGTGCTTCAACGCAATGCTCAGTTCTTCCGGCTCGACGTCGAGTTCCGCCGGCAGCAGTTCGGCCAGTTCTTCCAGAGGCTGGGTGAGATAGCCGTCCTCATCGAGCGCTTCGACGAGCAGGGACACCAGGTCGCGGTCACGGTCGGAGAGGTTGAGCAGGCGCAACTGCGACAGCAGGTGCTCGCGCAGCGTGGGTGAAACCGCGGCAACCTGGGGGAAATCATCGTCTTCGCCGTCGTCGCGCGTGCCCGAGGAGCGGCCGGTGTCGCTGAACCAGTCCAGGTCGGTGGCGGTGCGTTCGGTCTGGCCTTCGTCCGGGCGGGCCTCGTCGGTGGAGGCTGCGGATTGCTCGGGCGGAGCAGCCGAGCCGTCCGGGCGCAACAATACCGCAGTCGGTTCCGGCGCGCTGTCTTCGCGCTCCAGCAGGGGGTTGTCGGCCAGGAACTGTTCCAGCTCCTGGTTGAGTTCCGTGGTGGACAACTGCAACAGACGGATGGACTGCTGCAACTGTGGCGTCAGCGTAAGGTGCTGCGACAGTTTGAGTTGCAGGGTCTGTTTCATGCGGGAAAGGAAATCAAGGGGCCCGAACTTCCTGAAAGTTGCTAGAGGCGGAAGTTTTCGCCGAGATAGACGCGTCTGACGTTTTCATTATAGACAATTTCGTCCGGCATGCCAGACGCAAGCACCGAACCTTCATTGATGATGTAGGCGCGGTCGCAAATGCCCAGTGTTTCCCGCACGTTATGGTCCGTGATCAGCACGCCGATCGAGCGTTCCTTGAGGAAACGGATGATTTTCTGGATGTCCAGCACGGCGATCGGATCCACGCCGGCGAACGGCTCGTCGAGCAGGATGAATTCGGGACTGGTTGCGAGGGCGCGGGCGATTTCCACGCGGCGCCGTTCGCCGCCGGACAGGGCCATTGCCTGGGACTTGCGCAGGTGGTTGATGTTGAGGTCGTCGAGCAGGGACTGCAGCCGCCCGCTGATTTCCTCCTCGTCACGGGAGCCGAGTTCGAGGATGGCACGGATGTTTTCCTCGACCGTGAGGCGGCGGAAGATCGAGGCCTCCTGCGGCAGGTAGGACAGGCCGCGGCGGGCGCGCTGGTGCATGGGCATGTGGCTGATGTCGTGGTCGTCGAGCACGATCCGGCCACCGTCGAGCGCCACCAGCCCAACGATCATGTAAAAACAGGTGGTCTTGCCGGCGCCGTTCGGGCCGAGCAGGCCGACGACCTCGCCGCTGGACACCTCGATGGAAACATCTTCGACGACAACGCGGGACTTGAAGCGCTTCTTGAGGCTGGAGGCGATCAGTTTGCTCATCGGATTGCGAGAATGCGCCGGCGGGGGTGGAACAGAATCAACCCGGGCATGGTGTCCCCGTTCCTGCGGACGCGCTGCCGGCTGGAGCCGCTGTCCCCTTGGGCATCAGGACGGCGCGCACCCGGTTGCCGCTTTGTGCGCTCGCGTTTGCCGCGACTGCCGATTTTCCGGAATTGACGCTGAAGAATTCCGTGCGGGCGTCATAGGAAATGTAATTGCCGCAGACGTCATCGCCGCCAGTGCGCCGCAGGCGCGCGCGATTGAAGAATTCCACGCGGTCAGCCCTGGCATCGTATTCGATGCGCTCGGCTTCGGCGTCAATGTATTCGTTAGCACCATCGCGTTTCTGCCGGAACGTGGCGAGCGCGCCGGTTGCGGTACCGTACTGGAAGCCGTCATTGTCCTGGCGCACGATGATGCGTTCGGCGCGAATGGCCAGCGTACCCTGGGTCAGGACCACCTTGCCTTCAAAGGTGGCGGTCTTCTTCGCGTCATCGGCATTCATGCGGTCAGATTCGATGTTGACGGGCTTGTCGCGATCGGCCTTTTCCGCGGCAGCAGGGGCAGCCCAGGTCAGCATCGCCAGCGTGGCCACCATTGCCGTGCCGAAAGCCATCACGCGGCGGGCGGCACTGCTACTTGCGTCGTACGGCATCGTAATGTCCTTTTACTTGCGATTGCAGGCTGATCTGTTGCGTCAGCTTGTTGAGTTCCATGCCCACGCCGGACAATGTCGTCGTGCCCTGCGTGATCGTCACGTGGCGGTTGGTGCGCACCAGATCCTTTGATGCCATCACATGCAGGAATTCGGTGCGCGCCTGGAGGTCGGGTTTTCCGTCCGGAACGGAGCGGCTGAGCAGTACATCACCGTTGAAAAAGGCTTCCTGCGTCTTGTCTACGACCGTGCCGCGATTGGCGGTCACCGTGAGGGTAACACCGTCGGGACTTCGCTTCTCGAAACGCGGTGTTTCAAGGACGGTGGAGTCATCGGCCGGAAAATGCAGCATGCGTTTTGCTGACATGGCGTATTGCGCCGAGCCGGTTTCACCAAGGCGCGTGATGGTCAGGTTGTCGACCACGGCGTCAGGCTCGTTTTTGCCGGCGCGGGCATCATCCTCGGATGCGTTCTCGGCGGCCTGCCGCAGCCACAGCGTCAGCATGGCCAGGATGAGTACCATCACCAGCGGCAGGAGGTTGTTGATCCGGATTCTCACGCCTGTCCCCTGGTGCCGATCATTCCAGGTAGCGGGCCAGTGCCTGCTCGAACCGGCCCTGGGCGCGCAGGATGAACTCGCAGACCTCGCGCGCAGCGCCATGTCCTCCGGCGGCATGGGTGACGTAATGCACGCGGCTGCGCACCGCTTCCGGGGCCTCGGGAACGCTGGCCGAAAACGCGCTGCGGATCAGCACTGGCAGGTCGACCAGGTCGTCACCGATGTAGCCGGCATTGCCTGCCTGCACGTTGCATTCGGCGAGCAACTCCGCGAAGCCTGCGCGCTTGTCCGCAGCGCCCTGGCGCAGGTGGGTGATTCCCAGTTCGGCGGCGCGGCGGGCCACGACGCGTGACTGACGGGCCGTGAGGATGGCAATTTCCACACCGGAATCACGCAGCATTTTCAGGCCCTGGCCGTCGAGGGTATGGAAGGCCTTCATTTCCTCGCCGCTGTCGGTGAGGTAAAGGCGGCCGTCGGTGAGGATGCCGTCGACATCGAAAACCATGAGCTTCACGGCACGGGCGCGCTCCTCGGCTTCTGCAGTGGCCACAGGGTTGGTGATCGTGCTCATATGACCTTGGCCTTGAACAGGTCATGCATGTTGAGGGCGCCGATCAGCTTTCCTTCCGCATCGACCACGAGTATCTGGTTGACGCGATGACGCTCCATGATCTCGACGGCTTCCACGGCCAGGCGTTCGGCAGTGATGGTGCGCGGATCGCGGGTCATGATGTCGGTGATTTTCGCGGTGCGGATGTCGCCCAGGCGATCCAGCGAGCGGCGCAGGTCGCCATCGGTGAAGATGCCCAGTACATGCCTCTTCACGTCGACGATGGCGGTCATGCCCATGCGCTTGCGGGACATTTCCAGCATGGCTTCGGAAAAAGTCGCATTGCGCGTGACGCTGGGCACTTCATCGCCCTTGCGCATCATGTCGCTGACATGGGTGAGCAGGCGCCGGCCCAGGGTGCCGCCGGGATGGGAGCGTGCGAAGTCTTCGGCGCTGAAACCGCGTGCGTCGAGGAGGGCCACGGCAAGGGCATCGCCCAGGGCGATGGCTGCAGTGGTGCTGGCGGTGGGTGCGAGGCCCAGCGGGCAGGCTTCCTGTGCGACCTGTGCATCCAGGTGCACGTCCGCTTCGCGCGCCAGGCTGGAACCGGCTTCGCCGGTAATGGCGATCAGCTTTGCGCCCTGGCGCTTGACCAGCGGGACGATGGTCAGCAGTTCCGCGCTTTCGCCGGAATTTGACAGCGCGATCATGACGTCATCGCGGGTGATCATGCCCAGGTCGCCATGGTTGGCCTCAGCAGGGTGCACAAAGAACGCCGGCGTGCCGGTGCTGGCCATGGTCGAGGCGATCTTGCGCGCCACATGCCCCGACTTGCCGATGCCCGAGACGACGACCCGGCCCCGGCAGTTCAGGATCAGCGTGATGGCGTCGAGGAAATTCTGGTCCAGTCGCGGGATGAGGGCCGCGACGGCATCGGCCTCGATGCGCAACACCTGCCGCGCGAGTTCCAGGGCGGATGATTTTCCGCCCGTGCGTCGGTTTGCCTTCTTGGTTTTTGGGGCGGGCATGGACTGTGTTGAAAGTGATTTCGACGCGGTTTCGAAGCGCAGTGTGCAGGGCGCCGGTTCGGAAGACAAATCGCTCCCCGGATTGCGCCGTTCATGTGAGAATCAGTATACCAGAGCGCAACCCTCAATTTTCCCGATTCTCCACATGATTCAAAGAGTTCCCGGATTTTTTCCGCGGCGTTTTCCGGCGCGGGGCCGACATGTCCACTTCGCTTGAACTGGTGCTGGTCCTGCTCGCCAGCGCGGTGGGCGTGGTGGTCGTTTTTCGCAGCCTCAACCTGCCGCCGCTGTTCGGCTACCTGATCGCGGGCGTCCTGATCGGGCCGCATGCGCTTGGCTGGGTCCCGGAGTCGGAGCAATCGCACTATCTGGCGGAGTTCGGCGTCGTGTTCCTGATGTTTTCCATCGTGTTGATTCACGTTGAAAGCTGAGCCATTTAGGCGGTAATTCACGCTGAAAACTGGGCCACGCAATGCACCTATCCTGTTGGGTTTTTCGACGGGGTGTGCAGGAGTGATCAACGT
>CAIYPG010000128.1 GCA_903928055.1 uncultured beta proteobacterium | reverse complement strand
GGCTGCCAAGGCCGCCTATGGTGTGCAGGCCAAGGGTAAACTCGAACTGCCATTCGAGCTGCGCCAGAAGACACGGCTGCGCGCAACCCTGACCTCGGGCGAGGAAGTTGCGCTGGTGCTGCCGCGCGGCGAGATCCTGCGCGGCGGCGACCTGGTGGTGGCAAGCGATGGCCGCGTCATCGAAGTCGCGGCCTCGCCGGAACAGGTGCTGCATGTCACCTGCGCCACCACCGAGGACCTGACCCGCGCGGCCTATCATCTGGGCAACCGCCATGTCGCGGTTGAGGTTGGCGAGGGGTTCCTGCGCATTATCGCCGACCATGTGCTGGAAGGCATGCTGCGCGGCCTGGGGGCGACGATCACGGCAATGCAGGCGCCATTCGAACCGGAGCCCGGCGCCTATGCCGGGGCGGGCGTCCATCAGCACGCCGATGGCAGCGGCCAGAGCGCGCACATCCACGAGTTCGGCAAGCCGGTGGACATTCCAGTGCATGTGCACGGCCCGCATTGCAATCATGACCATCACGATCATGGCCGCGATCACGACCACGCGCATGAAGCGCAGGGCCATGTCCACGGCCCCGATTGTGCGCACGACCATGCCCACGATCACGCGCATGAGCACGAGGCGCACGGGCTCGTGCATGGCCCCGATTGCGGCCACGACCAGCATGATCAGGACCATGGCCATGCGCATGGCAAACCTGCAAAACACCACGAGCACAAATAGCGCATGCCGCGATCTCCTTCCGAGGTTCCGGTGAATTCACCGGCACGACTGGAACTGGCACGGCTGCTGCAACTGGCCAGCCCGGCGCTGCCGGTGGGCGCCTACAGTTACTCGCAGGGGCTGGAGGCCGCGGTCGAGGCCGGCACGGTGCGCGACGCCGACAGCGCGCGGCGCTGGATTGCCGATGTGCTGAATTTTTCCGTGGCGCGGCTCGAGGCACCGCTGTGGCGCAGGCTGCACGCGGCGTGGCGCGGGAATGACATGGCTGGCGTCCGCGAATGGAACGACTGGTTCCTGTGTACCCGCGAGACGGCGGAGATGCGTGCCGAGACACTGCAGATGGGTTATTCGCTGCGCCGCCTGATCGCTGAGATCGGCGAATTCGATGCTGCAGCAGTGGCGCGGCTCGCATCGCTGGAAGAGATCGCCTTTCCCGCGGCGTTCACGTTTGCAGTGAACGAATGGAACATTCCCGTCGCCGATGCGCTCGCAGCCTACCTGTGGTCGTGGCTGGAGAACCAGGTCATGGCGGCGGTGAAGGCGGTGCCGCTCGGACAGACCGACGGCCAGCGCCTGCTGGCTGCGCTGTCAAAAGATATTATTGTCATTTCCAATGATAAGTCATTATATGAAGCATTTATGTATTCAAATTATTCTCACGGGCTGGCGATTTCATCCAGTGTCCATGAGACCCAGTATTCACGACTGTTCCGGTCGTGAACAACTTGAATACTTTAAAGACCCGTCATTCCCGCGAAAGCGGGAATCCAGAGTCTTTTAAAGGTTTTCCGACTGAGTTGAATGTCGGAGAAGAATTGCAACTCAAACATAAACGTCACTGGATTCCCGCTTTCGCGGGAATGAAAAAAAGCGGGAAGCACATATGAGCACTCAAGCCCTTCGCGTCGGCATCGGCGGTCCGGTCGGTTCCGGCAAAACCGCCCTGACCCTGGCCCTGTGCCGCGCACTGCGTGACAAGTACCGCCTCGGCGTGGTGACGAATGACATCTACACCGCAGAGGATGCGCAGTTCCTGGTGAAGAACGAGGCGCTCGCCCCGGAGCGCATCATCGGCGTCGAGACCGGCGGCTGCCCGCATACGGCAATCCGCGAGGACGCCTCCATCAACCTGGAGGCCGTGGAGCGGCTCAACCAGCGTTTTCCCGACCTGGAAATCATCTTCATCGAATCCGGCGGCGATAACCTGGCCGCCACCTTCAGCCCGGAACTGTCCGACCTCACGCTGTACGTGATCGACGTCGCAGCGGGCGACAAGATTCCGCGCAAGGGCGGGCCCGGCATCATGAAATCCGACCTGTTGGTCATCAACAAGATCGACCTCGCGCCCATGGTGGGCGCTTCGCTGGAAGTGATGGATCGCGATGCCCGCAAAATGCGCGTGGCGCGGCCGTTCGTGTTTTCCAACCTGAAGACCGGGCAGGGGCTGGACGTCATCATCCGTTTCATCGAAACACAGGGCCTGTTTGCCCAGACCACGCAAGCTGCATGAACCCACGACCAAGGAGCCTCGCATGAAATTCCGGATCACCCCCCGCTTTGTTACTTCCCGCTTTGTGATGGGCATTGCCGCGCTGGTCGTGTCCGCTTCCGCCTCGGCGCATCCAGGTCATGGGGAGATCACCGGCTTTGCTGCCGGCTTTTCGCATCCGCTGCTGGGCCTGGACCATGTGTTGGCAATGCTGGCGGTGGGCGTATGGGCGGCGCAATCCCGCCACGACGGGAAAGCCAATGTTCTGTGGCCGGCGCCCCTGGTTTTCATTGCCGCCATGCTGGCTGGCGCGTTGCTCGGGCTGTCCGGCGTATCGGTGCCGTTCGTGGAGCCCCTGATAGCCGCTTCGGTGCTGGTGTTCGGCCTGCTGGTGGCCCTGCGCGCCCGCGCCAGCCTGGCCGTGCTGCCTCTGGTCGCCGCTTTTGCGGTATTCCATGGAATTGCCCACGGTGCGGAGTTCAGCCCGGGCGGTGCTTCGGTTGCGACCTGGATGGCGGGCTTTACGCTGGTCACGGCGCTGCTGCATATCACCGGAGTTGCAATCGGGGCGGGCCTGCGCAACAACGCTTTGCGGTTGCGACTGGCCGGTGTGCCGATCGCGATCACGGGCGCGGCTTTGATGGTCCAGATGCTTCCAGCCTGAGCGCCCGTCTTGGCATTGCGGGCGCCCGCTTCGGCGGGCGCTCTCGTTTTGAGCGTATGATTTCCACGGTTTTTCCCGAGAGAAGTTCATCGTTGCAGACACAGTCAAATGCTGAGCGGCGGTCTATTCCGTCGCCAAAAGTCGACCCGCACTCGCGCGCCCTTCAAAAATGGGGCTTGCCGGCAGTCGTCGGCATGCTGCTGGTCCTGCTGTGGACGCTGGTGATCGCGGTATCGACGATCCAGAAGCAACGCCTTCTCGATGATGGCGAAAAGGAACTGGTCCAGTTGACCAGCGCCGTGGCCCAGCATGCAACCGGCATGTTCAGGAACGCTGAAACGGCCCTGCGGCTCATCGACCACTGGCTGCAGGCCAATCCGCACATTGACCCGCGCAGCGACGCGCGTTTTGCCGCCATGGTGGATGAGT
This sequence comes from uncultured beta proteobacterium, assembly GCA_903928055.1. Classification (GTDB taxonomy): domain Bacteria; phylum Pseudomonadota; class Gammaproteobacteria; order Burkholderiales; family SG8-39; genus CAIYPG01. The sequence goes on along the minus strand of CAIYPG010000128.1, from coordinate 3,807 downwards.
TGCGCCGGGCTTCGGGTGGCCTGATCGATCCGCGCATGGTGTCGGTCGACGGCCATCTGTTCTACATCCCTTCGGACCGGAACCAGCCGCCGGTCGACGTCAGGGACCGGCCCTATTTTCAGGCGCAACAGGACAAGGGCGCGCGAAAACTCTATATCGGCGATCCGGTATTGAGCCGTGTCACGGGCAAGTGGGGCCTGCCGATTTCCTGGCGGCTGGAGAAGCCGGTCGCCGGTATCCAGGTGGTGTTTGCCGCCATCGAACTGGACCGGCTGGGTGCATTGCACGATCAGATGCGGATCAAGCCCAATGGCACCGTCACCTTTGTGCGTACCGACGGCATTACGCTGTCGCGCACGCCGTTTGATACCAAACTGATCGGACTGGACGTGAGCAAGTCGCCGTTCTTCAAGAGCGATTACGGCTTGAAGCAGCGGGGTACTTTCATCTCCGATGGCATCGTCACCGACGGCGTGCCGCGCCTGATCAGTTATGAGCGCATTGCGGATTATCCCGTCACGGTGCTGGTCACACGCGGAATGGCCGATCTGTTCAGCCTGTACGAGTGGCGCAAGCGCATCGTGCTCATGACATCCGCATTCGTCACCCTGCTGGCGCTGGGATTCACCTGGCTGATGCAGCGCTCGCAGCGCGCGCTGCAGGGTGCACAGGATGAATTGCGCCGCATGGAAGCCACCGACAGCCTGACCGGCGTCATGAGCCGGCGTGCCTTCCTCGAACTGGCGCAGCGTGAGATCAGCCGGGCGCGGCGCTATGGCCGGCCGGCCGCCGTACTGGTGCTGGACCTCGACCATTTCAAACGCGTCAACGATACGCATGGCCACGCCGTCGGCGACACGGTGCTGCGCGGCTGCGCTGCAGCCTGGACCGGCGTCCTGCGCGAGCAGGATGTGCTGGGCCGCACCGGCGGCGAGGAGTTCTGCGCCGTGCTGCCGGAGATGCCGGCGAGCATGGCGGGCCAGGCTGCGGAGCGCCTGCGTGCCGCGGTGTCGCGGCTCCGCTTCCAGGGCAGAGCCGGCGAATTTTCGGTGACCGTGAGCATCGGACTCACGCTGGCCTCGCCGGACGACAGCGATTTTGCCCAGACCATGGAGCGCGCCGACCGTGCGCTGTACCAGGCCAAGGCGCTGGGGCGCGATCGCGTCGAAACGGTGGATGCGCCGCCAGCCGCTGCCGATGGTGCTGCCGCATGACTCGCGGGACAGCCAAGGCGCGCGCCGTGACAAAGCCTGCCGTGAAGCGGATCGCAAGGAAGCGTGCGCCCGGCAAGGACACGCTGCTGGTCCACAGCGGCCGCGGCCGCGGCGGACTGGTCAATCCCCCGGTCGAGCGCGCTTCCACGATCCTGCATCCGCGCCTGGCCGAATATGAAGCTTCATGGAGCGCGGACCGTTTCGAGGGCCTGACCTACGGTCTGCACGGCACGCATACTGCCTTCGCACTCGAAGAGGCGCTGGGCGCGCTGGAAGGCTGCCGTCGCCCCATCCTGCTGCCCTCAGGCCTTGCCGCCATCACCACGGCGCTGCTCGCCTGCGTGAAGAGCGGCGACCACCTGCTGGTGGCAGACAGCGCCTACGGGCCGACGCGCAAGTTCTGCGACGTTCACCTGAAGCGCTTCGGCGTGGAAACCACCTATTACGATTCGCTCATCGGTGCCGGCATCCAGTCGCTGCTGCGCCCGAATACCCGCGCGGTGTTCTGCGAGGCGCCTGGTTCGCTTACCTTCGAGATGCAGGACATTCCGGCGATTGCATCCGTTGCACATGCTCATGGTGCTGCGGTGCTCATGGACAACACCTGGGCCACGCCGTATTTCTTCGATGCGCTGGCCCACGGTGTGGACCTGTCGATCCAGGCCGGCACGAAATACATCTCCGGGCATTCCGATGTGCTGCTCGGGAGCATTGCCACGACCGAGCGCTGGTGGCGGCCGGTGCGCGATACCGTGGCCGATTATGGATATTCCGTCAGCCCGGATGACTGTTACCTGGCGCTGCGCGGCCTGCGTACCCTGGGCGTGCGCCTGCGTGCGCACCAGTCCGGCGGCATTGCGGTGGCCGAATGGCTGCAGGGCCGGCCCGAAGTGAAGCGCGTGCTGCATCCGGCGCTGCCGGACGATCCGGGGCATGCGCTGTGGACGCGCGACTTCACCGGTGCCTGCGGCCTGTTCGGCATGGAGTTGCAGCCCGTGCCGAAGGCGGCGGCGGCGGCGTTTGTCGACGGCCTGCGGTTGTTCGGCATCGGCGCGAGCTGGGGCGGCTACGAGAGCCTGATCGTGCCGGCGAAATTCACGCGGACTGCAACGTCGCGCCGGTTTGCCGGCCCCCTGCTGCGGCTGCACGTCGGCCTTGAAGATCCGGCCGACCTGATCGCCGATCTCGAGCGGGGTTTCGCCGCGATGGCGAAGCGAGCCTAGTTTTTTCCGTTCTGACCCTTTCGTACCGTACTGCCGTTCGGCCCGGGCTTGTCGAACGACTTGCGGCAGGACAGCGCAGATCAATGCAATGGATCACTATCCCTGAGTGAGTATCTTCCTCAATTCCTCTGCCTTGTCCGCTCCCAGACTGCCCCGTTCCACGGCCAGCGCGATTGTCCGTCGCGCCAGTTCGCAATACAGGTCAAGGGCCTCATCGCCTGCGGCGTTGCGGATTTCCGCCAGTCCCTCGACATGCCGCTTCACCGTGCCGACGTCACCGCGTGATACCGGCCCCGGCATGCCCTGGGCGACGCCCGCGCTTTCGATGGATGCAATCGTCCCCTTCAGCAGCGGCAGCAGCGCGCTCACTGCATCGGCTTCGCTGATGCCGAAGGTCTTCCAGATGTCCGTCGCTTCGCGCAACAACACGTTCACGAACTGCGAGGCGTAGCCGCCCGAGGCGTGGTAGCGGGCGCGGCAGCCGGCCGGCAGGCGGATGGAACGGCAGCCGATGGCGGCGGCCAGCTGCTGCAGGGTGTCCAGCAGCGGTGGTTCGGCTTCGACCGAAATCGTGCATCCGGAGAGCGAGGCGAGGGCGGCTTCCGGATCGGTGAACGTCTGCAACGGATGGAATCCGCCCACGCGTGCGCCGGCTGCTGCGACAGGCGCCAGCGCGTCGAGTTCGGTGGCGCCGCTGCAATGCACGACGGCCATGCCCGCGCGCCAGTGCAGTTGCGCGGCTATGCCGGCAATGGCGTCGTCGGGCACGGTGACAAACACCAGATTGGCGGCATCCACCGCCTGCTGTGCCTCCATGACCCTGCACCCGGGTGACCGGGCGGCGAGGCTGCGGGCGGACCCTGTGGAGCGGCTTGCCACGGCCAGCACGGGTATGCCACGGACGGAAAGGGCCATGGCGAGTCCACTGGCCAATCTGCCCGCTCCGATGAAGGCGATCTCTGGAAACGGGGGCATGTCTTTTGGGATGAGGAGGGGCATCAGGCGCTTTTCGGTCGGAAGCGACTCCGGCATCTTAGTGGTTCAAGCGAGGCACGAGTATATTTACGATTGTCTTGGGAGGCAAAAAGACTTATGATTCACACAGGTAGCCGATATTTTTAATGGGCCTGCCGCAGGCAATATCAACGAATAAGCTGTCGGGTTAAGGTACACTTCGGCCTGCTTTTGCCGGGCTCGGCGTGAATACGAACATCATCATCATTGCTAAGATGTTGATTCACGGAGCAAACTGGGCCAGTGTTCATGCTGAATTCTGAGCCACTGGTTTAAGGAAGAATTCTGCTACGTTGTTGTGGATAAGTCTATGTAGGCGGCCGTCGCTTCGCCTCCTTTCGTCTGTTTTGAACGTG
>CAIYPG010000127.1 GCA_903928055.1 uncultured beta proteobacterium | reverse complement strand
GGCAAGGTCGAGCCCATGCAATGGGTCAGCCTGGGCGTGATCGTGCTGTTCGGCGGCGCCACCTTGCTGGCCCACAACGACACCTTCATCAAGTGGAAGCCCACCGTGCTGTACTGGCTGTTTGCGCTGGCCCTGGCCGGTTCGCCTTTGCTGACCGGAAAGAACCTGATCCGCTCAATGATGGGCGCGCAGATGGAATTGCCCGAGCCGGTATGGAAAAAGCTCAATTGGGCCTGGGCGGCCTTTTTTGCAGTGATGGGCTGCGCAAACGTCTACATCGCCTTCAATTACCCGACCGACACCTGGGTCACCTTCAAGCTGTTCGGCGGCATGGGGCTGATGCTGGCATTTGTGGTCGGACAGGCCGTGTACCTGTCGCGCTACATCCAGGACAAGCCGCAGCCGTGACCGGTCCGGCAACGCCTACCCAGGCTGACCTTGCCACGCGCATGCGCCAGCACCTCGCAGTTCTCGCTCCGGAAGCCGTCGACATTGCCGATGACTCCGCCGAACATGCCGGCCACGCCGGGGCGGCATCGGGTGGCGGGCATTTCCATCTCACCGTCGTATCCCGGAACTTTGCCGGCAAGAGCCGCGTCGAAAGGCATCGCATGATCTATGCGGTGCTGAAACCGTTAATGCTGCACGAAATCCATGCACTCGCCATCAACGCGCACACCCCGGATGAGCTATGATCCTTTTTTGCTCCAAAACACAGGAATTGTCATGAAATCAACCATCTCGCATCTGGCTTTCGCGCTGATTCTGGCCGCGGCCGCCCCCCTCGCTTCTGCGCAAACCAGCAAACCTGCGCCCAGCATCCCGGGCGTCACGCCGCCGGGCGCCCAAGCCCCGGCTGCCGCCTCCAAGCCGGTGACCGTCAACGGCAAGCCCATCTCCAAGGCGCGCTTGGAATTCATTATCAAGCAGCGGGCTGCACAGGGCCAGCCGGATAACGAACAGATACGCCAGGCCATCCTCGAGCGCATGATTGACCAGGAAGTGGCGGCGCAGGAAGCCGAGCGCAAAGGCATGGCAAAAACCGCTGATGTCCAGATCGAGGTTGATCTTGCCCGGCAGGAAATCCTGACGCGCGCGCTGTTCACCGATTACCTGAAGTCGCATCCCATCAAGGATGATGCGCTCAAGGCGCAATATGAGTCAGTCAAGGCCCAGCGTGGCGAAAAGGAATACAAGGCACGCCATATCCTGGTGGACACCGAAGCAGCCGCCAAGGAAATCACCGACAAGCTGAAAAAAGGCGAGAAGTTCGAGGACCTGGCGAAACAATCCAAGGATCCCGGATCAAAGGATCGCGGCGGAGACCTCGACTGGGCCGCGCCCGGCAATTACGTCAAGCCGTTCGCCGACGCACTGGTGAAACTCGAAAAGGGCAAGGTCACCGATGCCCCCGTGCAGTCCCAGTTTGGCTGGCATGTCATCCGGCTGGACGACGTGCGTACCACCCAGTTCCCGCCGTTCGAACAGGTCAAGCCACAACTGATGAAGGCCATGCAGCAGCAGGAGTTCCAGAAGATGATGGGGGATCTGCGGGCGAAGGCAAAGATCGAATAAGCCCGGAAGCTACGCGCCGGCTTATTTCTGCGGGATTGAATCCGCGCTCACGCGCGGATCATCCCGCAGTTTCATTTGTGTCCCCAAGAGAATTTAAGGTCCCAAGGCCATAGCAAACCCAGGGTGTGTTGTTGAACTTCCCCTTTGGTGACGCCGAGAAGCGCAGCGAGCCGAGGAGTTTTCCGCGAGGACTGTCTGAGCCGCGAGCGAAGCGAAGTCTGAGCCGCGAGCGAAGCGAAGACGGCGAGTTCCGCAGGTCACGCGTACGGCGGAGCAGGTTTCCAAGCGCAACGCGCTTGGATGCGACCCGGGAGCGGGACAGGGGTGCGCCTTCGTCCCGCGTGACCATGTGGGCCTGCGCGGCCGCATCCCCGCTACGCGGGACCCCTGCTCTGCGCTCCGGCGCACCCGAGGGCGGCGCGCAGCGCAGGGCACTCCGTAGCGAAGCGTAGGAGCGAGGCCCGGGGTGTGCTTCTCTTTGCCTCCTTTCTCTTGCTTGTGCAAGAGAAAGGAGGTCGCCGAAAGGCGAAAAGAAAAGTTAGCAGAAGGGAAAGGGCTGGATTCCCGCTTGCGCGGGGATGACGACTTATCGCCCGATCGTCTCCGCCAGTGCAACTAATACCTGTCCCCCGAGCACCTTGGAACGTGCTCCGTTCCACCCTGTCACCGCATCCGGACGATTGAAGTTGTCCTTGAACGGCAATTCCAGTGTCAGGCTGATGCAGCCGAAGCGGTGGCCGACCCACTTGCTGGCGAGTTTCAGTGCATCTTCGGAATAACGACCTGCCGGGTAGCCATGTTCCAATTGGAAGTCCGGTGCGGCGCGTACCAGGGCGTCAAGGTAGCGTTGCTGCGCGGCGTTCTGTGCTGCGGTGGAGGAGGGCAGCATTTCGCAGCCTGCGGCAAACACATACGGAATGATCTCGTCGCCATGCACGTCGAGGAAGAAATCGCAGCCGGTGCGTTCCATTTCGTTGCGCACCCGCAGCACTTCCGGGCTGCGCTCCTCGGAGGGTGATACCCATTCGCGATTCAGGTTTGCACCGGTGGTGCTGACGCGCAGGTTGCCGTTGACGCTGCCGTCGGGGTTCATGTTCGGCACGATATGGAAGTCGGCTGCGGCCAGCAGTTTTTTCGATGCGGGATCGTTGCCGTCGAGCAGGCGTTCGATCATGCCCTCGACCAGCCACTCGGCCATGGTCTCGCCCGGATGCTGCCGCGCGGTGATCCAGATCTGTTTCTTTCCACCAGCGCCACTGCCGATGCGCACGCGATTCAGGTCACGACCTTCAGGAGTTGCGCCCAGGTCGTCCACGCTTGCCAGCGGCGAGTCTTCGGCGCGGCCCAGCAACTCAAGGTGGCGTTCCCAGGAATAGGGCTCGAAGTAGGCGTAATAGATGCTGTCGCGCGTTGGCGTGTGACTGATCGTCATCACCGTGCCATCAAAGCCCGTGGACACCCGGAACCAGTTCACTCGATCGTAGCTCGCGCAGGCCTGATAGTCCTTCCAGCCGGCCGGATAGGTGGCCGCGCCGGCATTGAGGATGCACAGCGTCACGGCCCTGCAGCGCGCGCCCTGCAACCGGAAGTGGAACCACTGGCGGATTTCCACGGAAGGATCGCTGACATGGTCGCGCCGCAGGTTGAGCCTGATGGCCCCTTCAGGATGGATATCAACAACTTCAATGGAACCACTGTCAAACGCGCTGCTGATACGCATGGCGATGAAACCTTGCAGGACTTGGGAAAGCGGAGGCTCCCCCGGGGTTGATTTGCATCAATCCCCCTGCAAATGGCCTGTCGTTATTGCTTGCACGGAGCCGTTTTCAGGGGGTGGCCGCGTATAATACTGCCTGTTGCCAACTACTTAGCGTTTCCCCGCTCCGATGGCACGCTGCCCCCGGAACGGCACAACGCCAGCGGCCCATGCAGTTGTTCACTCTCGGCCTGAACCACGATAGTGCACCCATCGCGATCCGCGAGCGGGTGGCGTTCGCCGCTGAGCAACTGCAAAGCGTGCTGACAGAGTTCAAACGCGCGCGGCCGGTGAGTGAAGCGGCCATTCTCTCGACCTGCAACCGTACCGAACTGTATTGCGCTGCGGGCGAACCGCGCGAGGCGCTGGAATGGCTGGCCGGCCACCACCACCTGAGTTCGCAGGAATTGAAGGGCCACACCTACACGCTGGACGCCTCGCAGTCGGTGCGTCATGCCTTTCGCGTTGCTTCGGGCCTGGACTCCATGGTGCTGGGCGAACCGCAGATCCTCGGACAGATGAAGGATGCGGTGCGCTCTGCCGAAGCCGCGGGCACGCTGGGCACGACATTGAACCGCCTGTTCCAGCGTTCCTTTGCGGTGGCAAAGGAGGTGCGCACGAACACGGCGATCGGCGCGAATGTAGTATCCATGGCAGCGGCGTCGGTGAAGCTGGCATTGCGCATATTCCCCGGACTCACTGACCAGAAACTGCTGTTCATTGGCGCCGGCGAAATGGTCGAGTTGTGTGCCACGCATTTCGCCGCCCAGCATCCGCGCAGCATGGCCTTTGCGAACCGCACGCTGGAACGTGCCGAGCACCTGGCGCAGCGTTTTGGTGCGCGCGCCATGGAATTGCGCGATCTGCCCGACTTCCTGCATGAATACGACATCGTGGTGTCCTGTACTGCGAGTTCGCTCCCCATTCTTGGCAAGGGCACCATGGAGCGCGTTGTCCGCGCCCGCCGTCACCGTCCGATGTTCATGGTCGATCTCGCGGTGCCGCGCGACATCGAGCCGGAAGTGGCTGAAATGGACGATATCTTCCTGTACACCGTCGACGATCTTGCCGAGCTGGTGCGCGAAGGCGTGGATGCGCGCCAGTCTGCGGTGGCGCAGGCCGAGGCCATCATCGAAACCCAGGTCGGCTCCTTCATGCACTGGATGCGCGCCCGCGAAAACGTGCCGTTGATCCGGGCGCTGCGCGACAGTGCCGAGGATGCGCGCCGCGGCGAACTGGAGCGAGCGCTGAAGCAGCTGGCGCGCGGCGACGACCCTGCCGTCGTGCTGGAGGCGCTGTCACACGGACTGACCGGCAAGCTCATGCATGCTCCCACCCAGGCGCTCAATCAGGACGAAGACGACGCCATGAAGGCTGTTGTCGCCCGTCTCTACCACCTGCATCGCAAGTAAAGGATATGCTCCG